>PARB01000048.1 GCA_002709505.1 Paracoccaceae bacterium | reverse complement strand
GTCGGCGACCGCGCCGTCGGACGCGGCGATGGTAACCGCGGTCGGCAGGCCGCGCGCCACGTCGCCGGCGAAACTCGGACCCGACAGCACGGCTGGCATGACGCCGGGCGCCGCCTCGCGCAGCACGTCGCCAAGCAGCAGCCCCGTGTCGCGTTCGATGCCCTTGGCGCAGAGGATCACGGGCGTTCCCGGCGCAAGGCGCGGGGCGAGAGCCTCGGCCATGGCGCGGGTGGTTTGCGCCGGCGTCACCAGCAGCACGGCCTCGGCACCCTCAAGGGCGGTATCCAGGTCGGTCGTTGCAAAGAGCGGCGGGTCGATGGTTACCCCCGGCAGATAGCGCGGGTTCGCATGGTCCTCGTTCAGCTTGCGCACCGTGTCGGCATCGCGCGCCCACAGGCGCACCTCCCGGCCCGCGCGTGCCGCGACAAGCGCAAGTGCCGTTCCCCAGGCGCCGCCGCCCAGAACCGCGATCCGCTCGATGCTTCGATCTTCCGCCGGTGTCATCGGCGCGCCTCCAGACGCGCTCGCAGATCCGCGAGCGGGGCGTGAAAGCCGGTGAAGAAGCGGCCCGCGCCCTGATCGATCGCCGTGTCGATGTCGATCCAGAACAGCTCGAAGCGGATCGGGTCGCCGCCGGCCGACGGCGTCATTTCAAAATGTTCCCAGCGCTCGCGTTGACGGGCCGGAGCGTCGAGCGGCATGGCGGCGTGATAGAGCCGGCGCGAATGGATATCGCGCCCGAGCTCGTTGTCGAACAGCACGAGCTGTTCGGTGAGCGTGTCGAGCGCATGGGAGACCGCAAGGCCGGTTTCCTCGTGAAACTCTCGAAGGGCCGCGCCCAGGTGGCTTTCGCCGGGATCGACCGTACCGCCGGGGATCTGCAGGCCGACATAGGGCTGGTCCGGCTGGCGGAAGACCAGAAGGTCGCGTCCGGCGGTGAGATAGATATAGGCCTTGTGCTTCAGCCGGTCGTAGCGGGCCGGCAGTGCCGCGCAGACCTCGCCTTCGTAGAATCTCGGATCGCTCACGCCTTGGCTCCCTTGCGTCCCGAACCGACCAGTCCGGCGGCATTTGCATCCAGCGGCCAGCGCGGCCGCGGCGACACGCTCTGGTCGTCCACCGTCTCGCCCGTTGTTGCCGCCGCCCGCAGCCGCTCGATGCCGGCCCAGGCGATCATGGCCGCATTGTCGGTGCACAGCCGGTGCGGCGGTGCGACGAGCCGCGCCCCGGCGGTGCGGGTTACGCCGTCCAGCCGGGCGCGGATCGCGGAATTGGCGGCGACGCCGCCGGCCACGACCAGCACCGGAGCGACATCCGGGTGGGCCCTGGCGAAAACCTCAAGCGCGCGCCGGCTCTTTTCGCCGATCACGTCGCTCGCCGCCTCCTGGAAGGAGGCGCAAAGGTCCGAAACAGCCTGCGTATCCAGAGGGGCTGCCCGGTGGGCCGCGGTGCGCACCGCCGTCTTCAGTCCGGCGAAGGAGAGGTCGATCCCCGGACGGTCGAGCATCGGTCGCGGCAAGGGAAAGCGGGTCGCGTCTCCGCTGGCGGCGGCAGCTTCCACCGCCGGACCGCCGGGATAGGGCAGGCCGAGGAGCTTCGCGGTCTTGTCGAAGGCCTCGCCCACCGCGTCGTCGATGGTGGAGCCGAGCCGGCGGTAGGCGCCGACGCCTTCCACCAGCAGGAACTGGGTGTGGCCGCCCGAGACCAGAAGCAACAGATAGGGAAAGGCGACATCGTCGGTCAGCCGCGCGGTGAGCGCATGACCTTCCAGATGATTGACGGCGATCAGCGGCTTGCCGGCGGCAAGGGCGGCTGCCTTGGCGGTCATCAGCCCGACGATCACGCCGCCGATCAGGCCCGGCCCCGCGGTCGCGGCAATCGCATCGATGTCGTTGAAAGAGACGCCGGCCTCTTCCATCGCGGCGGAAATGATCGTGTCGAGCACGGAGATATGGGCGCGGGCGGCGATTTCCGGGACCACGCCGCCGAAGGCTGCGTGTTCGTCGACCTGCGAGCGGATGATGTCGGAGAGAATATGCGGCGTGCCGTCGGCGTCGAGCCGCACCACCGCGGCCGCGGTTTCGTCGCAGCTCGTCTCGATGCCCAACACCGTCAGGGACGCCGCCGCGCCGGGTGCGGGGCGATTTTCGGGGTCGACCGCATTGGCCGGAGCGGCTTGAGGGCTTATCATCGATCCAATCGCCTATCGCACGACACCCGCCTAGCATCAGGAATAACCTCCTTGCAAACAAAACCTTCCGCCCCCCAACTCCGCATCGGCACGCGCGGCAGCGCGCTCGCGCTCGCCCAGGCCCATGAGACCCGGGACCGGCTGATCGCCGCGCATGGCCTGCCGGAAAGCGCGTTCGAGATCATCGTGATCAAGACGTCGGGGGACCAGATCCAGGACCGGCCGCTGTCGGAGGTCGGGGGCAAGGGCCTGTTCACCAAGGAAATCGAGCAGGCAATGGTCGATGGCGACATCGACATCGCCGTTCATTCCGCCAAGGACATGCCGACCGTGCTGCCCGAGGGGCTGGAGCTGATCGCCTTCCTGCCGCGCGAGGACGTGCGCGACGCGTTCCTCTCGCCCAAGGCGAAGCGGATCCAGGACCTGCCGCAAAACGCCGTGGTCGGCTCCTCCAGCCTGCGTCGCCAGGCGATGATCAAGCGGCTGCGGCCCGACATCGATGTGGTGATGTATCGTGGCAACGTGCAGACGCGGCTGAAAAAGCTCGCCGACGGGGTGGTCGACGCAACACTTCTGGCCACGGCCGGGCTGCGCCGGCTCGGGCTCGGTGACGTCATTACCTCGGTGATCGAGCCCGCGGAGTTCCTGCCGGCGGTCGGCCAGGGGGCGATCTGCATCGAGGCGCGCGCCGACGACACGGCGACGCGCGATCTGCTCGCCGCCATTCACCATCATGAGACCGAGACCTGCCTGATGGCGGAACGCGCCTTTCTTGCCGAACTCGACGGCTCCTGCCGCACGCCGATCGGCGGCCTGGCAAAGCTCGACGGCGACCGCATCCGTCTCGACGGGCTGATCCTGCGTCCGGACGGCTCCGAAGCGCATGAGACGTTCCGCGAAGGGCCGGCCTCGGA
Source organism: Paracoccaceae bacterium (assembly GCA_002709505.1). Lineage (GTDB taxonomy): Bacteria > Pseudomonadota > Alphaproteobacteria > Rhizobiales > Stappiaceae > Stappia. Next base: position 52,539 of record PARB01000048.1, on the reverse strand, counting down.
TGCGGCCGCGCTCGGCCAGGATGCGGGCGCTGAGCTGAAACGACGCGGCGGCCCTGACTTCTTCCGGGATTGATCCCGTGTCGCGCGTGTTGCTGACACGGCCCGAACCCGCCGCCAGCCGCACGGCGCGGGACCTGATCCGGCGCGGATATCAGCCGGTTGTCGCGCCGATGATGCGGATGCGGGCGATCGGTCTTGCCGCCCTGCCGGAGGTGCCGGAGGGGGCTGCGGTCGCCGTGACCAGCGCGCGCGCAATCGAGGCGGTGGCCGGATCGCCCGGCTGGGAGCGGCTGCGCGGACTTCCGGTCTTTGCCGTCGGCGGGGCCACGGGCGCCGCCGCAAGAGACGCCGGCGCCGCGAAGGTGGAGGCGGCCGGCGGAGACCTCGGATCGCTGTGCGACCATTTGCTGCGCGCAAGGCCCGGGGCGGTGATCTATCTCGCCGGCCGGCAACGCAGCGGCGACCTCTGCGCGATCCTGCAGGCGAACGGCATTCCCTGCGAGATGCACGAGGTCTACGACATGGAGGCGGTTCCCGAACCGCCGGTCGCGCTGGTGTCGGCGCTGGCTGCTTGCGATCCTGCGGATCCGCTAGCGGTGCTGGTCTACTCCCGCCGCTCGGCCGAGGCGCTGATCGCGGCGCTGGCTGCGCTCGACGTTCGCGGACGGCTCGTGTTCTTCGCGCTGTCGGAGCAGGTGGCGGAGCCGTTGCGCGGGCTCGGGCCCTGCCATGTCGCGGCCGAGCCGAGCGAGGCGGCGCTGATCGCCTTGCTGGAAAAGACATGCTAATCGACAGACATATTTGTTTTGCAGCGCGAAAACGGCAATCATGGGGGCAACCGGTTCCACCGCGAACCGCATGTTGCAGGGACAGACACCGGGCCCAGGCCCGGCAGGCGAGAGGACAGTCATGGCCGCCGACAGCAAGAAGCCGGACCAGAAGAGCGACTCCGCGAAAACCTCATCCAAGCCCGGCTCCGGCCCCGCATCAGGGACCGGCTCCGGCCGCAAGCCGGTAACGATCGACCTGGAAGCCAGGGAAGTGCCCGGCGCCAAATCCGCCGCGCAAAAGCCGGCGACCGGTGGGCCGGCGGCGTCGGCCACATCCCCGGCGTCGAAGCCGGGTGAGACAAAGACGCCAGAGACGAAGCCGGCGGAGACGAAGCCGGCAGAGGCTCGCCCTGGCGCATCCTCCGCGCCGGCGTCGAAACCCGCATCGTCGCCGGCCGGCGCTTCCACGTCGGGTGCCTCCACGTCTGGCGCGTCCCGGCCCGCGTCCACCGGCGCGGGATCGCCGGGCAAGCCGGCTACCTCCGGGTCTGGCGCAAGCCCGGCCTCCTCTCCGGCATCCGCTTCGGCAAGCGCGACCTCACCTAGCGGTGCATCCGCGAGCGGGGCGAAGCCCGGCGGGTCGGGTCCGGGTGCCGGGTCCGCATCCACTGGGTCCCCGTCCGCGACCTCCGCGGCTGCGTCCTCCACGGCGTCCGCCGACAAGGACAAGCCCGGTTCGGCCTCGGCCTCCGCATCGTCGAAACCCTCCGAGGCACCGGCCTCCCGGCCGGCCCCGGCCAAGCCCGGATCCGAGGCTTCCGGCGGGGTCGGGATCGGCGGTCTTGTCCTTGCCTCCGTCGTTGGCGCGGCGCTGGTGCTCGGCGGTGCCTATGGCGCGCATCGCGCCGGCTATCTGCCTGTGGCGTCAGGTCCGGCGGCCTCCGAGGTGCAATCGGCGCTGACCGCCGCGCAAAGCCGCATCGCCGGGCTCGAGGAGCGCATTGCAGGGCTGACCGACACCCAGGATGCGGCATCCTCCGCGTCTGCCGCGCTTGACGATGTCCGGACCCGCCTGTCGGCGCTCGAGGCCTCTCTGGAAAACGGCCTGCAATCTGCCGCCGGCCTGCCCGAGGCGGCGTCGGAGCAGCTGGCGCAGCTGGAAAACGGGCTCGCCGAGCTGCGCCGGTTCGTCTCTTCGGGCGGGGCGGGCGAGACGGCCGGCCTTGCCAGCCTGCAGGAGCGGCAGGCCGCCCTCCAGCAGGCCGTCGATACCCAGGGCGAAACACTGGCCGCGCTCCAGACCCAACTTGGCGAGGGATCGCAGGCGGGCGAGGCGGTCAGCGCGCTCGACACCCGCATCGCCGCGCTTGAGGAGACCGTCGGCACGCTCGACAAGACGCTGGCCGGCCTGTCCGGCGTCAGCGAGACGCTTTCAGGCGTTCAGGAGAGCGTCACCGCGCTGCAGGGCCAGACCGCCACGCAGGCGGAGACCCTTGCCCAGCTGACCAGCGGACAGGCGACACTCACGACCCGCGTCGACGAGGGGCTTGACGGGGTATCGGCGAAAATCGCCGCCCTGGAGGACCGGCTCGCGCCGGTCGAAGCGCAGATCGGCGGCGTCGGCGCCCGCGAGACGGCGGCGCGCGCTGTCGCGGTCTCGGCGCTGAAGTCGGCGATGGACCGGGGTGCGCCGTTCGAGACGGAGCTTGCCGCGGTCGCAGCCGCGCTTCCCGCCGATACGGATCTTGCACCGCTGCAGGCGCGCGCGGCCGAGGGCGTTCCCACCCGCAACGCGCTTCAGGCAGAGTTTGCCGCCGAGGCGCGGGCGATGAGCGCCAAGATCGACGCGCCCGCCGACGGCGATCTGGTCGACAGTTTCTGGTCCAATGCGCGCTCGCTGGTGTCGATCCGCCAGCCGGGCGAAAGCGACGCCAACACGCCTTCCGCCGCACTCGGGCGGATGGAGGCCCGTGTCGATGCCGGCGATTTCGCCGGAGCGCTCGAGGCCTATGACAGCCTGCCGGATGAGGTGCGCGCCGCCGGCAGTGACTGGGCCGGAAACGCGCGGGCGCGGCTCGCCGCCGACCGCCTGGTGGACCAGGTGACCGGCGACGTGTTGAAATCGCTCAGCGCGGCGCCGCAATGAGGGCCGCGCTCAAGACCGCTTCCGGCGGATCCGCCAAGTGCCCCACATGCCGTCATGACCCGCTCGGCCGGGTCGTGGGGAGGGAAAGACCATGATTCGCTTGCTGATCTTCATCGCCCTTGTGTTCGTCGTCGCGGTCGGTTCCGCCTGGATCGCCGACAAGCCGGGTATCATCACCCTCGACTGGCAGGGCTATCAGATCGAGACCGGCGTGATGACCGCCGCGGTCGCGCTGATCGGCCTGCTGGCGCTCGGCATCATCGTGTGGAACGTCGCGCTTTTCATCCTGCGCACGCCTGATCATGTCGGCAGCTTCTTCCGCCGCCGGCGCAAGGACCGCGGCTATGACGCCATGTCCAAGGGCCTGCTGGCGCTGGGCGTGGGCGACGCCGCCGGCGCCGGGCGCTACGGGGCGGAAGCCGCGAAGCTTCTCTCCGGCGAACCGGCGACCCAGCTCCTGCTTGCGCAATCCGCGCAGCTCGACGGCCGCCACGAGGAGGCGCGGTCGCGCTTCGAGGCGATGCTGGACGATCCGGCGCTGCGTCCCGTCGGCCTGCACGGCCTCTACATCGAGGCGGAGCGGCTGAACGAGCCGGTGGCCGCGCGCCACTATGCCGAGGAAGCCGCGAAGCTGATGCCGGGGCTCGACTGGGCCGGACGCGCAGTGCTCGGCTATCAGGCGGTCAGCGGCGACTGGGCGGACGCGATCAAGACGCTGGAAAAGAACTACGCCTTCAAGCGCGTCGACAAAAAGACCTTCCGCCGCCACAAGGCGGTGCTCCTGACCGCCCAGGCGCAGGAGCTGGAGGACCGCGATCCCGATGCGGCGCGCCAGAAGGCGAACGAGGCGCACGGTCTGGCGCCCGCACTGGTGCCGGCGGCGATCCTGGCGGCGCGTCTCGCCACACGGCGCGGCGATATCCGCAAGGCGATGAAGATCGTCGAGACCACCTGGAAGCTCACCCCGCATCCCGAGCTTGCCGAGGCCTATGCCCACGCCCGCAACGGCGATTCGGCGCAGGACCGCTTGAAGCGGGTGAAAGCGCTCGCCGCGCTTCGCGCCCATAATGCGGAAGGCGCGCTGGCGCTGGCACGCGCCGCCATCGAGGCGAACGACTGGGATCTGGCGCGCGCGCAGATGAAGGCGGCACTTCGCCTGGAGCCGACCCAGCGCGCGTTCCTGATGATGGCCGATCTGGAGGAACGCCAGCATGGCGATCGCGGTCGGGTGCGCGAATGGCTCGCCCGCGCGGTGCGCGCGCCCGCCGATCCGGCCTGGGTCGCCGATGGCGTGGTCAGCGAGACGTGGTCGCCGGTCTCGCCGGTCGACGGGCGGCTGGATGCCTTCGTCTGGACAACGCCGCCGGCAACGCTCGACCACCACGACGATCCGCTGGAGGCGCTGGACGACGCGCTGATGGAGGCGCTCCCCGCAGCGCCCGCGCATCTGGAAGCCGCGCCGCTGGAGCGCAAGCCGGATCCGTCCGAGCCCCTCGCCCCCTCGCCCGCGCCGCAGCCCGCCGCCGCGTCGACGCCTGCGACAGAAGCTGCGCCGGCAAAAGATGCGGCAGCTCCGGACAAAGCGAAAGCCGAGACGGCCAAGACCGAACCGGTGCAAACGGTCCCGGTCAAGGACGGCGCGCCCAAGGCAGACGCTTCGAAGGCGGACGCCGCCAAGCCTGCGGCGCAAGACGCGGGCGCTTCGGCCTCGGGACCTGCGGAGGCCAAGGCGTCGGGACCGGAGACGGGGGCCACGTCTTCCGCCAAGCCGAGCGCGCCGGATGCAAGCCCCAAACCGCCGGCGAAGCCGGAGGCAAAGGCGGATGCCAAGGCCGGCGCCACGCGCAAGGACGATCTTTCGCGGCCGATCGAGTTTCCGCTGAAGCACATGCCGGACGATCCCGGCCCGGACGACGAGCCGGAGGACGCGCGCCAGAAGAAGCCGGGCTTCCGCTTCTTCAACTGACGGTGCGGTGCAACGCGCCGGCCGGGAAGGCCGGCCGTTTCGATGGCAGGGACCCGAAACGCCGAGGGATGCCGGGCTGTCGCCACGGCCTCATGTGCGGGCGTTGTCCCCGCCGCGGGGCCAGGACACGATCCGCGTCTCGACGTGTCTTGACGGTCGTGCAGGTCGGGGCGGTTCGCTTGCCAAATCGCGGTGCCTTGCCGCTTTGTCCAAAAGGCGCGAGCCGGCACGCAAAGCCTCTTGCGCCGCGCCGCCCGGTCGGGTATCAAGCGGCCACCTCGCCGAACGCCTGACAGTGGCCTTGGTCGCTGTCGTGAATTCTGCGGGGTCTGCCCGTCCCCTATGACCGGGACGGCAAGACGTCTGAAGCGCCACGCTTCGGAAAAGACATACGGGACGCTCACGTCCCGGTTTGGTGCGCCGGTGTAGCTCAGTTGGTAGAGCACGTCATTCGTAATTAGCGGGTCCGCTAGAGAATGACGTTCGAAGCCAGTGGGTAGGCGGGAACATGAAGAATATAGTAGGGCGATAGTAGGTCGCTCTGCGTTTGGCAGGCCGCTGTAGCTCAGTTGGTAGAGCACGTCATTCGTAATGATGGGGTCGTAGGTTCGAGTCCTATCAGCGGCACCAGCCAAATCTTTGATTTTTAATCAACAATCAGAACAACAGGCAATTGAAAGCCTGCGTCTTGGTGTCCTGCTAGACCCTACTAATCCGGTATGGCGTCGAGCGCGGCAAGAAGCCGGTCGAAGAGCGCTGTCGGATTCTCGCCTATCGCCTTCGCCAGCGAGATGAATTCGACGACATCCAAACGCCGCTCCCCGCCTTCGACTTTGGCGATATAAGATTGCGGCTTTCCAAGCCTGTCAGCCACATCCTGCTGCGTCATGCCGCTTCGCTTTCGCGCATCGATCAGAGTGCGGAGCAGGGCTGTATATTCAGGCGTATGCAGGCTTTTGGTCATGGCTTCCACTTCCGGAAGCCAGATGAATAATCCCAGTTTCGGATTATCCCATTTTAGGATATGATGGTTCTGCTGAACGGAGCAGACCACCTTGGAAAGCTACAATTTCTGGCAGGATTTCTTCGACACTTACCAGTCGCTGTCGGACTGGATGAAGACGCTGTGGCTGATCGTGCCTCCGGCCTTCGCGCTGGGCGCGCTTTGGCTCGGTCTCGATTACCGGCTCAAGAGCCGGTCTGCAGCGCCTACCGGGGACGGGGTGCTCGCTTATACGGTGTTCGCCGATGAGACCGGCATCTGGCGAATCCATGCTCATCAGAGCGCGGAGGCGGTGGCCGATGAGCGGCCCGAGGCAACCGTGCTGCCCCTGCCGGGCGTACACCCCCACACCCTGCCCAAACCGCCCGCCTCGGACGTCTGAGGCGCCTCTGAGGGCATGCAAAAGCCCGGCAAGCGCCATGCCTGCCGGGCTTTGTGGTTTTGAGGGGTTAGGCGGGTTTGCAGCGGTAGCGCGCGGTTGGCGCAAACCCGCAATACCCTGTCAAACCCGGTTATGGTTTCCCGGTCGCCGCCATCGTCAGAACGGCGATGGCTCGGCGTCCTTTCCGGGCCGCGCTGACGCGCTCACATCTCGAACACGATAGGACTTCACGCCGGAGCCATCGGATTCGGACAGCAGCACCAGACCACCGACAATCCGGTCGACATGCTTGGCCAGAAACCGCCCGACGCTTCGCGCGTTGAAGTGCTGATACCGCGTCGTCGCGATCAGCTCGGCGACAAGGTCCTGTGCCGGTCCCTTACCCTGCTTATCCGCCATCGCTGCCAGTTCAGCGAGGGTCACGGGGCGGTCCTGCAAGGCTGACCGCCAGAGGCGAAGCAGATCAAGCAGCACCGCCTTCGCCGGGTCATCGGCAAGAATGCGCTCACGGGTATCGGCCGGATCGTCATGCCCGAGCCAGACGATAGCCTCGCGCACAAGGTTCCAGGCTTCGAACGAACCGATTGTGTCGCGTGGCGTCGGTCGTCCCGCCTCAATATAGGCGCGCAACACGGTCAGTCCCGCCATGACCAGTTCGGGCCGGTTGGCGCGCGCCTCGACACGGGGATCAAAGTTGAACTGGCGCTGGTCCGGTCGTTCCATACCGGGGTCCATCCGGCAGATCAGCGCGCGCCGCGTGACATCGCCAGAGAGGGTCAGATTGTTTCCTGTCGCCATGACGAGGCAGCGTGTCGGCAGCGTCCGCATCTCCGATTTGCCGAGAATGCGCGGGCGTACTCGTTCTTGCGTCAGCATGGAGCACAGGAAGTCGCCCTGAATGGGCCGGTCACAATTGTCGATGATGATGACCTGATCACCCGCCATAAGCACCGAGGACAGCCGCTTTTGATCCTCCTCTCCATTATAGCCCTGCGACAGCATCGCCGGCTTGTGCCCTGTCGCGATCACACCGATCGTCTCGGCAAGCAGCGATTTGCCCGTCCCTGCCGTTGGCGCATCGATTGCGAACAGCGGGGCAGACGGAAACATCGGCCTGACCAGTGCTGTCAGCACTGCGACGAGCGTTACGCTTCTGTCCGCCTCGCTGGCAAAGCAGAAATCGCGAAACGGCTTGGCGAGGATGGCGATGGCCTTTTCCGCGTCGGCCTTGGTCGGTGCTTCAGGGACCGGCGGAAACACCACATTCCCCGGATCGTAAAGCAGAGCGGTAGCCGGGTCGTATCCCGGCTCCTGCAGCACCGTCCCGTCCGCCCGGAGCGTCGGGCTTTGAATCACACCCTGAAGGAACGGAACCCGCCAATCGCCCACACGGGCCAGAAAGGCGATCGGCGCTTGCGCGGGCGGATCAACGCGCCTGACCGTGTCATCTTTCTCCTTGAGCCATCTCGATGTGAGCGCGAACTGCTCGCGGAGCCATGCAGCCACCACCGGCTGAAGGATCAGAGCGCCGCTGTCGCGACCCACGCCATCTTCCTGGGCGCTGACGGTCAGCCGGACAGGGCGTACAAGGCTGTCATAGCGCTGGTAGATCGGCACGCCCGCAGCAAGCAGAGCCGCTTCCGCCGCGTCGACCGCTTGTGGCAGGAAGCCGGGACGGACGAGGATGGCCGCGCCGTCCTCGTCTGGTTCGTCGCCGGAGATGCCAAGCCATTCCCGGAGCTTGTGCATCATTGGCTCGATGCCGAGATGCTCGCAGAGCGCCGGTATGCCCCACACGTCTTCGCCCGCATCGAGGCGTTCACGTGCCGCAGCGGCCTTGCCACCGCGTTTGGCTGCTTCCTCGTCGCCGGCGAGCGTCGCAACATGTTCGACCCAGCGGTCAACGTCATCATCACCCCATCCCGCGCGCACCAGAACGCCTGTCAGTGCGAGACAGATATTGTCGCGATTGCCCCGCGCCACAGGATACTTGGACAGCACCACGGCGAGGGCAGCCGTTACCCCCGTACGCCGCGATACGTCCTCGGGGTCCGCGTCGGGAACACTGCGCGGGTCTTCGTGCCAGCGCACAGTTTCGCCGTTCGGGTGCACCGATGGCGGGACCATGGTCTGCAGCCCATCGCCGCGAAGCTCCAGGACAACAGACCGCTCCACCTCGAACAGGTGCGCCGCGCCGGGCGGGATTTTGTATTGTCGGTTCTTCGGCAGCATGCACCGGGCGAGGCGATGGCTCCGGGGTGATGTCGCCCGACCGAAGCTTGGCAAATCCGGTATGACGGCTTCCGCGATCCGCGCCGCTTCGGGCCAGTCGAAGTCGAGATCGACCAGCCCGCCCGACCTGTCGCCCAGCGCGATGCCCACATTATTGGTCGCGCCGAACTTGCGTGACAGTTCTTCGTCGGACAGGCGGGGCAGATCGCCCCACCTGCCCTTCGGCGCTTTCTTGCGCTCGGGGAGCACGAGCGGCTCCCAGCCGAGCCGGTTGTAAAAGACCGCCGCGCCGGAGGGCGAGGCGAACTGCTGTTCCGCGGTGAGGCTGAAATCAGTCATGGCTACCAGCCTCCGGATCACAGACATTCCGCTCGACGTAGAGCAAAATGTCCGACCAGCGGTAGCGGATTGCGCCGCCCTTTTCCGAGGTCCCGAAGCGGATGTATTTGGGTCCCCAGCCGTAAACCCGTCCCTTGCACAGCCACGACTCGCTCATGGTGGTGAGGGTCGCGACCTGACCGGTCGTCAGGAGCCGGTCGGGGTGGCGGGGTTGCGCCTGGATTGCGGGAGCAAACGCGCCATCAGTATGGGCGCGAGACAATGCTGCGGTTTGCATAGCTGAGACTTTCGAGGTGAAGCGTGCGAGCACGCATTGGTTGAAGCCAATGCCTGAAATCTCGGCGATCGTTCTCCACCTCGGTCGGGAGTCTCACCCGCAATCGGGGGCCATACTATAGGTCACCCACCGCAACCGGACATGTCCGGCAGATGCTTGTGAAGGCATCTGCGATTATAATGGCAGACCAGTCTGGTGTTTTCAATCTGAAGGGGCGTTCCGCGAAAGCCGGTCCAACGATTAGCTCTTAAGCGATTGATCTCTGTGCGCGATGTGCCGCCTCGATCAGTAGCGCGCAGAAACACCCCATTCCTCTAGTTCCGCCAATATCCGCCCGACGGCTTCTTCTTCCAGCGCTGCGGTGATGGGGTCAGGTTCCATCGGGCGCGTCTGAGCGGACAGGCGGTAGCGCTGAGAGAGAAACCGCGCAACGGCGCGAAGCTCTGCAGGTGTGGAGCAGCCCAAGACTTTTCGCGCCGCCGCTTCGGCCAGTTGCGCAATCGGACGGGCTGAGGTCGCAGCAGCCGTCCGGCTGCATGGTATTGCGGCCATTTCCGCTTCGCATATGTCCCGCTGTCGCTCCCGCGCCATGTAGCGGACCGCCTGTTCAAGCTGCCGCTCGCAATCTGTGACCGGCCCGACAAGTGCTGTCATAGCTGCGTCCAGCCGTTCATGCTGACGGCCTTCAGTCGCGGGCGTTGAGTGCGCCTTGATGATCGCCAGAAGGACGCGTTCCAGCACGGTTAAGCGGTGCCCGAAGTCTGCCGAATAAGTGGAGTCACTGCCTGACATCGGCCAACTCCAAGATCCGGGCCGCGACCTGTTCCACCGGCCCGCGCAAGCGCTGGGCGTTCACGACGATATAGCCGCCCGTCACGTCGCCATTGGCGCGGTGGTTCAGCAGGCGCTTGAGCGCGTAATAGGGAACGTCGAGGCTTTCAGCGATGGTGATAAAGGTGCGCCGCAGATCATGCAGGGTGAACGTCACACCCGATCCGGCGCTGACCCGGAGCAGGAATTTCTTGGTTTCCATAAGGTGCCCCTGCTTGCCGGGACCGGGGAAGACATAGGGCGACTCGCCTGCCTGCTTCTTTCGCTCGGCCAGCAGGTCCACAAGGAAGGACGACAGGGGCAGGTGCAGCGGGTCGCCATTCTTCGTCCTGGGTAGATGCAGCGTCCGCGCGACGAGATCCACATTCTCCCAGCGCAGCGCCATCAGTTCGCCCCGTCGCATGCCGGTGAACAGCGCCATCAGCAGGAAGTCGCGGGCATAGTCCGGCTCGGCCATGACGGCCTTCCACCATTGGGGCAGGTCCTGCGCCGTCACCAGCGTCTGCCGCCGTTGCTCGCGATGCCATGCCCGCGCTTGCGTCAGGATGGTGACAGGATTGGGCGGAAAATCATCATGCGTGGCGGCGGTGAAGTTATAGACCGACCGCAGATGCCGCATGACGTTGTTCGCAGTGGTCTTGCCGATTTCCGCCGACAACTCCTGATGACGCTTGAGCACCATTTGCCGGGTGATTTCATTGACCGGCTTCCTGCGCCACGCCTTGAGATAGATGCGGGACGAGCGCGAATAGTTCAGTATCGTATGCGGCGACAGATGCGGGCGCGCAGCGAAGAAGGCGTCAAAAGCATCGGCCAGCGTAATGCGAGACGTGACGGCCTGCTTCTTCTCGGCGTTGGGATTGCGCCCCTCGGCCATGTCACTCAGCAGGGTGAGCGCCTTCTTGCGGGCGATGTCGGCGGCGAACAAATCGGCCCGGCCGATGGTCACCCGACAGGAACGCCGCTCCACCTGTCCCTCGGCGAAATAGACCTTGGATTGCCGCCCAACCCGAAGGCCGAAGCCCGGCAAAAGCGTGTCGCGATAAAAGGTTTGTCCGCTCTGGGTGAAGGGCAGTGCGTAAACGGACTGACGCGTCAGACGTAGACTTGGCATGGTGAGACCTCCTTCCGGCCTCACCTCAAACTAACGTCAATAACGTGAAATTACCAGTGATGTCAGAGACTTATGACGCAAAAAGACATCCTGTCCATGACCGGGACTCCATATCCAACGTGCGCGCACGCGCGAGGGGGCGAACATGAACGTCGGGAGTTTCAGTTTAGCTAGGCTTCACACCGCTCCCCTAGCCTCGCTTTACAGGAGAATTTCAGCTGTTGAAGTCCGTATCGAGCTTGACTGCGATGCGGGGAGCGATTCTATCTGTAACAAGAACCTGTTAGGCCCGACAGGCTGAGATCCCGACCATCAAGAGTACTGTATTCAATGAATATTCAGGCCCATGACCAACTTAAGTCCCACATCTGGGAAATTGCGAACCGTCTGCGCGGACCGTATCGCCCGCCGCAATATCGCTTGGTCATGTTGCCGATGGTCGTTCTACGCCGCCTCGACTGCGTTCTCGAGCCGAGCAAGGACGCTGTTCTCAAACAGTATGAAAAGCTGACGGCGCAGAATATGCCCGAAAGCGCAATGGAGCGTCTGCTTGGCCGCGCCGCCGACCCTGATCGCAAACACCCGCTCTACAATACCAGCCCGTACACCTTCGAGCGGCTGCTGGGCGATCCCGAGAATATCGCGCCGAACCTAGTCTCCTACATCAATGGCTTCTCGCCCACCGCGCGGACGATCTTCGAGAAATTCAAGTTCACCGACCAGATCGAGAAGCTAGATGCCAGCAATCGGCTTTTCACCATCGTGAAGGCGATGGCCGATGTGGACCTGCACCCGGATCACATCGACAATTTGCAGATGGGCTATCTGTTCGAACATCTGGTGATGCGTTTTAACGAACAGGCCAACGAAGAGGCCGGCGACCATTTCACCCCGCGCGAGGTCATCCGCCTGATGGCCAACCTCGTCTACACTGGTGAACAGGACGTCTACACGCCGGGCATTTTCCGCACGATTTACGACCCGGCCTGCGGCACGGGCGGGATGCTGTCGGAATCCGAAAAGTTCATTCTCGGCCAGAACAGCCAAGCCAACCTTGCCCTGCATGGACAGGAATACAACGACGAGTCCTGGGCGATCTGCTGTTCCGACATGCTGATCAAGGATGAGGACACCAAGAACATCGTCCTGGGCGACACGCTGGGCGATGGCAAGACCTGCGACGGCTTCGAGGGGAGCAGCTTTCACTACATGCTCGCCAACCCGCCCTTCGGCGTCGAGTGGAAGGATCAGAAAGCGGTCGTTGAACGCGAGCACAAAGAGATGGGCTTTTCTGGCCGTTTCGGCGCCGGGCTGCCCGCTATCAATGATGGCTCGCTGCTGTTCCTGCAGCACATGATCGAGAAGATGCATCCCTTTGAGGAGGGTGACGAGAATGCCACTGGCTCCAAGATCGCGGTCGTCTTCAATGGGTCGCCACTGTTTTCAGGTGATGCCGGTTCAGGGCCGTCGAATATCCGCCGCTGGATCATCGAAAACGACTGGCTCGACGCCATCGTCGCCCTGCCCGATCAGCTTTTCTACAATACCGGCATCTTCACCTATGTCTGGCTTGTCACCAACCGCAAGGCTCCTGAGCGGCGCGGCAAGGTGCAACTGATCGACGGCACGCGGTTCTTCGAGAAGATGAAGAAGAGCCTCAACAATAAGCGCAACGAGATCAGCGACGATCAGATCAATGACCTGACCCGTCTCTACGGCAATTTCAAAGATGGCGAAAAGGCCGAGGTCGTCCTCGACCAAAAGACGGGCAAGAAGGAGACCCGCGTCGTCTCGCGTATCTTCGAGAACCGCGAGTTCGGCTTCCTCAAGGTGACCGTCGAGCGTCCCTTGCGCATGAACTTCGAGGCGACGCCCGAGCGCATCGCCCGGCTGGACGACCAGTCCGCTTTCGCCAATCTCGCCATCTCCAAGAAGCGCAAGGATGTAAAAGCGGTGGAGGCCGAGGAAGCCGCTGGGCGCGCCGAACAGGATGCCATTCGCGCCTTGCTTTCAACACTGGGAGACAAAGGCCGCTACATGGATCGCGAGGCGTTTGATGAGGACCTGTCTCGCGCCGCCAAGCGCGCCGGGCTGAAACTCGCCGCCCCCGTCAAGAAGGCGATTTTCGCTGCGCTGGGCGAACGCGACCCGGATGCCGAGATTTGCCGCGACAGCAAAGGCAGGGAGGAGCCGGATAGCGAATTGCGCGACACCGAGAACATCCCGCTGCCCGAAGGCACCACCCTGCCGCTGCCCATGCAGTTCGGGCCGGACAAGCCCAATGACAGGCTGGTCGAAGAATTCCGCGACGTGATCGACGCCTATATGGCGCGCGAGGTGCTGCCGCATGTGCCTGATGCGTGGGTCGACTACGACAAGACCAAGGTCGGCTACGAAATCCCGATCAACCGGCATTTCTACGTCTACAAGCCGCCGCGCCCGCTGGACGAGATCGAGGCCGACATCACGGCGCTGGAAGGCGAGATCGCCGGTCTGCTGAAAGGGCTGGTCGCATGAGCGGTCCTGCGCTTCCGGACGGCTGGTCGACCAAGCGACTGAAGTACGTCGCCACATACAATGATGAGGTGCTTCCAGAAGGCACAGACGAAGATCGGGAAATTGATTACGTCGAGATCTCGGGGGTGTCTCTGGCTCGCGGCATCGAGGAGATCGAACGTGTAACTTTCGGGCAGGCTCCATCGCGAGCTAGGAGAAAGGTGCGGAGTGGCGATATCCTTGTCTCCACGGTGCGGACCTATCTTCGAGCGATAGCCAAGGTCGATGAGGCATCGCCCGACCTGATCGCCTCAACAGGCTTTTGCGTGGTTAGGCCAAGAGAGGAAATCGACTCCGGATTTCTTGGTTGGGTCGCTAAATCCGAGCCCTTTGTTGGGGAAGTCGTCGCCCGCTCTGTCGGCGTAAGCTATCCTGCCATCAACGCCAGCGATCTCGTTGCCATCGACGTGCCTTTACCGCCCCTCGAAACCCAGCGGCGGATTGCGCGGTTTCTGGATGAGAAGACGGCACGGATCGACGGGCTAATCCAGAAGAAGCGCGCGCTTCTGGACCGGCTGGCAGAAAAGCGTCAGGCCCTCATCACCCGCGCCGTCACCAAGGGCCTCAACCCCGACGCCCCTATGAGACCCTCCGGCATCGACTGGCTCGGCGACATTCCGGCGCATTGGGATGTGCTGCCGTTGCGGCGGGTTCTGCGTAGCTCAACCTACGGCATTTCTGCTTCGCTTGAGCCGACCGGAGAGGTCGCAGTGCTTCGTATGGGCAACCTTGCCAATGGTGAAATAGACCTCACTGATCTGCGATTTCTAGATGAGGTTGACGAGAACCTGCTGCTTGAGGCCGATGACGTTGTGTTCAACCGCACCAACAGCCTGGACTTGGTAGGAAAGGCCTCGATCTTTCGAGGGACTGCCGACTTCCCAGTTACGCTGGCGTCCTATCTCGTGCGCTTCCGTTTCACCGAACGCTACCTTCCGGAATACGCCAACTTCGTGATGGGAACTGGCGGCCTGCTACGGCTGGCTCGCACACTTGCCTTGCCGAGCATCGGGCAGGCCAACCTAAACCCATCGAGATATGCGCAGATCGAGTTCCCAATACCGCCCGTTCCCGAGCAGGCGCAGGTCGTAAGCTACTTGGCAGAACAGACCGAAAAGCTACGCAGCGTCTCGGATCGCATCGACCATTCGTTGCGCCAACTCACAGAATATCGCGCCGCCCTAATAACGGCTGCGGTTACCGGGCAGGTCGCGGATCTGGCATGACTCTCGACGCGTCCAGCTACTTCGATCATATCAAGGCGTACATCAGCGACGAGTACATCGTTCATCGCGGCGATGGGGGCGAGATTGTTCTTCGCGAGAAGTACTACCGCGAAGGCGAGACCAAGAAGACAACGCGCGAGGTGAGGTTGCCCTACAAGGGCAAGGCATTCGCCATAAAGCTCGACGGGCGCAACAACCCGCTTTTCCATTTCCTTGATGACAACGGCAAGGAATGGTCCAAGCGCTGCGACTTCGTTGTCTTCCAGTGCTTCAACCGGAAGGTGACGGCATACCTGTTTGAGTTCAAGACGAAGAGCCTCGATGCAGGCTCGATCATCGACCAACTAAAGTCAGGGCTTCATTGGTGCGCTTGCCTGAGAAAGGTGGTCGCGCAATACACCGGCGATAGCAGGCCGTTGAAGGTCAAGAAATTTGTCCTGACCGAGAACAACAACCCTGACGCTTATCTAGACGCGGACAATAAATATCTCGCCCGTGACCCTTCTGTTCGTCACTATCACTATGATGAAATTGAAACGCTCGGGCTTGATGATCTTGAGAATGAATCCGTAAATACAGTTTAAGCACGGTGCCGCTGACGCCGGTCGCCGCCGCTGCTCGAACATCGGCCGCCATCACGGTTGAACGAAAGCTGGGGGATAGAATGGCAATTGAATTTCATGACGGCCCAGACGCCCTGAAGGAGTTGGTAGCTTCGCATGGCATAAAGGGCGAGTGGTCTGATGATGGAAACGGACGCGTCTCGTTCAGGTCGCAGCGCAGCGGAGTCCTGAATTACTGGCCTCACAAAGGCACGGTGCAGTGTCAGGGCAAGGCAGAACCTAGAGCCGAACTCGAAGCCATTTTCTCGTCCGCTGGCATGGCTGTGCCTGCCGCTACAGCGCCAAAACCCAAGGATGGGAAGACAAAGATTTTTGTCGTTCACGGGCATGATACGCGAGCACTCGAACAACTTGAACTGGTCCTGCGGCGGCTCGGCCTCGATCCGTATATCCTACAGAACAATGATGGGGAGTCCAAAACGCTAATCGAGGCATTGGAGCAGCAGATTTATAAAGAGGCTGCCTTCGGCATCATACTGATGACGCCGGATGATTATGGATACCCGAAGGCCAAAGCAGACGAGGACCGCCAACCGCGCGCGAGGCAGAACGTCATTCTTGAACTGGGAATGGTTCTGGCCTCGCTTGGACGTGAGCGAATGGTCCTGCTCAAAAAGGGTGCGCTGGAAATGCCTACCGATGTAAGCGGCGTTATCTACCTTGAGTTCAATGAGCATGTGAAGGAAGTCGCAGTTAAGCTTGCAACTCGAATGAAAGGTGCGGGCATCCAGATTGATGACGCACTTATACATGCGGCGGCGGCCTGACGATGGCGGGGCATACCGAAAACGACTTCGAAACAGCCATTGAAGCCGGGCTGATCGGCGCGGGCGGCTACGCCAAGCGCTCGCCTGCCGCCTATGACGAGGCGCTGGCCTTGTTCCCGGAGGATGTCACCGGCTTTCTGAAAGACAGTCAGGCGCAAAAGTGGGGGCAGCTTGAAGCCCTGCTGGGGGCAAAGACGGAAGCGACTGTTCTCGACAGTCTCGTCAAGGAACTCGAGATTAAGGGCACGCTCCACGTCCTGCGGCATGGCTTCAAATGCTACGGCAAGACCTTCCGGCTGGCCTATTTCCGCCCGAACTCAGGCATGAACCTCGAAGCTGCCGCATCCTATGCCGCCAACCGGCTGACCATCACGCGACAGGTCGGGTTTACTTCGGTGATGAAAAAGGCGGACGGCAAGAACCGGCGCTGCATCATCGACGTAACGATCAGCCTGAACGGCCTGCCCGTAGCGACGGCTGAACTGAAAAGCAATCTTGGCGGCAGCCCGCAACGGGCGTCAGACGCGGTGCACCAGTATTGTAACGATCGCGATGAACGCGACCTGCTGTTCGCTTTCAAGAAACGCGCGCTGGTGCATTTTGCGGTGGACCCGGACGAGGTGTGGATGACCACGCGTCTCAAGGGCAAAGAGACCGTATTCCTGCCCTTCAATCGGGGCAATAATCACGGTGCCGGTAATCCGCCCGTCGAGGGCAACTGGAAGACCCATTACCTCTGGGACGAGGTGCTACAGGCCGACAGCCTGATCGACATCTTGCAGCGCTTCATGCACCTCGAGGTGAAGGAGCGGCAGGTCAAGACCGACAAGGGTGTCCGCACCATCCGCAAGGAAACGATGATCTTTCCGCGCTATCACCAGCTTGATGCCGTGCGGAAGCTCATCACCCATGCGCGGGATAATGGAGCGGGGCGAAATTACCTCGTCCAGCATTCGGCGGGGTCGGGCAAGTCCAACTCCATCGCTTGGCTGGCGCACCGGCTGGCCAGCCTGCACGACGCCAACGACGAGAAGGTGTTTCATTCGGTGGTGGTCGTGACCGACCGGCGCGTGCTCGACCAGCAATTGCAGAACACCATCTATCAGTTTGAGCACAAGACCGGCGTGGTCGAGAAGATAGACGAGGACACCCAGCAGCTCGTTCGCGCCCTGTCTCAGGGCACGCCGATTGTCATCACGACGATTCAGAAATTCCCCTTCATCTCGCAGGCGCTGTCTACCCTCGAAGGCAAGGGGACAGGCGTAAGGATCGACACGGCGGGCAAGCGCTTTGCCGTCATCGTGGACGAGGCACATTCCTCGCAGAGCGGGGAGACCGCCACCGCCCTCAAGGGAATGCTGAACAAGGACGGCATTGAGGCCGCCATTGCCGCGCAGATGTCGGACGACGAGGACGACGACCTTTCCGATGACGCCAAGGCGGCGATGCTGCGCGATGCGTTGAAGCGCGCCCGTCAGCCGAACCTTTCGTTCTTCGCCTTCACGGCCACGCCGAAATTCAAGACCAAAGTGCTGTTTGACGAGCCGGGTCCGTCCGGCACATCGCCGTTCCACGAATACACCATGCGGCAAGCCATTGAAGAAGGCTTCATCATGGATGTGCTTCTAAACTACACGACCTACAAACGCTTCTTTGGCCTGATCAAGCAGGTGGAGAACGACCCGGAGGTGCCGCGCAAGAAGGCGGCGAAGGCGCTGACGCGTTATCTGGAACTGCACCCGGTCAATATCGAGCAAGTCGTATCGGTCATCGTGGAGCATTTCCGGCTCTACGTCATGCATGAGCTCGGAGGACGGTCCAAGGCGATGGTCGTCACGGGATCGCGGCTCGCCGCCGTCAAATACAAGTTGGCATTCGACCGCTATATCAAGGAAAACGGCTATACCGGCATCCGCTCGCTTGTGGCCTTTTCGGGCACGGTCGAGGACCCGGATGATCCTGGAGCGTCCTACACCGAAGTCGCCATGAATGACGGGTTGGCCGAAAGCGAACTGCCCGAAACCTTTGAGCGCGACGACTACCGCGTGCTCCTGGTCGCCGAAAAATACCAGACCGGCTTCGACCAGCCGCTGTTGCAGACTATGTATGTGGTCAAGCGTCTGGCAGGTGTGCAGGCCGTGCAGACGCTCTCCCGGCTTAACCGCATGGCACCGGGCAAGGCGCGCACTTTCGTGCTCGATTTCGCCAACGAGGAAGACGACATCTACAAGGCGTTCAAGCCTTACTATGAGGCGACGCCCATCGGTGAAAACGCCGATCCTCACCGTCTCTCGGAATTGCAGCACAAGCTGCTGGAATGGGCGATCTTCACACCTGATGACGTGAACGCGTTCGCGGAGGTGTGGTATCGGGGCAAGCGCGATCATTCCGCTACCGACCACCGACTTATGAACGCTGTGCTCGATGCGGTGGTGCAGCGGTTTGGCGATAGGGAAGATCAAGAGCAGGACGAATTTCGCGGTCAGTTGACCGCTTATCGGAACCTCTATGCTTTCCTCTCGCAGATCATTCCCTATCAGGACAGCGAGCTCGAAAAGCTCTACGCCTTCGTTCGCAACCTGATTGCCAAGCTGCCTCCGCCCGGAGATGGTCAGGCCTTCGCACTTGATGACGAAGTGGCGCTACGCTTCTTCCGGCTCCAGCAGATGACCGAGGGCTCAATCGACTTGGGCTACGGTGAGGCCGTCCCGCTCAAGGGACCGACGGACGTTGGCACTGGAGGTTTCGCGGAAGAAGGCGTTGCCTTGTCCACACTGGTGGCGAAGCTGAACGAGCGTTTCGGCACGAATTTCACTGAGGCCGACCAGTTCTTTTTTGATCAGATACGCGCCAGCGCGGAAGAGGACGACAAGATCGTTGAAGCCGCGAAGGCAAACAACCTCGCTAACTTTTCATCCTATCTGGAACGGATGCTGGATGAGCTCTTCATCGACCGCATGGAAGGCAATGAGGAAATCTTCTCGCGCGTGATGACCGACAAGGAATTCCGCTCGGCTGCCCACGAACACCTTGCGCTCGAAATCTTCCGGCGTGTTCGGGAAGGTAAGGCATCAGAATAGCAGCATCTTTGCCGCAGAGAAACTGACAAAGCCGGGGGCACCATGAGCGACATAAAGCTATTCAGGACGGATGCCGGAGCCGTAACTGAACTTCGCGGCAGCGCGGTTGCGCTCGAAAAGTCGCTCCAAACCCTTATTGAACGCAATATGGAAGCGTTCCTCGGAGTGCGGTTTCTTGCCTCCGAGTTCTCAACGAGCAATGGCGGACGCATGGACTCGCTCGGCATCGACGAGAACGGCTCACCAGTGATCGTCGAGTATAAGCGGGCCAGCAATGAGAACGTCATCAACCAAGGCCTGTTCTATCTCGACTGGCTGATGGACCACCGCCGCGATTTCGAATGGCTCGTCTTGGAGCGCTTCGGCGCCAAGGAGGCCAAGGCGGTCGATTGGACAACGCCCCGGCTGATCTGCATCGCCGGCGATTTCACCAAGTATGACGCTCACGCGGTCAACCAGATGAACCGGAATATCGCGCTGGTCCGCTATCGCCGCTTTGGCGACGAACTTTTGCTATTCGAACTGCTGACCTCGACATCAGAACGGCCCGCGCGCGAAATCACTGTAAGCAGCGATGCCCAAGGCGAGCCTGCTGCAACCCGACCACGATCTCGCCAGAAGACCGTTACGCAATATCTCGCAGACGCTGACCAAGAGCTTGTCGATCTGTACGAGGCGACAAAGGCGTACCTTCTAGCGCTGGGCGACGATGTCGAGCTGAAGACTCTCGACAACTATATTGCCTTCCGCCGCCTGAAGAACTTTGCCTGTGTCGAGGTCAAACCGCAGATCAGGCACCTCAAGGTTTTCGTCAAGGTCGATCCCGACAGCATCAAACTTGAGCCGGGTTTTACCCGCGACGTGCGCAACATCGGCCACTTCGGAACGGGCGACCTTGAAATCATAATCACTGATGTCGCCACGTTGGAGAAGGCTAAGCCGCTGATGGATCGCAGCTATGACGGGGCGTAGTAATCTGAGGAAGTGAACGTTGCAGAAGCTTGATCTACACGCATTTGTTAGCCGAGGCGCTAACACTGGCGAGCTACTTTTTCCGCATCAGCACGAAGACGGCACTTATGTCGTGTCGAAGACCCGTTTCGAGGCCGATTATATCCGGGTGACAAGCAAACCCGATATACTGCAGTGGCTTGAAAAAGGATATAGCCTGCGGATGTCGAACCCAGCCAATGGCATCACTGCGCCAAGCCTGATCACACCAGAGTCTATATACCGTCCTGTCATCAGGTAATGCGCCATCATGGGCGAAGGTCACACTCCCAATCCGGGCCAAATGACCAACGCCTTTTCGGCTAGATGCTGACCTCTGTCCCGGATGTCAGCTTCGGTCCATGTCTCCCGCTTGGCGAACCATTTATTCAGGAAAAGCGACGTGTGCTCGTCAAACTTCTCTCGCTTCTGAGCGAAGCCCTTGTTGCCCGATGAAATGTTGAGGGCACCGGTGATCAAGGTCAAATTGCCCAGCGTGTGCAGCAGGCGGTCGCGGTCTTCTGCCTTCGGGTGCCCTTGGCCGCGCGGTGTGAACTCGCCTTCGGCGAACGGCCAGTCCTCGGTCCAAGACACGGGCAGGACGTGCTCAGTCCACAGCCCACCGGGGCGGGCGACTTTCTCCGCGAACTTCGAGCGGCTGGCTAGCTCAAGCTCCCACAGGATGTCCTTGTTGCGGTCACCGGGAGCCAGTTGATAGACGGGGTTTTGCAGAATGCCGCGCCGGAATTCTTCATCGCCGGGAAAACGCGAACTCTCTCCCGACCGGGTGACGAAGAAGTCCCGAAGATTGTCGTAGGACGGGCCGTCTTCAAAGAACTTCTGCGAGACCGCCTGAAACAGCTTATTGAGATTCTTGTTGGTGAGGTCGCAGACGGCACGGCGGACGATGTAGGAATAGACCAGCCGGGCGATGCGGTCTTGCTCATCTTTTGGAAGCCCTGCCGCCGCGATCTGCAAAGCAATCGGGTAGGCCGTGGTGACTTGCCAAGTCGCCAGCTTTCGACCCAGCCAAGCCATTGTCGGATTTTCGTCTGCCCGCCCCTCTAGGGTTTCATAGATTGGCGAGTGTCGTTGCAACACCTTCAGCTCGTCTTCGACATTCGGGAAACGGGGTCGCCCTTTCGGAACCGCGAATGCGCGATACTCTGCATAAAGTTCGCGCATGGCGATGCTCGCACCGGTCTCGGCGGCGAGGACGTGCGCGAGGAAGTGATCAATTCGTGGACGTCTAGGGCGAGCGTTCGGCGCATCCTCGCGCCACCAAGGCGCATCGAACGGGTCCCAAAGCTCTTTATACAGCTCATCCGTCGCCGTGGTTTGTTTCTCGGCCCGGTGGAAGATGTTGTTCCGCACCAAGTCCATGGCCAAGAGCGGTTGACCCTTGGAGTTTAGCGTCTCGAAAATGACCTGAGCGTCGTCGCCCTCGCCCAGCGTAATGACGACGAGCTTCATCTGTGCAAGCACAGCACTTAGCAGGGCATCAAGGCGTTGCTCAATTACCTCCGGCGTAGCGCCCTCATCAGCCGCTTCGACCTCCTCATCCTCTGTGTCAGGCTCAGTATCGCTGGGACCGTTGAGCGCAAATTCGCTGATCCACTTCCGAAACAGGTCGTAAGCACGCAACGCCCGGAACGGTGTGTTCTTCGGAACGCCACTGCCCCAATAGAAGCGCTGGTACTTCGCGCGGACCTGTGAGTACTCAATATCTATGATGTCGTGGAAAATTTCTCGGTCCGATGGAGTCGGTGTCAGCTTGAACCTTACCAGCGGGTCAGTGTCTTTCGAGCGCGGCTGGTTAAACAGGTAGCCATTCGCTTGATCAATGATGCTGGTGAACTCGTGCATCCGGGCCACTTCACGTAGTGCTGCGAGGAAAAGCTGAAAGGTCGTTAGCCGCTGCTGACCATCGACCACCTGTACCCTTGGCGTGACTCCAATTTGCGACCCCTCGCCAAGCGGCGCTAGGATGAGCGCACCCATGTAGTGCTGAAATCGATTGTTGCCGCCGAGCACTTCTGCGGCCTTTGCTTCGACATCATCCCAAAAGGGTACCAGCCGCTCGTCTGCCCACTGGTATTTCCGCTGATACAGCGGAACCATAAATCGGCGGCCTTCGGCTAATATTGTTTCGATTGAAAAATCGTCTGTTTGCATTGCACTTCCCCCCGCCCTGAAGCGCCAAGATCACCCGCTTGGAAAGACATATCAAGCGCCTACCATTTCCATGAATGTCTGAGCGTCGAGAATATGGATGATCCGTGACATCCCGACGCCCACGGACTCCCTCCCCCGGCCCGAACTATGAGCGCCGTTGATGGGGGGAGGTCCGGGGGCAGGGGTGCATATTGCCGATTAGTAGGGCAGATCGGGATTAGTAGTTTTCTAGTAGGGCAGCGGGGTGAACCGGGTGGCAACCGGGTGACACCCTGTGCTACTCCTCACCCTCCGAAAGCGGAGTCCACCCAACGGCTTGTCCAATAGGGTCCAACAGAATAGAATCTCATCTAACAATCTGAAATAATTACGAAAAACAATTCGTAATGATGGGGTCGGCGGTTCGAGTCCGTTCACCGGCACCACTTCTCCCCATCCCGAAATCGTCTTTTGAACGCTGTAGCGCAAAGCGTTTCTGCGCGCGGGTTCTGCCGGTGACGGCGTATCATCACGCGAAATTGCTCCTCACCCTCCGCACACCTCCCGCGCGATCGGGTCGTCGACGAGCTTTTCCCAGGCGGCTTCTGGGATCTCTGTCGGGTCGACCGTTTCGCTCGGCAGCAGATCGATGCGGCGGCCTGTCTCGCAATCGTAGATCTGGCGCAATTCGCGCGGCGGCTGGTAGCGGGCGAAGAGGTAGAGCGAGGCCTTGCGGTAGCGCGGGGCGTTGGCGTTGGCCTCGATGCTCGGCCGGTCGAGCGCGACCATGCGGTTGATGCGCGGTTTCACCAGCGTCCAGGGCTGCAGCAGGTTCGAGGTCTCGTAGGTCTCGATCACCTCCAGTCCGCCAGGCAGGCCGCGCGCGATGCGCGAGGACCAGTCGTAGTCCGTCCAGATCGTGTAGACGAGCATGGCAATCCCGGCGGCGGCGGGAGCGAGCCAGCGCGGCAATCGCCCGCCGGCGAGGTGGTTCACCAGCATCATGGAGCCGGCAACGGCAATGCCGAGGACGATGGTGCTGATCAGCGAAAAGAACATGAAGCGCGTGTCTTTCGTAATGCGGATGGTGCCCGGCGTTCCGAAGGTACGGTTCCGATCGCGGGACGGGAATTCCTCACACCGACCTTCGCCGCGATCCAGACGCCTTGCAAGCGGTGCCGGCGGCAATCGTCACAGCGCGCGGCCGTGGCCGATGGCCGACTGAAGCGTCTTGATCACGCCGAAGGCGTCCTTGAGGTGGTTGCGTTCCAGCGCCGAGAGGGTCGCCGGGGCCATGAAGTTGTCGGGCTTTTGCCCCTCGCGCACCTGTCTGGCCTGATGGGCGAGGCGGATGTTGGAGATCAGGTCGTAGGCATCGATCAGATCGCCGCCGCCCGACGCGCTCAGCGTTCCGGCCTCGCGCGCGGTGATCAGCCGTTCGCGCGTGTTGACCGGCTCCAGTCCGCCTTCCAGCGCGTAGAGACGGGCAAGGTCGACGATCGGAACGACGCCGCTGTGCTTGAGATCGAGCGTGTCCTTGTGCTCGCCCGAGCGGATCAGGGCGAAACCGCGGAACAGGCCGAGCGGCGGCGTGTGTTTCAGCGAATTGGCGGTCATATGCGCGCGAAAGATCGAGTTGCGGCGCGCGAGATCCAGCGTGCGGCGCTGCATGCCGGAATAAAGCGCGCTGTCGCCGTCGATCGGGCGCAGGTCGAACATCACGCTGGCGAGCATCTGTGCCATTGGGTCGGGGGTGGCGATCCAGCCCTCGAAATAGCTCTTCCACACCTTCGCCGGCTGCCGCCAGCGCGGATTGGTCGCCATCATCTCGCCCGGACAATAGACGTAGCCGCAGGCGTGCAGACCGTC
Source organism: Paracoccaceae bacterium (assembly GCA_002709505.1). Taxonomy (GTDB): domain Bacteria; phylum Pseudomonadota; class Alphaproteobacteria; order Rhizobiales; family Stappiaceae; genus Stappia. Next base: position 28,214 of record PARB01000048.1, on the reverse strand, counting down.
GGAGACGCGTTTGGCGAAGTCGGCGAACCATTTGCCATGCTGCGCCTCGTCGTAGGCGTCGTCGAGGATCAGGCAATTGTCCTGGTCCGACACGCCGGTCTGTTCGCGCCGTCCCTGAGATCCGCAGGCGAGCCACAGCCAGGGCACGGGCGCGGGGCCGAGCTCGGCCTGCGCGAGCTCGATCAGCCGTCGGGTCAGCGCATCGGTGATGCTGCTGATCATGTGGCCGATGCGATAGGCCTCGACGCCGAGACCGACGAGCTGGGCGAGCAGCTGCGGCACCTGCGCCACCGTCGCGGCGAGCGCGTCGAGCGTGTCGTGGCGGGCGATGTCGGAGATCAGCGAGACGGCGGAGAGCGACTGGTGGCGCACCAGATTGGTGCGGGTGACGATGCCGACCGCCCGCCCGTCCTCGCAGACCGGCAGGTGGCCGATCCCCTTCCGGCTCATCAGCATCAGCGCGTCGAGCAGCAGCGCGCCGGGAGCAAGGGCGGCGGGATCCGACGTCATGACCTGCGACAGCGGCACGTCGGGATCGCGCCCCTCCGCCAGAACGCGCGCGGTCAGGTCGCCGGTGGTGACGATGCCCGACAGCACCGCGTCCTTGCCGACGAGCACGCAGGAGATATTCCTGTCCGCCATCGCGCGGGCGGCCTCGCGCGCGCTCGTGGTCTCGGCGAGCATCAGCGGATCGGCGGTCATGATGTCGCGCAGCTCGGCGGAGACGAGGGCTGCACCCGCGCCGTTTCCGGCCGGGGCGGGCTTGCGTCTCGGGGTGTCGCGGAGCCGGTCGAAGAAGGCGTCGAAGCGCGGATGACGCGCCAGCAGGTCGCGAAAGACGGCCTCGGGGACCGCGATCAGCCGCGCGCCCGTGTCGCTGGCCGCGCGCAGGCTGGCGGTGCCGTCGCGCAGCAGCGTCTTGGCGCCGAGGATCTCGCCGCCGGCGGCGCGCGCCACTAGATCGCCTTGCGGCGAAAGCAGGTCGACCTCGCCGCTTTCCACAACGTGGATGCGGGTGAGCCTGTCGCCAATGGCAAAGAGGGTGCCGCCGGGCGCAAGCGTTTGCTGCTCTGCGGTCTCCGCAAGGGTTGCGAGATCCGGCGCCGGCAGCAGATCGAAGGGGTGATGTCGGGAGAAAAAGGCGGTCAGGGAGGCTGTGTCGAGGGTCATGGCTCACCTTATCCGCAGGATCGCACGGGGGCGATTGGCGAAAACACGACCCCCGCCCGTGGGCGGGGGTCGATCTTGTGGCTGGGCCGTGCCGTCAGTGGTCGACGGCGGCACCGGCGCCGCGCGGGATACGCACGGATTCCACCAGGTCCTGGATCTCCTGCGGCGGCTCCGCCGTCTGCATCGACACCAGATAGGCGACCGCGAAGTTGAAGATCGCGCCGATGGTGCCGAAGGAGGCCGGGGAGATGCCGAAGAGCCAGGCGTCCGGCGTGTTCGGCAGCAGGTTGGTGCCCGGAATGAAGAACATGCCCAGATAGGTGAACACGTAGCCGACCGTGAGGATCAGGCCCGTCAGCATGCCGAAGATGGCACCTGTTGAGTTCACCCGCTTGGAGAAGATGCCCATCATCAGCGCCGGGAAGATCGACGCCGCGGCAAGACCGAAGGCAAGCGCCACCGTCTGGGCGGCGAAGCCCGGAGGATTGAGGCCGAGCCAGGTGGCGACGATGATCGCGCCGGTCATCGCGAGGCGGGCGGCAAGCAGCTCGCCCTTTTCCGAGATGCCCGGGTTGAACACCGACTTGATCAGGTCGTGCGAGATTGCCGAGGAAATGGCGAGCAGCAGGCCGGCAGCGGTCGACAGCGCGGCGGCGAGACCGCCGGCGGCGACGAGCGCGATCACCCAGCCCGGAAGCTGCGCGATTTCCGGATTGGCCAGCACGAGGATGTCGCGGTTGACGTCCAGTTCGTTGCCGTTCCAGCCGAACTCCTGCGCCTTGGCGGCGAAGTCGGCGTTCTTGTCGTTGTAGAACTGGATGCGGCCGTCGCCGTTCTTGTCCTCGAAGTTGAGAAGCCCGGTCTGCTCCCAGTTCTTGAACCACTGCGGCCGGTTCTCATAGGCGAGATTGCCTTCCGGTGCACCGACCTCGCCGATCTGGATCGTGTCCATGATGTTGAGGCGGGCCATGGCGCCGACCGCCGGGGCCGTCAGGTAGAGCAGCGCGATGAAGACCAGCGCCCAACCGGCGGACCAGCGCGCGTCGGCGACCTTCGGCACGGTGAAGAAGCGGATGATGACATGCGGAAGACCCGCGGTGCCGATCATCAGCGACATGGTGAAGAGCACCATGTTCAGCGTGTTGGAATGGTGGCCGGTGTAGCTGGCGAAACCGAGATCGGTGACGATCTGGTCGAGCTTTTCCAGAAGTGGCATGCCGGAGGCCGTGTGCTCGGAGAACAGGCCGAGCGAGGGGATCGCGTTGCCGGTCAGGGCGAGCGAGATGAAGATCGCCGGGATCGTGTAGGCCGTGATCAGAACGACATACTGGGCGACCTGGGTGTAGGTGATGCCCTTCATGCCGCCCAGCACCGCATAGACGAAGACGACCGCCGAGCCGATCAGAAGACCGGTGGTCACATCCACCTCGAGGAAGCGGGCGAAGGTCACGCCGACGCCGGTCATCTGGCCGATGACATAGGTGATCGAGGCGACGATCAGGCAGATCACGGCGACGATGCGGGCGGTCTGCGAATAGAAGCGGTCGCCGATGAACTCCGGCACCGTGTATTTGCCGAACTTGCGCAGATAGGGAGCAAGCAGCATGGCAAGAAGCACGTAGCCGCCGGTCCAGCCCATCAGGAAGGTCGAGTTGTCATAGCCGGTGAAGGCGATCAGGCCGGCCATGGAGATGAAGGACGCCGCCGACATCCAGTCGGCCGCCGTGGCCATGCCGTTCATCACCGGCGGAACGCCGCGGCCGGCCGCGTAGAACTCGCCGGTCGACCCGGCGCGTGCCCAGATGGCGATACCGAAGTAGAGCGCAAAGGACAGCCCCACGACGATGTAATTGAGTGTTGTTTGATCCATCGATCAGGCCTCCCGGGCTTATTCCTCGACGCCGAACTGGCGGTCGAGCTTGTTCATGCGCCAAGCGTAAAAGAAGATCAGAACCAGAAAGACCAGGATCGATCCCTGCTGGGCGAACCAGAAGCCCAGGTCGGTTCCGCCGACCTTGATGCCCGAAAGCAGCGGGCGGAACAGGATGCCCATGCCGAAGGACGACAGTGCCCAGATGATCAGGCTGTTGCGGATCAGGGCGAGGTTGGCCTTCCAGTAGGCCTTGCCCGCCTCCGTAGCGTTTTCGTTGCTCATGCGATTTCCTCCACAATTCCTTCGCGACCGCATCCGCGACCGGAGCGGGGAAAGACGGCCACGAGTGTCGCGTGGCCCGTGCCGCGCGGCATCGCCCGAGGGCTCGCCCGACGCGATGTCGGCCGTCCCGCGGTCCTCCCGGTCTGTCCGGCTTTCCCGATCGCCGATCTTGTCCGATGCGTTCCGGTGCGGCGCAATCCGCCGCCCCGGTCAATGACGGCCACACGTTATTCGTGCGCTGCCATCTTGGCCGGACCATACAACCAAGCGAAAGGCAGGCGAACCGAGACATTCGGTTAATGCGGGTTACTGCGGAGGAGCCGGTCCTGGCGGAAACCGCCGATCAGGGCGCGCGGTCGATCAGCTGCGTGAGGGCGGCTTTCAGGATGTCCGCGTTTTCCGGTCCAAGCGCGTCGAGCAGGCGCGCCTGGTGGTCCATCGCGCGGGCAATCAAGGAATCGACGCGCTGCTCGCCCGCAGGCGTCAGGCGGACCCAGACCCGGCGTCGGTCTTCCGTGTCGGCATGGCGCTCCAGCAGTCCCTGGTCGACGAGCTTGTCGACGGTCTTGGAGATCGCCGGCTGGTTGGCGAGGCAGCTGCGCGCCAGTTCTCCGACGGTCAGGCCCTGGTCGGTCCCCTTCAGCGAGGCGAGGATGCGCCAGACAGAGATGGACACGCCCTGCGCGCGCACCTGCTGGTGAAACTCCGCGCTGGCGACGCTGGAGGCGCGGGCCAGCAGATAGAGCAGATAGCCATCGACGAAGCGCCCCGACCCGCTCATGGCAGGGCCGGCGCGTAGCACGGCGTCGCATAGCGTCCGCCGTGGTAGAGAAGCGGCTCCCGGTCGCGGGCGTCGAAGGCTTCCACCTGTCCCAGAAAGACGATGTGGTCGCCGCCCTGGACCCGTGTCGCGTGGCTGCATTCAAAGACGGCGGTCACGCCGTCAAGGACCGGAACGCCGCCGAGGCCGGCGCGCCAGTCGACGCCGGCGAAGCGGTTCTCCACCGGCCGGGCGAAGCGGTCGGACAGGGCGCGCTGGTCGGAGGCGAGCACGTTGATCGCGTAATGGGTCGCGCGTTCGAAGATCGCGAGATTGCGCGAGGTCCGCGCCAGGCTCCACAGCACCATCGGCGGATCGAGGGAGACGGAATTGAAGGAATTCGCCGTCAGCCCGACCGGACGGCCGTCACCGTCGAGCGTGGTGACGATGGTCACGCCGGTTGCGAAGCGGCCCAGCGCCGCCCGAAAGTCCCGGTGGTGGGTCATCATGGCGTGGCCCCCTGTCTGATCGCGGTTCTGTCTGAATCCCGGATATCGGTTTAACCCATAAAATATTCCTTTTCATATAATAACGATATTGCTACGATCCTCCAAGTTCTTTTCGGTTCCTGCGTAAATGCACGACCAGGAACAACATTCGGGAGGGTGTGCATGCTTGCCGATCGGATCGAGGGCAAATGGATCGACGCCTTCGAGCGGGTCTTCGCTCTCTGCAAGGTGACGAAGGGCGAGACGGTCGCGCTCTTGTCGGAAACCCAGTCCCGCCCTCTCAACGTCCATATCGCGGAGCTTGCGCTGCAGCGCCTCGGGGCGACGGTGTTCCATATCGTGGTGCCGACGCCGCCGCAGGATGCGCCCGTGCCGGTGCGCTCCACCGGCGCCTCCGCCGCGCTCGGCGGCCAGGACGCTGCGGTTACCGCGCTTGCCGCAAGCGGGCTGGTGGTCGATCTCACCGTCGAGGGTCTTCTGCATGCGCCCGAACTCCCGCGCATCATCGCCGATGGCGCGCGGGTTCTGATGATTTCCAACGAGCATCCGGATGCCCTGGAACGGCTGTTGCCGCAGGAGCGCGACAAGGACCGGGTGCGCGACGCGGTCGCCCGCATCCGCGGCGCGTCGGCGATGACGGTGACCTCGAAAGCGGGAACCGATCTTTCCGTGGCGATGGAGGGCGCCTCCACCGTCGGGATCTGGGGCTGGTGCGACCGGCCCGGCAGCGTTGCCCACTGGCCGGCTGGCCTCGTCGTCAGTTTCCCGAAGGCCGGCAGTGTCAACGGCACGCTGGTGCTTGATGCGGGCGATGTGAACCTCACCTTCAAGCGCTATCTGGAAAGCCCGGTCCGGCTGACCATCGTCGATGACTATGTCACCGCGATCGACGGTCACGGAACGGATGTCGAGCTGACCCGCCGCTATCTGGCGGCCTGGGGCGACCGCGAGGCCTATGCGGTCAGCCACGTCGGCTTCGGCATGAACGCGGCGGCGCGCTACGAGGCGCTCGCCATGTACGACCAGCGCGAGACCAATGGCACGGAAGTCCGGGCCTATTCCGGCAACTTCTTGTTCTCCACCGGTGCCAACGAGTTCGCCGGCCGGTTCACCAAGGGGCATTTCGACATTCCGGTGCGCGGCTGCACCATCTCGCTCGACGGCGAGGCGGTTGTCGTCGACGGCGAGCTGATCGAGGCGCTGCGGTGAGGGGCGGCGATCACCTGCGCGCAACGGGGGGCGCGCGCGCGGTCGTGTTCCTGCACGGGATCGGCGCGGGGGCGGAGATGTTCGCGCCGCAGATTGCCGCGCTCGGCCGCAGCTGCGACGCGATCGGCTGGAACCTGCCGGGCTACGGCGGTCACGACCTTGACGGCGAGATGACCTTCGAGGGGCTGAGCGCCGCGCTTCTCGCCTTCCTCGACCGGTTGCATCTCGCCCGCGTCGACCTTGTCGGCCATTCCATCGGCGGCATGCTGGCGCAGGCCTTCGTCGCCCGTCATCCGGAGCGCGTGCGCACGCTGGTGCTGTCGGCAACGACGGCCGCTTTCGGCAGCCGCGACGGCAGCTTCCAGAAGCAGTTCGTCGCCGATCGCCTCGCGCCGCTTGATGCCGGGCGCCGCATGCCGGAGCTTGCGGCGGAATTCGTGCCGGGTCTCGTCGGGTCGCGGGCGGTGCCGGAGGCCGCCGATCAGGCGCGCGCGGCAATGTCCGGGGTGCCCGAGGCGACCTATCGCGCCGCGATCCGCTGTCTTGCCACCTTCGACGAGCGCGAGGCGCTTTCCAGAATCCCGGTGCCGGTTCTCCTGATCGCCGGCGGCGAGGACCGCAATGCGCCCGCACCCACCATGCGGCGGATGGCGGAGAAGATCCCGGCCGCGCGTTTCGTCGAGCTTGCAGGCATCGGACATCTCGCGCCGCTGGAATGCCCGGACGAATTCACCGGAGAGATCCGCAGCTTCCTGAAAGACACGCCCAGATAAGAAAACGGCCAGAGAGGACCCGCTTCATGACCATCGCCGACCTTGATGCAACGGACATCGACCGGCCGATCTTCGATCCGGCGGCGTTCCGTCTCACCGAACAGGAAGCCGAACTGACGAGCCTGGCACGCCGGGTCGCCCGTACGCGGTTCGCGCCGCGGGCGGAGCAATACGACCGCGAGGCGACCTTTCCGACGCAGAATTATCGCGACATGCATGAGGCCGGTCTGCTCGGCATCTGCGTGCCGAAGGAAAACGGCGGCCATGGCGCGCCGTTTCGCGCCTATATGATGACGGCGGCGGAGATCGGCCGCTATTGCGGCGCCACCGCGCTGACCTGGAACATGCATGTCTGCTCCTGCCTGTGGACCGGCGCGCTGACCGACGATCTCGACATGAGCGCGGCCGAGCGCGAGCTCCACCTGGAGCGCAGGGCGCGCCACTATGCGCGTATTCTCGACGACGGGGCGATCTACTCGCAGCCGTTTTCCGAAGGCGGCGCGGCGGCGGCAGGTGCTGCCCCCTTTTCCACCAGCGCGAAACAGGTCGACGGCGGCTGGCTGATCAACGGCAAGAAGATCTTCGCCTCGCTGTCGGGTCATGCAGACTATTACGGCATTCTCTGCGGCGAGATGAAGGAAGGCGAGAAGCCCTCGCGCCGCGACACGATGTATATCGCCGTGCCGGCCCGGGCCGAGGGCGTGGAGGTGGTCGGCGACTGGGATCCGCTCGGCATGCGCGGGACGGTGTCGCGCACGCTGATCTTCAAGGACGTCTTCGTGCCGGACGACGAGCAGCTGATGCCGCGCGGGATCTACTACCAGGCGGCAAGCCGCTGGCCGCACATGTTCATGACGCTGTCGCCGACCTATATGGGCATCGCCCAGGCGGCCTATGATTTCACCATCAAGTATCTGCGCGGCGAATGGCCCGGCCTGCCCCCGGTCAAGCGGCGGATGTTCCCGACGAAGCAGATGGGCGTCGCCCAGATGCAGCTGATGCTGGAACAGACCAAGGCGCTGTGGTTCCAGGCGATCACCGAAGCCGGTCCCGATCCCTCGCGCGAGCAGATGATGCGCGCCTGGGCGGCGCATTATACGGTGATGGAAAACGCCAACGAGATCTGCCAGCTTGCCGTGCGCACCTGCGGAGGACAGTCGATGCTGAAGACCCTGCCCCTGGAGCGGCTTTACCGCGACAGTCGCTGCGGCTCGCTGATGCTGCCCTGGACGGCGGAGATCTGTCTCGACAGAATTGGCCGCGAAAGCCTGTATCTGCCGGGAGAAAGCGACGCGTGACCTCCATCGACAGCTGGATCGAAGCGCATGCCCGCTTCACCCCCGACAAGCCGGCGGTGCTCTTCGACGGCAAGGTCCTGACCTATCGCGAGATGGCGGGTGCGATCGGGAGGCTGGCCGGCTACCTGCGGTCCGAGCACGGGATCGGTTGCGGCGACCGGTTCGCCTATCTCGGCACCAATGCGCCCGACACGCTGGTCCTGCTGTTCGCCGCCGCCCGGCTCGGGGCCATTCTGGTTCCGCTCAACTGGCGTCTCGCGCCGCCGGAGCTTGCCCATGCGGTGACCGACAGCGGTGCGCGCCTGCTGATCCATCAGCCGGCGTTCGCTGCGGCGGTCGCCGCGATGGCGCAAGACGGCGCGCTGCCGTCTGCCATTTGCGCCGATCCGGGCGACTGCGGTCTGATCCGCATGGCCGCTGAGCATGCGCCGATCCGGCCCGAGGCAACCGCTGGAAGTGCCAGGGACGCGTTGCTTCTGGTCTATACCTCGGGCACGACCGGCCGTCCGAAGGGGGCGGTGCTGACGCAGGCAGCGGTTCAGGCCAATGCGCTCAATGCGATCCACATGCAGGGGCTGACGAGCGAGGACACCGTGCTGACGGTGCTGCCGATGTTCCACGTCGGCGGGCTGAACATCCAGACCACCCCGGCGCTCTACGTCGGGGCGAGCGTCGTGCTGCATGACCGGTTTCACCCGGACAAGGTGCTGAAGAGCCTTGCCGCCGACCGGCCGAGCCTGACCGTGCTGGTTCCGGCGACGCTGGCCGCGCTGCTGGCCCATCCCGGTTGGCCGGAGGCGGATCTCTCAAGTCTGCGGCTTGTCGCGACCGGATCGTCCGACGTGCCGCATCCCTTGATGCGCGGGTTCATCGAGCGCGGGGTGCCGGTTCTCCAGGTCTATGGCGCGACGGAAACCGGCCCGGTCTCGATCTACCAGCGGCTCGACGACGCGGATGCAGAATTCGGCGCGATCGGACGCGCCGGTCTGCACACATCCGCCCGCATCACCATCGACGGACGGGAAGCAGGTGTCGGCGAGGTCGGCGAGATCGAGCTCAAGGGAGCGAATGTGACCGCCGGCTACTGGAACCGTCCCGAGGCGACGCGCGAGTGCTTTCGCGACGGCTGGTTCCGGACCGGCGATCTGGCGGAAGCCGACGGCAACGGTGTCTTCTGGTTCCGCGACCGGCTGAAGAACGTGATCATTTCCGGCGGCGAGAACATCTATCCAGCCGAGATCGAGCGGGTCCTGCGCGGGTTCCCGGAGGTGCGCGAGGCCGCCGTCGTGGGCGTTGCCGATCCGCAGTGGGGGGAAACGCCGGTCGCGGTCATCGTTCCGTCGGCGGAGGGCGCCTGCGACCCGCGCGCGCTGCTGGACCGGTTCGACGGTCGGCTTGCGCGATACAAGCATCCGAAGTCGGTTGTTCTCGTCGCGGCACTTCCGCGCAATGCGCTGGGCAAGATCCAACTGGATAAGGTCCGCAAAATGGCCGAGGATGCCCTTGCACGCGAGATCGAACTGAAAAAAGCCTGACAAATCCGGCAATCAGAGGGGACTAATCATGAGAAAGCTTTTCGGTGTCCTGGCAGCCGTTGCCACCATCGGGACGGTCGTGGCCTCGGCCCTGCCAGCCTCGGCGGAAACCACCTTGCGTGTCTCCAACTGGCTGCCGCCGTCGCATCCGATCGTGCGCGACATCCTGGCGCCCTGGGGCGAGCAGGTGAGCGAGGCCACCGACGGCCGGGTCACGGTGGAGATCATGACCTCGCCGATCGGCAAGCCGCCGGCCCAGTTCGATCTGATCCGCTCCGGCGCCGCCGATGTCGGCTATGGCGTGCACGGCTACACGCCCGGGCGCTTCAAGCTGACGCCGATCGTCGAGGGGCCGTTCCTCTCCGACAGCGCCGAAGCGCTCTCGGTCGCCTACTGGCGGGTGCAGGAGGCCATGCTCGACGCGGCCGACGAGCACAATGGCGTCAAGCTGCTCACCGTCTTCACCCACGGCCCGGGCATGATCTACACCACCGATACGCCGGTCTCCTCGGTCGCCGATCTTGCGGGCCTGAAGATGCGTATCGGCGGCGGCGTGGTTGCCAAGATCGCCGAGCGGCTCGGCATGGTCGGCGTGCAGGCGCCCTCGCCGCAGGTCTATGAGATCCTCGCCAACGGCGTTGCCGACGGCATCCTGTTTCCGGCCGAATCCGTTCCCTTCTTCCGCATCGACGAGGTCGTGCGCAATGGCGTGTCCGTGCCGGGCGGGCTCTACAACACTTCCTTCTTCGTGGTCATGAACCGGCGTACGTGGGACGGGCTGTCGGAGGAAGACAAGGCGGCGATCGACAGCGTGTCGGGTGAAGCCATGGCACGGCTCGCGGGGCAGGCCTGGGACGCGGCGGATGCGGCCGGCACCAAGGTGATGAGCGACAAGGGTGTTGCCCTTTCGCAGGCCGATGCGGCGATGACCGCCGAGCTTGAGGAAAAGCTGGCGGGTATCGAGCAGGACTTCCTCGACGCCGCCGCCAAGAGCGGCGTTGACGGCGCGGCCGCGCTGGAAATGCTCAGGGCCGAGATTGCCAAGGCGCAATGACGGGACTGCGTTCCAGCGACAGCGCGGGCGGCGGCCTGCGTCGTCTCGTCGGGGCGGCGGGCCTTGTGCTGCGCCTTGCCGCCTCCCTGCTGCTGTTGACCATGATGATCGTCACCTTCATCGACGTGCTGGGGCGCGAGGTCTTCTCCGCGCCCCTGCCGGGAGCCTATGAACTGACCGAGGTGCTGCTGGCGCTGGTGATCTTCGTCGGGCTGCCGATCGCCACGGCGCGGCGCGAGCACGTCTCGGTCGACCTGCTGGTCGCCCGCCTGCCGGGCCCGCTGCGGCGCGGGTTCGCGGTGCTTGCGGCGGTGATCACGGCGCTGGTTCTCATGGTGCTGGCGTGGCGTCTGTCCGTCAGCGCCAGCGACTTCACGGCCTATGGCGATGCGACGGTCTATCTCGGCATTCCGCTCGGCCCGGTGGCCGCGGCCATGGCGGGGTTCACGGCGATCGCCGCGGTGGTCGCCGTCGTCGTCGTCTTCCGGCGCGACTGAGCGCGGCCCGTCCCGTCCCGTCTCCGGCGCCGCTGCCGGACCCTGCCCTTCCCGCACCGGCTTGCGGTGTGTCTGCGACTTGGAAACTGGCGTCATGGAAACCTGGTTGCCCGGCCTCCTGATCCTCATCGTGGTGATGTTCGCCGGCGTTCCCATCGCCATGGCGATGGCGGCGGTCGGCGGTCTCGGCCTTGCCGCGATGCTCGGCATCGGCCCGGCGCTCGCCATCGTCGGCCAGACGACCTTCGACACCGGCCTGTCCTATTCGCTCTCCGTGGTGCCGCTCTTCGTGCTGATGGGCAATCTGGTGACGCGGGCGGGCCTGTCGGACGAACTCTATGCAGCCTGCCATGCCTGGCTCGGCCACCGCCGGGGCGGACTGGCCATGGCGACGGCGGTCGCCTGCGGCGGCTTTTCGGCCGTTTGCGGCTCGTCGCTTGCCACCGCCGCCACCATGGGCAAGGTGGCGCTGCCGCAGATGCGCCGCTACCGCTACGACGACGGGCTGGCGAGCGGCGTCATCGCCGCCGGCGGCACGCTTGGCATTCTCATCCCGCCGAGCGTCATTCTCGTTCTTTACGGGGTCACGGCGCAGCAGGACATCGCGCGGCTCTTCATCGCCGGCATCGTGCCCGGCATTCTCGGCATCCTGGGATATATGGCGGCGGTGCGCATCACCTGCTGGCGCAATCCGGCCGCCGGACCGCCGGCCGAGCGCATGCTCTATGCCGCTCGTTTCAAGGCGCTTTGGGGAGTGTCCGGGATCGTCGGACTGTTCGTTCTGGTGATCGGGGGCATTTACACCGGCGCCTTCACCGCGACCGAGGCGGCCGGCATCGGCGCCAGCGGCGCCTTCGTCATCGCCCTTTTCCGCGGTCGGCTGACGCTGCGCAGCCTGCTGGAAACGCTCGCCGATACCGCCGCCACGACGACCATGATGTTCATGGTGCTGATCGGCGCGCTGATCTTTTCCAACTTCGTCAATATCGCGGGACTGCCGTCGGCGCTTGCCGGCTTCGCGCGCGCCTCCGAGCTTCCCGCACCGGTGATCCTCGGATGCATCCTGCTGGTCTATCTCTGTCTTGGCATGGTGCTGGAAAGCCTGTCCATGGTGCTCCTGACCGTGCCGATCTTCGCGCCGGTGATGGCGGCGCTCGGCTACGACCTGGTGTGGTTCGGCATCGTCGTTGTCGTGGTGACGGAAATCAGCCTGATCACCCCGCCGGTGGGGTTGAATGTCTTCGTGCTGAAATCCGTTCTGCCGGATGTGCCGCTTTCGACGATTTTTCGCGGCGTGCTGCCGTTCGTGGCGGCGGATATCGTCCGGCTGGCGCTCATCGTCGTGGTGCCCGGGCTGGTGCTCTTCCTGCCCGACCTGATGCGCTAGGCAGAAGTCTTACAAGAGTATTTACCTTATCGTTGCGTCGGGTTTGTATATTTACGCCGGTTAACTGAATCCTCGTCTTTGCCATCTCAAATCGATCGATAACAAAACGCAATCAAGATCCAACGAGGTCGACTGTGCAAACCCTCGCCAGCATCAAGGCGCTCAGCCTTGCCGCCACTCCCGACGATCGCCGCACCCTGGTGCTTGCGATCACGCAGGCGTTCGACGCCGTTCAAAAAGCTCCGTCCGACGATGAAAACGCCCTGTTTTGCGATGTGGTCGGACGCATTCTCGATCAGCTGACGGAGAGCGTGCGCGCGGAAGTGGCGCAGAAGCTGGCGCCGATGGAGCGAACGCCGGAAGCGCTCGCCTTCAAGATGGCCAGCGACGAATCCATCGCCGTTGCCGGTCCTGTGCTCGAACAGTCGACCAAGCTCACCGACGCGCAGCTGGTCGAGATCGCGGAAAATCGCGACGACAGCTATCGCTTGGCGATCGCCAAGCGCGAGAGCGTGTCGGAGGCGGTGACGGATGTGATCGTCGAGAAGAGCGGACGCGAGGTTCTCCAGGCGATTTCGGGGAACCGCGGGGCCGCCTTCTCGCAAAAGGGCGTCGGCGTGCTGCTTGAGCGCGGGGGCGAGGACGCCACCGTGCAGCAGAACCTTCTGGCGCGCTCGCGCGACGACGGAAGCATGGCCGGGAAGATCCGCAACGCCCTCACCGAAGGCCTGCGCAAGAAGCTCGGCGATTTCGTCACGCAACTGCCGGCGGAGGAAATGGATCACGCGGTGGAGATTGCCCAGCAGGCCTATATGGCCGAAAAGGGCGTGGCGCGCCGCGCGCGCATGGCGCGCAAGCTGATGCTCGACGAGATCAACGCCGGCAAGATGCAGGTGGACGAGGCGGTCATGCAGCTGTCGCGCGAGAAACGGATCGACGATCTCGGCTGGCTCGCAGCACAGATCCTGCAGATCCCGGAGACGATCGCCCAGGGGGCCTTCAATGCGGTCGCCGTCGACACCGCCGTCATTCTCGGCCGGGCGCTGGGGGTGAGCGAGAGGACCTTCCAGCTGGTCGCGACCGCGCGTCGACAGGTGCTGTCGCTGCCGCCGGAAAGCGAGGCGGCGGCGCTCCAGGAATTCTCCGCCCTCAGCCAGATGGAAGCCAGCCGCGCCATCCGCCTGCTGAAGATGCGCTGAACGGCGGCGCACGCGAACGATCCGACCTTGACCCGAACGGGGGTTCTGCGCCATTGAAGGACGCGGAGCCGTCTTGCCTGGCGAACCGCCCGCTGCCCGTCCCGGGACGGCCGCGGGGCCAGGGCAGACGGATCATCAGGGATCCTTCAGCGGCAGGGCCTTTTTCGAATGTCGAATGCCGACACATGCGGACACGATGTCGCCGGGCGGACGATGCCCTGGCGCCGCGTCATCATGTGCGATCGTCGGCGCCTGCCCTCCCGTTTCCATGCCCGGCTGAGCGCCGCCATCGGACTGGACGATCTCGGCTGACACGGCCCCGAGTTCGCCGCGCGCCGACGCGCCGGCCCCCCGCAAGTTTTTCAAGGAGAGACGGATGAGCACGTCGAGAACCCTCTACGACAAGATCTGGGACGACCATGTGGTCGATACGCAGGAAGACGGCACCAGCCTGCTCTATATCGATCGCCATCTCGTGCATGAGGTGACCAGCCCGCAGGCTTTCGAGGGCCTGCGCATGACCGGCCGCAAGGTGCGCCAGCCGGGCAAGACGCTCGCCGTCGTCGATCACAATGTGCCGACGACCGACCGCAGCCACGGCATCGACGACCCGGAATCGGCGCTGCAGGTCGACACGCTCGCCAAGAACGCCGGTGCCTTCGGCATCGAGTATTACAGCGAGACCGACAACCGCCAGGGCATCGTGCATATCGTCGGTCCCGAGCAGGGCTTCACCCTGCCGGGCATGACCATCGTGTGCGGCGACAGCCACACGTCGACTCATGGCGCCTTTGGCGCGCTGGCGCATGGCATCGGCACCTCGGAGGTCGAGCATGTGCTCGCCACCCAGACGCTGATCCAGAAGAAGGCCAAGAACATGCGGGTCATCGTCGACGGCGAGCTGCCGGACGGCGTGACGGCCAAGGACATCATTCTCGCCATCATCGGCGAGATCGGCACCGCCGGCGGCACCGGCCATGTGATCGAATACGCGGGCGAGGCCATTCGCGCGCTGTCGGTCGAGGGGCGGATGACCGTCTGCAACATGTCGATCGAGGCGGGCGCGCGCGCCGGCCTGATCGCGCCGGACGAGAAGACCTTCGCCTACATCAAGGACCGTCCCAAGGCGCCCAAGGGCGCTGCCTGGGATCAGGCGGTCGCCTACTGGAAGACGCTGTTCACCGACGAAGGCGCGCATTTCGACAAGGAAATCCGTCTCGACGCGGCCAATCTCCCGCCGATCGTCACCTGGGGCTCCAGCCCCGAGGACGTGGTGTCGGTGACCGGCAGCGTGCCGGACCCGGACGAGATCGCCGACGAGAACCGCAAGTCCTCCAAGAAGCGCGCGCTGCAGTACATGGGCCTGGAAGCGGGAACGCCGATCACGGACATCACGCTCGACCGCGTGTTCATCGGCTCCTGCACCAATGGTCGCATCGAGGATCTGCGCGCCGCCGCCGAGGTCGTGCGCGGCCACAAGGTGGCGGACACGGTCAGCGCCATGGTGGTTCCCGGGTCCGGCCTGGTGAAGGCGCAGGCCGAGGCCGAGGGCCTCGATGCGATCTTCAAGGAAGCCGGCTTCGAATGGCGCGAGCCCGGCTGTTCGATGTGTCTTGCCATGAACGCCGACAAGCTGGCGCCGGGCGAGCGTTGCGCCTCCACCTCGAACCGCAACTTCGAGGGCCGTCAGGGCTTCAAGGGCCGCACGCACCTGGTGTCGCCGGCGATGGCGGCGGCCGCGGCCATTGCAGGCCACTTCGTCGACATTCGCGACTGGCCGAAAGGCTGACGCCACGATCAAGAAATCGCGCGCGACGTTACGTCGCGTGCGGTTATCTGCTTCACAAGACTGTCACTGTCGCTCTACACTATGCCGGCATCGGGGCGCGCCGAGGCGCTGCTCCCGTTCTTGAACGGCACGAGGAGCGAAGGTGTGAACGTCGCTATCTCTCCAGGGGCTCATCCGGCCCTTGTTTTGAATGCGGACTACCGGCCACTTGCCTATTATCCGCTGTCGCTCTGGGGGTGGCAGGACGCGGTGAAAGCCGTGTTTCTCGATCGGGTGAACATTGTTTCCGAATATGACGTTACGGTGCGAAGTCCGAGCAGCGAATTCCGGCTTCCCAGCGTCGTTTCCCTGAAAAGCTACATCAAACCAAACCGTTACCCCGCCTTTACCCGTTTCAATGTTTTCCTGCGCGACCGGTTCCAGTGCCAGTATTGCGGCGCCCGAGAGGAACTGACCTTCGACCATCTTGTTCCCCGGTCGAGTGGCGGCCAGACCACCTGGCAGAATGTGATAACCGCCTGCTCGCCCTGCAATCTGCGCAAGGCCAACAAGTCCTGCGAGGACATCGGCATGTGGCCGTTCCACATGCCGTTCGCGCCGAGCGTGCAGGACCTGCACAACAACGGTCGGCAGTTTCCGCCGAATTATCTCCACGACAGCTGGCTCGACTTTCTCTATTGGGACACCGAACTGGAGCCGTGAGCGGCGATCCGCCCGGGTTTCGCAGGTCGGGTTAACGGTCCGTCAATCCTGCGGCCAGATACCCAGCTGCCTGCGCGGTGGTGTTAACCAGTCCAAAGCCTTTCTTCGCGCATTCTCATCGCAAAAGGACGCCGAATGACGGCGCCGCTGGAGTGCGTGAGATGACTGGCTGGACGTTCAACGCGAAAATCGCGCGGATGCGCGCGTTCGCAGAGGATCGCGCGGGCGCGATCCTGCCGCTTTTCGCCGTGGTGCTCGTGTTCGTGATCGTGGCCGCCGGGGCCGGGATCGATTTCGCCCGCGCCGTGAACCAGCGCCAGTCTCTGGCCCGCGGCCTCGACGCGGCGATGCTGGCGGTGGCTCGCGAACTGTCGATCCGCAACATGTCGGAAGGCGAGATCCGGACCTTTCTCGACGAGAATTATACCGCCTATTTCGGCGCGAACGGCGAGGGCTCCAGTGTCGCCGGCGCCACCGTGACGATCGAGGAGCCGCAAATCAACACGCAGACCCGCCAGATCGCGGTGGCGGCAAGCGCGAGCGTTCCCACCTTCTTCATCGGCCTGGGCGGCCTTGGGCCGGAAAAGCTCGACGTGTCCGTCAATGCGCAGGCGGTCTATCCCAAGAGCGTGGAGGCCGCGCTGGTGCTGGATGTGACCGGGTCGATGGGCGGCTCCAAGATCCAGGCCCTGCGACAGGCGGCCGCGACTTTCGTGAACACGCTGGTGCCG
Organism: Paracoccaceae bacterium; assembly: GCA_002709505.1. Taxonomy (GTDB): domain Bacteria; phylum Pseudomonadota; class Alphaproteobacteria; order Rhizobiales; family Stappiaceae; genus Stappia. Next base: position 11,446 of record PARB01000048.1, on the reverse strand, counting down.
CCCGATTCCGTCGACGTCAACGAGAAGGTCCGCATCGCCGTCGTTCCCTATGCCTCGGGCGTGAACATCGGCTCGACGCGGGCGACCAAGGCAACCGGGGGATGGAACGCCTCGCGCAGCTCCTTCACCTATTGCGTCACCGAGCGCGGCGGCGCGCAGGCCTATACGGACGACAGCTACACCACCGCGGTCGTCGGACCCGGCACCGTGCGCAGCGGCTACAAGCGCGGGTACTACAGGAGCGGCAGCACGGTTCGAAGCAGTTCCGGATTCGTGTGTCCGAACTCGGAACTCGTTCCGCTCACTCTCGACCCGGGATCGGCCACGAAGAGTGGCACGCCGCTTTACACCATCGCCAATCTCAACGCGTCGGGAAACACGGCCGGGCAGACCGGTGTTGCCTGGGGGTGGTACACGCTCTCGAGCCGCTGGGCCGGGCTCTGGCCAAGCGAAAGCCGGCCCGCGTCGGAATCCGACGAGCGCGTGTTGAAGTACATGCTGCTGATGACCGACGGCGAGTTCAATACCTACTTCCAGCCTGCACGCGTTGATGGCGTCAACTACGACTGGCTCGCGCATACGGGTGGATCGGAATCCACCGATCGCGCGATCCGCCTGTGCGAGGAAGCAAAGGACAGCGGCATCAAGATCATCACCGTGGGCTTCCAGATCGGCGGAAATTCGAATGCCAAGAAGGTGATGGAAGAATGCGCCTCGACGCCGTCGGACTACTATCTTGCCGATGACGACGCCGAGCTGATCGAGCGGTTCTCGGCCATCGCCAACCAGATCAAGACAACCTATCTCGCCCGCTGAGCGGCGGCAGCGACGGATCGCCAGACTGCAGAACGCCGGGGCCTTGCGGTCCCGGCGTTTGTCGTTCAGTGCGATCTGGTCCGTCAGCCGCCGTCAGGACGGGCGGTTCTGCCGGTTCTCGATCAGGTCGTCGACCACGGCGGGGTCGGCGAGCGTCGAGGTGTCGCCCAGGTTCTCGAAGCTGTCCTCGGCGATCTTGCGCAGGATGCGGCGCATGATCTTGCCCGAGCGGGTCTTGGGGAGGCCCGGGGCGAACTGGATGAGGTCCGGCGAGGCGATCGGGCCGATTTCATTGCGCACCCAGGTGCGCAGTTCCTTGGCCAGGTCGTCGCTCGGTTCCTCGCCGGCCATCAGCGTCACATAGACGTAGATGCCCTGGCCCTTGAGATCGTGCGGATAGCCGACCACGGCGGCCTCGGAGACCTTGGGATGGGCGACGAGCGCGGATTCGACTTCCGCCGTGCCCATGCGGTGGCCCGAGACGTTGATCACGTCGTCGACACGGCCGGTGATCCAGTAGTAGCCGTCCTCGTCGCGGCGGCAGCCGTCACCGGTGAAATACATCCCCTTGTAGGCGGAGAAATAGGTCTGCACGAAGCGCTCGTGGTCGCCGTAGACCGTGCGCATCTGGCCCGGCCAGCTGTCGAGCAGCACGAGATTGCCTTCCGTGGCGCCCTCCAGGATCTTGCCTTCCGCGTCGACCAGCGCTGGCTGGACGCCGAAGAAGGGCCGCGTCGCGGAGCCCGGCTTGAGATCGGTGGCGCCCGGAAGCGGCGTGATCAGGATGCCGCCGGTTTCCGTCTGCCACCAGGTGTCGACGATCGGGCAGCGGCCGTCGCCGACGACGTCGTAATACCACTGCCAGGCTTCCGGATTGATCGGCTCGCCGACCGATCCGAGAATGCGCAGCGACTTGCGCGAGGGCTTGGTGACATGGTCCGGACCCGCGCCCATCAGCGAGCGGATCGCGGTCGGCGCGGTGTAGAAGATCGACACCTTGTGCTTGTCGACCACTTCCCAGAACCGGGCCGGCGAGGGATAGGTCGGCACGCCCTCGAACATCAGCGTGGTCGCGCCATTGGCGAGCGGGCCGTAGACGATGTAGGAGTGACCGGTCACCCAGCCCACATCCGCCGTGCACCAGTAGACGTCGTCGTCCTTGCAGTCGAAGACATATTGATGCGTCATCGAGGCATAGACGAGATAGCCGCCGGAGGTGTGCAGCACGCCCTTGGGCTGGCCCGTGGAGCCGGAAGTGTAGAGGATGAACAGTGGATCTTCCGCGTTCATTTCCACCGGTGCGCAATGGTCGGAGACCCGGTCGGCTTCCTCGTGGTACCAGACGTCGCGGCCGTCCTTCATGGAGACGTCGCCGCCGGTGCGCTTGACGACGATGACCTTGTCGACGTCGAGGCCCTCGACCGCCTTGTCGACATTGGCCTTGAGCGCCACCTTGCGGCCGCCGCGCAGGCCTTCGTCGGCGGTGATCACCACCTTGCTGTCGCAGCCGGTGATGCGCTGGGCGAGGCTGTCGGGCGAGAAGCCGCCGAAGACGATGGAATGCACCGCGCCGACGCGTGCGCAGGCGAGCATCGCATAGGCTGCTTCCGGGATCATCGGCAGATAGAGGGTGACGCGGTCGCCCTTCTTCACGCCCATGGAATGCAGCACATTGGCGAATTTGTTCACCTCATGGTGCAGCTCTTTGTAGGTGATGACCTTGTGTTCGGACGGATCGTCGCCCTCCCAGATGATCGCCGGCTTGTCGCCGCGCGTCGCCACATGGCGGTCGACGCAGTTGGCGGAGACGTTGAGCGTGCCGTCCTCGAACCATTTGATCGACACGTTGTGCGGATCGTAGGACGTGTTCTTGACCTTGGTGTAGGGCTTGATCCAGTCGATGCGCTTGCCGTGTTCGGCCCAGAAGCCCTCCGGATCGCTCACCGAGGCCTTGTACATTTCCTGGTACTTGGCGTTGTCGACAAGCGCCGTGGCGGCGATGTCCGCCGGAACCGGATAGAGATTTTCGGACATACGGACCCTCCCAAAATGACATTTGTCCCGCACTTGCGCACATGCGGTGCTTGCGAATGCCGCGCATTATGGGGATGAGGGGCCGGGCCGTCCACTGGGCTGCAGTCGTTCTTTCGTAGGCTCGGGAGGAACCCGTAAGCCTTTGGAACGAAAAGCGCGGAAAACCGGGTTCAGCCGATGGCGCCGATCACCGCGCCCTGGACGAGGAGAACCGCCAGCCAGTGGCCGCCGTCGATCAGGGTCAGCGACCAGGGCTGTCCCTGGAAGCGGTGATTGACGATCAGGCTGGTGGCGATCAGCCCGACAAAGACGAGGCTTGCCGACAGCAGGCCGTTGGCGACCGTCACCGGACCGGCGTGATAGATCAGGCCGGCGAAGACGAAGGCCATCAGCAGCTGACAGAGGAAGGTTCCGGCGAAGAGCAGCGCTGAGGGGCGCGTTTGCTCCTTGGTCAGCCCGGCCGCGCGCATCCACTGCTTGCCGAGCACCCCGTACCAGGCCGCGCCGGCCACGAAGGAGGCGATTCCCGCGGCAAGCACCGCCAGCAGGTTGATCCCGTCGAACATCATTGCGCTGTCTCCCGTCCGCCGTTTGCCTGCAACCGTATAGCGCAAACCGCCCGCCGGGGAAGGTCGCAGTCGGCCTCAGCCCGCCTTTTCCCGTTGGACTAGGCCGCCGGGTGCAAGCAGGCCCGCACGGTCTCAGCCGGCGGCTTCGGTTTTTCGCAGTCCGCCGCGCGCGAGAAGAAATTCGAGAACCTCCTCGACGCCGCTGCCGGTCTTTACGTTGGTGAAGACGAAGGGACGCTCGCGCCGCATCATGCGGGCATCGCGGTCCATCACCTCGAGCGAGGCGCCGACCAGCGGCGCGAGATCGGTCTTGTTGATTACCAGGAGATCCGAGCGGGTGATGCCGGGGCCGCCCTTTCGCGGGATCTTGTCGCCGGCAGAGACGTCGATCACATAGATCGTCAGGTCCGCAAGCTCGGGCGAGAAGGTCGCGGCGAGATTGTCGCCGCCGGATTCGATCAGGATCAGGTCGAGCGCGGGAAAGGCCGCTTCCAGATCGGCGACCGCGGCGAGGTTGATCGAGGCATCCTCGCGGATCGCGGTATGCGGGCAGCCGCCGGTTTCCACGCCGCGGATGCGGGCGGCGTCGAGCGCGCCGGAGCGGGTCAGGAACTCCGCGTCTTCCTTGGTGTAAATGTCGTTGGTGATCGCGGCGATCTCGAAATCGTCGCGCAGCAGCTTGCACAGCGCATCCATCAGCGCCGTCTTGCCGGAGCCGACGGGGCCGCCGATGCCGACGCGCAAGGGTCCGTTCGGGGATGTCATCTATCTGATCTCCGCAATGCGTTCTGGCAGGTTTGTCCTGACCGCAAGGTCATGAGCGAAACAGCCGCGTGTACTGGGTTTCGTGGTTCATCGAGGCGATGTCGGCGAGAAAGGCGCAGCCGCCGATGTCGTCGAGGCCGCTGTCCAGCGCGTCGCCGGCAAGGGCGGCGATGGCCGGGCCCAGCGCATGGATCACGCGCTGGCCGTCGGTCTGGCCAAGCGGCACCGCGCGCACGGCCGCCGACACCAGATTGGCGGCAAAGGCATGCAGATAGGCGCCGACCATCGGGGCGGCCGGCATCGCATGGGCGCTTGCGGCAAGCGCCACGGCGAGCGGATAGCTCCAGCCGCCGCGCGCGATCGCCTCGGGCCCCTCGGTCAGGTCGCGGAAGAGGTGCGCCGCCGCAGATCCTTTCGCCGGCTGCCAGGCATCGCGAACGGCCGCGATGAAGGCGCCGCCCTGGGCGCTTGCCTCCAGGAACCGTTCGGCGGAGGGCTGCAGGGCGAGCGAGAGTTCGAGCAGGTCGAGAAAGGCGCGTTTGTCGCCGGCGGTCGCGGCATCCATGGCACGGGCGAGCAGGATGGCATCCGAGCGACCGGCGCCATGGTGCAGGACATCCGCGAGCCAGGCCGTGAGGCTTGCCGCATCCGTCACGGTACCGTCCTCAACGGCCCATTCCAGCCCGTGGCTGTAGGTATAGGCGCCGACCGGAAAGGCCGGCGACATCCAGGCGAGCAGCGCATGCAGCGCGTCCGGCGACGGGGCGGCGTTAGTGGTCATGAAGATGGGGATGCCCGTGCCCGTGGTCATGCGCGTGGTCGTGACCGTGATCGTGGGAATGGTCATGGCCGCGCACCGTGCCGTGGCCATAGGCGCCGCCTTCCGGATCGAAAGGCGCGCTCAGCACGCTCATGCGGCCACCGAGGCGGGTCACCATGTCCTCGATGACGTGATCGCGGCGGATGCGCAGCGCGCCGGGCACGAGCTGTGTCGGCAGGTGGCGGTTGCCCAGATGCCAGGCGATCCGGATGAGCGCGTCGAGCCCGTCGGCCTCGATCTCCACCAGCTCCTCGGCGGCGGCGAGGATAGCGACGATGCGCCCGTCTTCCAGCCGCAAGCCGTCGCCATGGCGCAGCTGGACGGCTTTCGGCAGGTCGAGCAGCACCCGGGTTCCGCGCGCGCCATCGAGCACCGCGCGGCGCCGGTGCCGGTCTTCCCGGTCGAGCACGACGCTGTCGTCGGGCGCGCCCTCCCAGCTTCCGGCCGGCAGGATTTCGGTGACAGGGATCATGTTTCGGCATCCTTGCCGCGCAGCAGCGCCCCCTTGAAGGCCGGGCGCGCCGTCACGCGGTCGAAATACCCGGCGACGGGTCCGGTCTCCGATACGTCGAACTTGGCCGCCCGGGCCCAGCCGGCGGCATGGCCGAGCAGGATGTCGGGAACGGTGAAGGTCTCGCCCATGACAAAGGGGGCGTCGCCGATCATGACCTCGAGCCGCTGCATCGCGGTTGCGAATTCGGCCGCGCAGACGCGCTTGATCTCCGGCACGCGCAGCTCTTCGGGGTGGATGAAACTGTTCTTGGCCGCGGTCCACAGCGCGCCTTCGACCTCGTCGACGGTGAATTGCGTGACGGCGTCTTGATGCGCGCGCTCCGGCGTGCCGGCGGGATAAGTCAACGCGCCGTGCTTGTCGGCGAGATACTGGCAGATCGCGACGGAATCGGTGAGCACATGGTCCCCGTCCTTCAGCACCGGCACCTTGCCGAGCGGATTGAGGGCGAGGACCTCGGGGCTTTGCGGCATGGCCGGCACCAGCTCGTAGTCCTGGCCAAGCTCCTCGAGCGTCCACATCACCCGCATCGCGCGTGTGCGCGGAAAGCCGATCACCGTGTACATGTCGTCTCCCTCCCGATCCCCGGTTGTGTCGCGCGGATCTTAAAACAGGAAATAGCGCTGGGCCATGGGAAGCGTTTCCGCCGGCTCGCAGGTGAGGAGTTCGCCGTCGGCGCGTACCTCATAGGTTTCCGGGTCGACCTCGATGTGCGGCACGGCGTCGTTGAGCACCATCGAGGCCTTGGAAATGCCGCCACGCGTGTTGGCGACGGGAAGCACCAGCCGGTCGAGCCCGAGCTTGTTCTTGATGCCATTGTCGAAGGCTGCCTGCGACACGAAGGTCACCGAAGAGGCGGTCATCGCGCGTCCGAAAGCGCCGAACATCGGCCGGTAGTGCACCGGCTGGGGTGTGGGGATCGAGGCATTGGGATCGCCCATCGGGGCGGCGGCGATGGTGCCGAGTTTCAGCACCAGGTCCGGCTTGACGCCGAAGAAGGCCGGGTCCCAGAGCACCAGGTCGGCAAGCTTGCCCACCTCGACCGAGCCGATGTGGTCGGCGAGGCCATGGGCGATGGCCGGATTGATCGTCACCTTGGAGATGTAGCGGCGCACCCGCAGATTGTCGTTGGCGCCGGTCTCGCCGGAAAGACGTCCGCGCTGGACCTTCATCTTGTGGGCGGTCTGAAAGGTGCGGATGATCACCTCGCCGACACGGCCCATCGCCTGGCTGTCCGATGCGATGATCGAAAAGGCGCCCATGTCGTGGAGAATGTCTTCCGCCGCAATGGTCTCGCGCCGGATCCGGCTTTCGGCAAAGGCGACGTCCTCCGGGATCGAGCTGTCGAGATGGTGGCACACCATCAGCATGTCGAGATGCTCGTCGATGGTGTTGACCGTATAGGGCCGCGTCGGATTGGTGGACGAGGGGATGACGTTCGCCTCGCCGCACAGCTTGATGATGTCGGGCGCATGACCGCCGCCGGCGCCCTCGGTGTGGAAGGCGTGGATGGTGCGGCCCTTGAAGGCGGCGGTGGTGTTTTCCACGAAGCCGGATTCGTTCAGCGTGTCGGTGTGGATCATCACCTGGATGTCATAGGCATCGGCGACCGACAGGCAGCAGTCGATGGCGGCCGGCGTCGTGCCCCAGTCCTCATGCAGCTTCAGCGCGCAGGCGCCGGCGAGCACCTGTTCCTCAAGGGCGGCGGGAAGCGCCGCGTTGCCCTTGCCGGCGAAGGCGAGGTTCATCGGGAAGGCCTCGGCCGCCTGAAGCATGCGCTCGATATGCCAGGGGCCGGGCGTGCAGGTCGTGGCGTTGGTGCCAGTCGCCGGCCCCGTGCCGCCGCCGAGCATGGTGGTGACGCCGGAGGTGAGCGCTTCCTCGATCTGCTGCGGGCAGATGAAGTGGATGTGCACGTCGAGCGCGCCGGCGGTGACGATCTTGCCTTCGGCGGCGATTGCCTCCGTGCCCGGTCCGATGACGATGTCCACGCCCGGCTGGACGTCCGGGTTGCCGGCCTTGCCGATGGCGGCGATGCGGCCGTCCTTCAGCCCGATGTCGGCCTTGTAGATACCGGTGTGATCGACGATCAGCGCATTGGTGATCACCGTGTCGACGGCCCCTTGCGCGCGGGTGCGCTGCGACTGGCCCATGCCGTCGCGGATCACCTTGCCGCCGCCGAACTTCACCTCGTCGCCATAGACGGTGAAATCCTTTTCCACCTCGATGATCAGGTCGGTGTCGGCTAGGCGGATCCTGTCGCCGGTTGTGGGGCCGAACATGTCGGCATAGGCGGCGCGCGACAATTTATAGGGCATCGGGGTCTCCAGACGGTGCGGCGCGGGTCAGGGCAAGGCTCAGTTGCCGAGCCCGCTGGCCAGATCTTCAAGTTCGCGGGTGCGTTGACCGGTGAGATCGGCGCGGCACTGGTAGATCAGCATGGGTTCCATCGACCCGCCGCGGGCCTGGAAGCCATAGGCGGCGCAGGCGGCGTCGCGGTAGGGGATCCAGGCGCGCTGGGCGTCGCGCAGGGCCTTTGCCGCGCCGGCAAGCGCCGGACTGTCGGCGAGATCCTCATCCATCTGTTTCATTGCCGCCATCGCCCGGCCATAGGCGGCGTTCAGCTCCGCGTCCGCCGCCTGCCAGTCCTGTTCCGCGCAATAGGTCATTTCCATCTGCGTGACGGGATCGGAGCAATCCACGTCCTGCGACAGTCCGCTGACGGGAGCAAGGAGCGCGAGCAGGCAAACGGCATGCGAAATCCGGCGGATCATGCGTGTCATAGCGGCCCCATCACCCTGGCGTTGAAGCCGTAGACGGTCCGATCTCCGACGAAGGGAATAAGCGTGACGGAACGCGTCTGACCCGGCTCGAAGCGGATGGCGGTTCCCGCCGGAATATCGAGGCGCAGCCCGCCCGCGGCCGCCCGGTCGAAGGCGAGCGCCGGGTTGGTCTCGGCGAAATGATAGTGCGAGCCCACCTGCACCGGCCGGTCGCCGGTGTTGGCGACGTCGATTTCAAGCGTGGGCCGTCCGGCGTTCAGCTCGATCTCGCCGTCTGCGGGGAAGATTTCTCCGGGTATCATGGCGGCGCCCTCAGCGGATCGGTTGGTGAACGGTGACGAGTTTGGTGCCGTCGGGAAAGGTCGCCTCGACCTGGACGTCGTGGATCATCTCGGCGACGCCCTCCATCACCTGGTCGCGCGTTAGTACCGAGGCGCCGGCGCTCATCATCTCCGCGACGCTGCGCCCGTCGCGCGCGCCTTCAACGACGAAGTCGGTGATCAGGGCGATGGCCTCGGGGTGGTTGAGCTTGACGCCCCGTTGCAGCCGCTTGCGCGCGACCTCGGCGGCCATTGCCACCAGCAGCTTGTCCTTTTCCCGCGGTGTCAGTTTCATGTGGCGGTCCCCAAACCCTTGTCCTGTCGTGTAGCCGGCGAAACGGCGTGTTCTGCACTGTCTAGCAATACCATGTGCGCGGCAGCCGCGCGCCCCGCCAGGCCTCCAGCAACCCCATCAGCCCTGCCCGCAGGATCTGTCCGTTTTCGGCGACAAGACGGAAGATGAGCAAGCCGCTGCGCGCGCTGACGCCGGCGCTGAGGCCGTCGCGGCGGATATCGCCGACCGCGGTCCTGGCAGCGTCGATGTCGCCTTCCGCATCCTCGCGGCAGTCCACCAGCGTTGCGAAGGCGCGGCCGCCCGCCGCCGTCGCCGATCCGGACAGGATATCCGTCGCATCGCCGCTGATGCGGGTCTCATCGGCGAAGATCAGCTGTCCGTTGCGGCGGATGCGCCAGCGGTCGCGGAAGGACACGGCGTGCACATCCTCGCCCATGGCCTCGCGGCCGAGCACGACGCTTTCAACCGCCAGAAGGCGGGCGCTTCCCTCGAGATCGACGGCGAGCGCGCGGGTCAGGGCCGCCTTGTCGAAGAGGATCGTTTCCTGCGGAAGCCATTCGACCAGGCCGCCGGCATCCACCCGGATCGCGCCCTGGACATCGGCCGGGCCCTCCTGGCTGCGATAGATGCGCTCCGCCGCCTGCGTCGTGATCACGGCGTGAGCGTCTGCGCCGGCTTGCGCCTCATACTCCAGCCGGTCGCCGCCGGTGAGGCCGCCCGCTGTGTTGAGAAACACCGCCACGGGAGCCTCGCCGTGGACCTTGGGGAGGCGCACCTTGGCGGAGCCGCTCTGGTCGAGATCGCGCAGCCGCACCGTCTCGCCCGCCCGCTCGAACCGCACCCGGGCCCGGCCGGTGACCCGTTGCAGGCCGAGGGAGGGTGCAGGGGCGGAAAAGGCGGGGTCAATCGTCATCGATGGGGTGTCCGTCGTCCTGGTAGCCTGCGGTGTCGGGCAGAACACATGGCGTGCCGTCCCGCTGCCGTTTTCCGGAAGCAAAGCAAGACCGGGGCCAATCGGATCGCGCGCGGCGGCGAGGGTCTCGAGCGGGCACGATCCCGGTGCGGGGCGATCCGCTCGCCGCGCGAGGGTCTGGGCCGTCAGCGCGCCGCATGCCTCCCGATTGCCGTAATTTTGGGCAATTGCCCTATTTGAGGTCGATTCCGGCGGGTTGCGGGCGGGCCAAAGCATGTGTTCTTTGCATTTGGGCGGCGCGTCCGGTTAGATACGGCCCTGGAAGGTCGACGGCCTATCGAAGACGGAAGGCACGACATGTTTCGATCAGTTGTTGCAGCGCTGCTCGCGCCGGTTCGGCCGGTGCGGACAATCGCCTTGTGGGCGGGGCTTGCGATGCTTGCGCTTCCCGCGACTCCAGCGCGCGCCGACATCGGCGCCTGGATCGTCGTCGACATGGAGAGCGGCGCGGTGCTCGACCAGAAGCAGGCGCTGCGCCAGTGGTACCCCGCTTCCATCACCAAGCTGATGACGGCTTATCTCACCTTCAAGGCGATCCGCGAGGGGCGTGCGACGCCGCAGTCGGCGGTGACGATCAGCGCGAATGCCTATGCCGAACCGCCCAGCAAGATGGGCTTCAAGCCGGGCACGCGGATCTCGCTGGAAAGCGCGCTGAAGATGCTGATCGTGAAGTCGGCGAATGACGTCGCCGTCGCGGTCGCGGAATCGATCGGCGGCTCGGAGCCCGCGTTCATCCAGATGATGAACGCTGAAGCCCGGCGGCTCGGCATGAGCGCCACGCATTTCGTCAATCCGCACGGCCTGCCGGACAATCGGCAGGTGTCGTCGGCCCGCGACCTTGCGGTCTTGGCGCGCGCGGTCTGGCGCGAGTTCCCCGAGTATCGCTCCTATTTCAACCTGGCCGGCATTCGCGTCGGCAAGAAGGCGCTGCGCTCGGCCAACCGGGAGTTCCTGCTTCGCGTACAGGGCGCCAACGGCATGAAGACCGGCTATATCTGCAATTCCGGCCTGAATGTGGTGGTGTCCGCGACCCGCGGCGGGCGCACGGTGATGGCGGTCATTCTGGGTGCTGCCTCCGGCGTGGAGCGCGCGGCCAAGGCGCGGGTGCTGATCGACGAAGGCTTCAAGGCGCGTGGCGGCCGGTCGGTCGACCAGCTTACCGGCGCTGCCGGCAAGCCGCCGGCGGACGGCTATTGCAAGCGCAACACCAGGCCGGAAGCCGAAGAGCTGATGGCGGCCTTCGCCAAGAAGTCCCGCTCCTCCTCCATCCTGTCTTTCGCGCGTGGCGATCTGAACAGCGGCGGCATTCGTCGCAGCATCGTTGCAGCACCCGCTCCGAGCGGGCAGGTCGGATCGCTGACGGTCCCCTTGCGTGCCGACGGAAAGACCGACTGGGCGAAGGTGATGGATGCGGTGATCGGTCCGCGCCTGCGCGACTATCAAGCGGTTCCCGTCTCCACGTCCGCGCCGAGTGCCGCGATCGCGCCGCAGGTCGTCGATGGCACGCCGGTCCCGGTGCCCGGAACGCCGAAGCCGGTCGCCAAGCCGCTTGCGGCGGCC
>PARB01000047.1 GCA_002709505.1 Paracoccaceae bacterium | reverse complement strand
TCCTGCCGCAGCCCAAGAAGCTGCTGTTCACCCTGTTCAAGCGCAAGGAGCGTGCCGATATTCCCCGCGATGCGGCGCATCCGCGCTACGATGATATCGCGCGCGGAGGGGCACGTCCGACACCGGTCGAGATCGATCCCGAAACCGATATCGCGGTGTTCCAGTACACCGGCGGCACCACCGGCGTTCCCAAGGGCGCCATGCTGACCCATGCCAATCTGTCGGCCAATCTGGAGCAGCTGCGCACGCTGTTCGCCGATGCCCGGCCGGGCGAGGAGAAGAAGCTGTGCGTGCTTCCGTTCTTCCACGTCTTCGCGATGACGGTTGCGCAGAACCTCTCCGTCGCCATCGGCGCGGAAATGGTGCTTTTGCCGCGGTTTGAGCTGAAGATGCTGCTCGACACCATCAAGCGGAAGAAGGTCACGCTGTTCCCCGGCGTTCCGACGATCTACACCGCGATCAACTCATCGCCGGTCGCGCGCAACTACGACCTGACGTCGATCAAGCTCTGCATCTCCGGCGGCGCGCCCCTTCCGGTGGAGGTGAAGGAGGAATTCGAGGGCCGGACCGGCTGCATCCTGGTGGAGGGCTACGGCCTGACGGAGGCCTCGCCGCTGGTGGCCGCCAATCCGCTCAACGAGAACAGGCGGTCGGGGTCCATCGGTCTTGCCGCGCCGGGTACCACCATCGGCTTCCGCGATCTGGAGGATCTCACCCGGGACGCGCCGGAAGGCGAAAAGGGCGAACTCGTCGTGTCCGGGCCGCAGATCATGGCCGGCTACTACAATCGTCCGGAAGAGACGGCGCGCGCGCTCGAGGGCGGCGTGCTGCACACCGGCGACGTCGGCTACCGCGATGCCGACGGTTTCATCTATCTGGTCGACCGGATCAAGGACCTGATCCTGTGCTCTGGTTACAACGTCTACCCCCGCGTCATCGAGGAGGCGATTTACCAGCACCCTTCGGTGGAAGAGGTTATCGTCATAGCGATCCCGGATACCTATCGCGGCCAGGCCCCCAAGGCCTTCGTCAAGCTGCGTGAAGGCGCTGAACTCACGGCAGACGAGCTGAAGACCTTTCTCAAGGACCATCTGTCGGCGATCGAGCGCCCGCAGGAGATCGAGTTCCGCGACAGCCTGCCGAAGACGATGGTCGGCAAACTGTCGAAGAAGGAGCTGGTGGAGGAAGAAGCGGCGCGCCGCGCGGCGGCCGCGGAGGGATAGGCGCGCAGCGGCTCGCAGCCGCTTGCGGCGGAGGCGGATGATTGGCATTGTCGCTCGTCCCCGGTACGGGGCGCGTGCGCCAGCAATTCAGGATATCCGGCCTTATGACGGGCGATCTGCCGACTTATCTGACCACCCGCGAAATGGCCGATCTGCTTCGGGTCAAGGAGCGAAAGATCTACGATCTGGCGGCGGCCGGCGAGATCCCGCACAGCCGTGCGACCGGAAAGCTCCTGTTTCCGCGCGACGTGGTGCTCGCCTGGATCGACAATGCCAGCGAGGCGCCGTCGCCCCATGCGCCGCGACCGCCGGTGGTGCTGGGGAGCCACGATCCGCTGCTGGAATGGAGCCTGCGCGAATCGGGGTCGGGGCTGGCCGCGCTCTTCGACGGCAGCATGGACGGGCTCGAGCGCTTCGAACAGGGCGAGGGCGTCGCTGCCGGACTACATGTCGTTCAGGACGAGGGATGGAACACCGAGGCCGTCGCGCGGCGGCTGAGGTTCCAGCCCGTCGCGCTGCTGCAATGGGCCTGGCGCAGCCGCGGCTTTATCGTCCCGGCGGACAACCCGAAATCCGTATCCCGGCTTGCCGACGTGGCCCGTCTTACCGTGGTGCAGCGTCAGCCGCAGGCGGGCAGCCAGCTTCTTCTCGACCGCTTGCTGGGGGAAGAGGGCATCGCTGCTGGAACGGCCGGCCCGATGGCACGCGACGAGCGCGAGGCGGCGCTTGCTGTGCTCGACGGCAGCGCGGATCTGGCCTTTGGCCTCGAGGCGTCGGCGCGCCAGTTCAAGCTCGATTTCGTTCCGGTGTGTCAGGAGCGGTTCGACCTGATCGTCGGCCGGCGCGACTGGTTCGAGCCGCCGCTGCAGGCGTTGCAGGCGTTCACCCGCACGCCGGCGTTTTCGCAGATGGCCACGACGCTCGGCGGATACCGGATCGACGGCATCTGGACACCGCATTTCAACGGCGGCTGACAACCGGGCGTCTGGCTTGTGCCGGACCGGCTCCGCTCGATCTCAGGGCGGATCGGCGCGCACGCCGTCACGGGTGGCGACCCGTTTCCCGAGTTGCGCCTCGCGCAACACCGTATAGAGCGAACCGGCGATGATGAGCGCGGCGCCTGCGTAGGTCGCCAAAGCGGGCAGGTCGCCGAACACCAGGAAGCCGATGACCGTGGCATAGAGCAGGCGCACGTAATCGAGGGCCGCCAGCGCGGAGGCCTCGCCGGCGCGGAAGGCGCGAATGTTGCACATCTGCCCGGCCCAGGAGACCATGCCGACGATCACCAGAAGCCCGAGCTCCCAGAGCGTTGGCGTTTTCCAGTTGTAGAGGGCGATGGGCAGCATGATCAGGCCGACGAAGACGGCCTGATAAGTCAGGATCGTCACCGGGCGCTCGTGCTGCGACAGTTTGCGGATCACGATCATCACCACGCCGGCGCAGGCGGCGCTGAGTACCGCAAGGCCGGCATAGAGATCGATCCCCGTGTCGGCCCCGGGGCGCAGGATGATCATCACCCCGACGAAACCGATCGCCGTGGCCGTCCAGCGGTGCCGCCCGACCGTCTCGCCCAGGAAGAAGATGGCGAAGATGGTGATGAAGAAGGTCTTGGAAAAGGCGATGGCGGTCGCATCGGCCAGCGGCAGGTGGATGACCGCGGTGAAGCCGGCGAGCATTGCGGTCGAGGCGCACAGGATGCGCAGGACATGCAGTGCCGGGTGCCGGGTCGACAGCGATCCGGGCAGGCCGTAGAGGATCGTCGGCGCGACGATGGCCGTCATCACGATCTGGCGGATCAGGATGATCTCCGCGACATGCAGCCGTTCACCGAGGACCTTGATCAGGGTCACCATGACGGTGAAGAACAGTCCTGCTACCAGCATCCACAAGGTGCCGCGCAGGTTTCCCGGAAGGCTGGAAAGCCTGGCGTCGGCGGAACGGAAGCGGTCGGCAAGGCCGGGTCGCTGTGGAGTGGGGGCCATTGGAACGAAACCGGGGGTTTGGCCGACGCGCTGCGATCGACCGGACGGGAAGATGTCGAGCATAGACCCTTCGGCCGGCATAGAGGAAGGGGTTGCGCGTTGTGCGCTGCGGTCGGCGTGTTTGCACGGTGGTGCGGGCGGTTGCCATCGGGTCTTGGCGGCAGGCCCGGAATGCCGCTAAGGTCGGGGCAACGGATCCGGCGAAGCAACGGGCATGCCCGTGCTTTCGCCGGTGTCCTCTTCGCATTCGGCGTTCGGGACCTGCATTCGAATGGCCGGCATCCATGACCGCAGCGCTCATGCAAACGCACTGTCGCCCTTGACCCTTTCGGCTGGAGCGTCATGTCGCGCGAAGCGCAGGCTCACGATCATCGCAACGAGGCTTAAGACATGACTGAAATGGCTCCCGGGAAGTTCGGCATGGGTGCGCCGGTGCGGCGCAAGGAAGACACGGCGCTGATCACCGGCCACGGACGCTACACCGACGACATTCATCCCGACGGCGTCCTGCGGGCCTATGTCCTGCGTTCGTCGATGGCGCATGCGCGCATCAAGATCGGCGATCTGGAAGACGCCCGTGCCGCCGAGGGCGTCGCGATGATCCTGACCGCGGCCGACATCCCCCATCTCGGCATGATGCCCAACAAGGCGTCGGTGAAGCAGCCGGACGGCAGTGCGCCCGTCGTTCCGCCGCGCCCGGTGCTGGTGGTCGACACGGTGCGCCATGTCGGCGAGCCGATTGCCTTCATCGTCGCCGACACGCTGAACAACGCCAAGTCGGCGGCCGAACTGATCGAGATCGACTACGATCCGCTCGATGCGGTGGTCGACACCGCTGACGCACTGTCGCCGGACGCGCCGCTGGTGTGGCCCGACCACGGCAGCAACCTCGCCTATACCGCCGAGATGGGCGACGCCGAGGCGACGCGGGCGGCCTTCGACACCGCCCATCACGTCACCCGGATCGAGATCGTCAACAACCGGCTGGTGTGCAACTACATGGAGCCGCGCAGCTGCATCGGCGAATTCGATGCCGGCACCGGGCGCTACACGCTGACCGCCGGTACCCAGGGCGGTCACGGCATGCGCGATGTCATCGCCGGCGACATTCTCGGCATCGATGCCAAGGATCTTCGCGTGATCACGCCGGACGTGGGTGGCGGCTTCGGCACCAAGAATTTCGTCTATCCGGAGTATCCGCTGGCGCTGGTTGCCGCCAAGCGCCTCGGACGGCCGGTGAAATGGGTGTGCGAGCGCACCGAGCATTTCGTCGCCGACGCCCACGGCCGCGACAATCTGGCAGTGGCCGAGGTGGCGATGGACGCCGACGGACGCTTCCTCGCCCTCAAGGTCGATCTGATCGCGGCGATGGGGGCCTATCTGCATCAATACGGCCCGTTCATCCCCTATCTCGGACTGACGATGTCGACCGGCCTCTACGACATCCCGGCGATGCATGCTGTCCTGAAGGGCGTCTACACGCATACCACCGCGACCGACGCCTATCGCGGCGCGGGACGGCCGGAAGCCGCCTATCTGCTGGAGCGGCTGGTCGACAAGGCGGCTGCCGAGATGGATCTGGCACCGGCGGAGATCCGTCGCCGCAACTTCATTGCGACCGAGGCGCTGCCCTACACCACGCCGACCGGGCGCATGTATGACACCGGCGAGTTCGCGGCTCACATGGACAAGGCGCTTGCGGCCGCCGACTGGGACGGCTTCGAGGCCCGCGCCCGCGCCTCGGCGGAGGCCGGCAAGTATCGCGGCATCGGCATGGCGACCTATGTCGAGGCCTGTGCCTTCGCAGGCTCCGAGGAGGCCACGGTTGAACTCGGCACCGACGGTTCGCTGACGCTTCTGATCGGCACCCAGTCGAACGGGCAGGGGCATGCGACCGCCTACGGGCAGATCATCGCCGAGCAGTTCGGCGTCGATCTCGACAAGGTGACGATGATCCAGGGCGACACCGACCGGGTGCGCAAGGGCGGAGGCACCGGCGGCTCGCGCTCCATCCCGATCGGTCTGCCGTCCGTTCTCGAGGCGTCGAAAACGCTGGTGAAGAAGATCAAGGATCTCGCCGCCGACAAGCTGGAGGCGGGCGTGGAGGATCTGGAGCTGATGGACGGGGCCGTGCGGGTGGTCGGCACCGACCGCGCCGTGACGCTCGCCGAGATCGCTGCCGGCGCGGACGAGCCGCTGGCCGCCCGCGAGGCGGTGAAGCAGGCGGAAGCGACCTATCCCAACGGCACGCATATCTGCGAGGTGGAGATCGATCCCGACACCGGCGACACCCGGCTGGTCGACTATGTCATCGTCGACGACTTCGGCGTCACGGTGAACCCGCTGCTGCTCGCCGGCCAGGTGCATGGCGGCGTGGTGCAGGCCATCGGCCAGGCGCTGATGGAACACACCGTCTATGACGCGGACGGCCAGCTGATCAGTGCGTCCTTCCTCGACTACCAGATGCCGCGGGCTGGCGACATTCCCGATATCCGGTTCGAAACGCGCAATGTGCCGTCGACCACCAATGCGCTGGGCATCAAGGGCGCCGGCGAGGCCGGCACCATCGGCGCCTGTCCGGCGGTGATGAATGCGGTTAACGACGCGCTGCGTCGCGGCGCCGGTGTCGCACAGATCGACATGCCGGCAACGCCGTCACGGGTCTGGGAGGCGATTGCCGCAGCCCGCAGCTGAAGGCGCGGGGCGCGTTTCTCCGCGGCTGTGGACAAACCCGCAGCCGCATATCGGCTGCGGCCAAGGCGGCGCGACGTCAGCGCGCCGCCTTGGCCGGGGAAACCGGATCGGATTGCCGGCCATGCGTCCCGCGCAAGGGTGAGCTTCCCAGACGGGTCGAGACTGAAACCTATTGATACTATAAATAAAACGGGTAGCCTTGCTCGTGTTCTCCCCTGCGAGCCGCGAGGTCCTCACGGACCGCGCGACTGATTTCGAGTTGGATTTTCCCGCATGTCCTCGACACCCGCCGCCGCGTCCGGCGACCTCAATTCGCACAATCCCCGTCTCGGTATCGCGCTGAAGATCGGCGCCACGCTCCTGTTCACCGCCATGGTCGCATTGGTGAAGCTTCTGGAGGCCCGCTACCCGGTGGGTGAGGTCATCTTCGCGCGCAGCTTCTTCGGGCTGATTCCGGTGCTCGTGATGGTCTGGTGGCAGGGGGAGGGGCCGTCGGTGTTCAAGACGCGCCGTCCGCTCGGGCATATCGGCCGGGCATTGATCGGCGGCTCGGCCATGGCGATGTGGTTTGCGGCTCTGGCCCGCCTGCCGCTGCCCGATGCAACGGCGATCAGCTTTTCCGCGCCGCTGATCACGGTCGCGCTCGCCGCGGTGATCCTGCGCGAAAAGGTCCGCTTCTATCGCTGGACGGCGGTCGTCGTCGGCTTTTTGGGCATTCTCATCATCCTGTCGCCGCATCTGGGGGCGACAGCACCGACGCAAGGCACCACCGAGGGGGCGATGCTTGCCTTTGCGGCTGCGGTGGCGATGGCGCTGGCGATGATTACCGTGCGGCGCCTGACCAATACGGAACGCACCTCCACCATCGTGATCTGGTTCACCGGCGTGATGGCGCTTCTGTCACTTGCAAGCGCGCCCTTCGGCTGGACGGTCCCGACGGGCACTGATGCGCTGATGCTCGTCTCCATCGGGTTGTTCGGCGGAATCGGGCAGATCCTGCTGACCACGAGCTATCGCTTCGCCGATGCCTCGACGATCGCGCCCTTCGACTACACGACCATGATCTGGACCGTGATCGTCGGCTGGCTGGTGTTTTCGGAAGTGCCGACGCTGGAGGTCATGGCCGGGGCGATCATCGTGATCGGGGCGGGCGTCTTCGTGATCTACCGCGAACGACAGCTCGGTCTCGACCGCTCCAAGGAACGCCAGACGGTCACGCCCTCCAAGGTGTGACGCGCGTGTCTGCCCGCCGGGATCGGCAGGGGCTGCCTCAAAACGCCTTGAAGGTGATGATCGTCTTGGTGTCCTGAATGCCGTCGAAGGGATGGACCTTCTCATTGACGAAATGGCCGATGTCGGCGTTGTCGTCGACGTAGAATTTCACCATCAGGTCATAGTCCCCGGCCGTCGAATAGATCTCCGAGGCGATTTCGGCGTCGGCGATTGCATTGGCCACCTGATAGGCTTTTCCCAGATGGCATTTGATCATCACGAAGAACGGAATCATGAACGTCTCCCAAGCGGGGCGGGCGCCGGCGGGCGCGGGAATCGCCCGACAGTGAAGCGGAAGCGCTCGAGCGGAGCAAGGGGCGTTGTCGATGCAGTCCCGTCCGGCGCCGCTTGCCCGGTAAACATGGGTAAATTTTAATAATGCGGGCCTTGCGAAGTTGCGGCCCATGCCCGAACCTGCCAAGAGGTCGGCGCCGGTTGACCGGTTTTTTGCAATCGAAACTGCGTGACGGACCATGCAGGATGACGGAATACGGCAGGGTGACGGGACAGGATCGATGACCACCCATGGAGCGAAACCGCCTCGGCGCCCGGCCGGCGACGGTGGCACCGGACGACGTCCGCATGGGGAGGGGTCGTCGGCGGCTCCCGCATCGGGGCGTGTCGACGCCGGCAGCAGCGGCGCGATCTCGCGACGCGCGGCGCTCGGGCTTGCGGGCGCAGCGGCTGCCAGCGGGCTGGCGGCTCCGGCCCTTGCCCAGACCACCATCGAATGGAAAATGGCGACTGCTTGGCCTGCGGATCTTGAAGGTCCGGGGCAATCGGCGCAGCGCATCTGCGATGCCATTGCGCTGCTCAGCGGCGGGCGCATGCGCGTGCGGCTGTTTCCCGACGGAGAGCTGGTGCCGGCGACGGGCATCTTCGACACGGTCTCCGCCGGCACGGCACAGATGGGCCATGCGGCCTCCGCCTATTGGCAGGCAAAGATGCCGGCCGCCGTGTTCTTCACCGCGGTGCCCTTCGGCTTCCTGCCGCATGAGCATGTGACGTGGATCGAGCAGGCCGGTGGCCAGGCGCTCTGGGACAAGCTTTATGCGCCCTATGGCGTGCGGCCGTTTCT
Source organism: Paracoccaceae bacterium (assembly GCA_002709505.1). Classification (GTDB taxonomy): domain Bacteria; phylum Pseudomonadota; class Alphaproteobacteria; order Rhizobiales; family Stappiaceae; genus Stappia. The sequence goes on along the minus strand of PARB01000047.1, from coordinate 7,081 downwards.
CGCCGGGAACACCGGCGCGCAGATGGGGGGCTGGTTCACCCGGCCGGTCGAGACGCTCGAGGACCTCAACGGGTTGAAGATCCGGATGCCGGGTCTGGGCGGCGAGATCATGCGCCGGCTCGGAGCGACGCCCGTGTCCCTGCCGCCCGGCGAACTTGTCCAGGCGCTTTCCAGCGGCTTGATCGATGCGGCGGAGTTCCTTGGCCCGGCAAGCGACCGTGCGCTCGGCTTCGCCGGCGTGTCCAAGCTGTATTACGCGCCCGGGTTCCATGATCCCAATGGCGCCAATGAGATGCTGGTGAATTCCGTTGCCTTCGACGGGCTCGCCGAGGACCTCAAGGCGGTGGTGATCGCCGCCTGCCGCGCCGAGACGCTTCTGTCGATGGCCGAAAGCGACTGGCGCAACGCGCAGGCCTTCGAGGCACTGAAGACCGAGGACGGGGTCGAGGTTCGCGCCTATCCGCCGGAAATCCTTGCGGCGCTGCGCAACACCGGCGTTCAGGTGGTGGCGAGTTTCGCCGACGCAGGCGGTCTCGATCGCGACATCTACAAGAACTACATGCGCACGCTGCAGACGCTGGCGCCCTGGAGTTCCGCGTCGACGCGGCTGTTTCTTCAGGGGCGCGAGACCTGATCCGCTGTCCGGGGGGCGGTTCCCCGGCGAAGGGCCGCAATCACGGGATCAGGCGGTCTGCTTGAGTTCCGCCGGCAGTTCCCGGTAGCGGCCGTCGCGCAGGGCGGCGAGGGCAAAGTCCACCATCGGCTCGAAGAGGTGATCCTGCTCGCCCTCCGCAAAGCAGCGGCAGGTTTGCGCGACCAGAGCCGGATGGAAGAACATGACCAGCGAGTGCTGGAACAGCATCGCGGCCGTCTCTGCGTCCTGCTCGGCAAACTCGCCCTTTGAAATGCCGTCGCGGATGACTTCGGCGAAGGACGTGCGCATGCGCGCCTTGTGGGTCTCGATTTCGTCCCAGGCCTCCTCCATTGCCGCTTCCAGCAGATCGTGGATCTTGCGGTTGTCGGCATAGCGCTCGCGCATGTGGTGGAAGTGCCGGCGAACCATTTCCCGCAGCCGTTCGCTGCATGTTTGCCCCTGCGCGGGCGTGTCGCCGATCATGTTGGAGAGCAGGTCGGCCGTCACCAGTCCCGTCACGGCTTTTGTCAGTTCAGCCTTGGAGGCGAAGAACCGGTAGACGTTTGCGGGCGACATGCCGAGTTCGCGAGCGATGTCGGCCACGGTCGTCTTCTGGTAGCCGTAGACGTGAAAAAGCTTGTTTGCGGTCTCGACGATGCGCTGGCGCGTTTCATGCGCCGCGCTGCTTGCGGTTCCGTCGCGCGTTGCCGCTTGCGAGCCGTCGGATCTCGTCGTGTCCAGCATATCCGTCATCTGCGTTGCTTCCGATCCTTCTGCCATGAAACCCCCATTGTAAGTCCAAAGGGCGCGCTGAACAGCCGTATTCGGCTCAGCGGTGGCGTTGCCCACCGGCCGGCGTTGGCGGGACGTGCAATGGCGTCGACACAGGTCGCCGGCACTCCACCGGGGTTTCATGAATCATGGGAGGCGCTGTGGCGCGCGTCAATGTCTGACTGTTGATATATATTCTCTGACGATTATTGACAATCATCATTCGATGACTTTATCTCCTGACGTCGGGTCGTTTCGGCTTCGACCCGGTTAACGGAGCTGTTTTGCCCGGAAAGGCGACGGTTTCGGTGTTTTGACGGTCTCAGGAGCAGCATGATGCATCGAAGCGCCTTCGTTTTTCGCGCCTGGTCGGGTCGGCCCGCTCCTCGAATCGTCCTTGCGATGGCGGTGTCGGGTCTGCTTCTTGCTGCCTGTCAGCCCGAACCTGCGTCTGACACCGACGGTGCGCCGCCACCGACCGTCTGGGTCGAGCCGGTGGCAGCGGCAAAAAGCGCCGGTCTGTCCTATTCGGGCACCATTCGTGCCCGCAGCGATGCGCCGGTCGCGTTTCGCGTCGGCGGAAAGCTCTCCGTTCGGGAGGTCGACATCGGCGACCGGGTCGAGGCAGGCGACGTCATCGCCCGGCTTGACGCAACCGATTTCAAGGCCGCGCTCAGCGCCGAGCAGGCGCAGGAACGGGCCGCGCGCGCCGAGGCGGACCGCACGGCCGATGCGCTGGAGCGCATCAAGACCCTCAAGCAGAAAGGGCACGTCAGCCAGGCTTCGCTCGATGCCGCTCAGGCCGCCGCCGATGCGGCCGCCGAGGCGCTGAAGGCCGCCGGCGAGCGCCGGCTGCTTGCGGAAAACCAGCGCGCCTACACAGAACTGCAGGCAGATGTCGCCGGCGTCGTGACCGCCGTCCTCGCCGAACCGGGCGAGGTTGTCGCCCTTGGCCAGCCTGTGGTCCGGGTCGCGGCCGCACTCGGTCGCGAGGCGGAAGTCGCCGTGCCCGAAGCGCATGTCGCGGCGGTCTCGCAGGCGAGCGCCAGCGTGACGTTGTGGGCGCTTCCGGGAAAGATCTTCCCCGCCCGCTTGCGCGAATTGTCGCCGCAGGCCGATCAGGCGGCGCGGACCTTTACCGCGCGGTTCGAGGTCGAGGATCCGCAAGGTCTGGCGCGGCTCGGCATGACCGCGACGGTTCACCTCAATCCGCCGGGGCAGGCGGCGGGCGTCGCCGTTCCGCTGTCCGCCGTGTGGTACCGGGACGAAGCCGCCTATGTCTGGCAGGCCGCTCCCGGCGACAGCCGCGTGACGCCGGTTGCCGTCAGGGTCCTGCGTATCGAGGCCGAACGCGCCATCGTTGAGGGCAAGCTGAAGCCGGGCATGACCGTTGTCAGCATGGGCGTCCATCGCCTCGATCCGGAGCTTGAGGTGCGGGTGGTCGAGCGTGCGCCTTCCGACCCCGTCCTGGTCGGAGCCCTGCAATGACTAGCTTCAATCTTTCCGCCCTGGCGCTGCGGCACCAGACGCTGGTGCTCTTCTTCATTCTGGTAACCGCGGCCGCCGGCATCTGGGCCTATGGCAATCTCGGGCGCAACGAGGATCCGGCCTTTACGGTCAAGGTGATGGTGGTCACCGCTGCCTGGCCGGGCGCGAGCGCGGTGGAAATGCAGGAGCAGGTCGCCGACCGGATCGAGACGCGGCTGCAGACCCTTCCCTATCTGGGCCGGCTGGAGACCTACACGCGGCCCGGTTTCATGGCGACGCAGATCGTGCTCGAGGACACCACGCCGCCCAAGGACGTGGAAGGCCTGTGGTATCAGGCGCGCAAGAAGGTCGGCGACATCCGTCGCGATCTGCCGCCGGATGTGCTCGGCCCCTTCTTCAACGACGAATATTCCGACGTCTACGTTCAGGTCCATGCGCTGACCGCGCCGGATGCGACCTGGACGGAAGTCTCCGACCTCGCGGAAATGGCACGCCAGAACTTCCTGTCGGTTCCGGGGGTGGAGAAGGTCCAGCTCTTCGGCGAGCAGGACCAGAAGATCTTTGTCGAGATCTCCTACGCCAAGCTTGCCACCCTCGGCATTCCGGCGTCCGCGATCTTCGATGCGCTTGCCGCCCAGAACGCGGTCGCGCCCTCCGGGTCGGTCGACACGCCGAGCGAGACGGTGCAGGTGCGCGTCAGCGGCAGCCTAGGGGGCGTGCGCGCCGTCGCGGCCGTGCCGGTCAAGGCGGGCGAGGAGACGTTTCGGCTCGGCGATATCGCCACCGTGCGGCGGGACATCGCCGATCCGCAAAGCTATCTCGCCCGCTACAACGGGCAGGATGCCATCATGCTCGGGATTGCCATGGCCGACGGCGGCAATGTGCTGGAGCTTGGCGAGCGGCTGGCAGTCAAGGCGCAGGAAATCCGCTCGCGCCTGCCGGTCGGCGCCGAGCTGCACCAGGTGTCGAACCAGCCGGAGGTGGTTGAAGGGGCGATCGGGCAGTTCCTGCTGAAATTCGTCGCCGCGATCTCCATCGTGCTGATCGTGTCGTTCCTGTCGCTCGGCTTTCGCACCGGGGTGATCGTCGCGCTATCGGTGCCGCTGACGCTTGCAGGAACCTTCGTCGTCATGCTGTTGATGGGGATCGATCTGGAGCGCATTTCGCTCGGCGCTCTGATCCTGTCTCTCGGGCTTCTGGTCGACGATGCGATTATCGCCATCGAGATGATGGTGGTGAAGATCGAGCAGGGCTGGGACCGGTTCCGCGCCGCGACCTTCGCGTGGGAATCGACCGCCTTTCCGATGCTCACCGGCACGCTGGTGACGGCGGCCGGGTTCCTTCCCGTCGGCTTCGCCCAGTCGTCGGCCGGCGAATATGCCGGCGGGATCTTCTGGGTGGTGACGGCGGCGCTGATCATTTCCTGGTTCGTCGCCGTGATCTTCACCCCCTATCTTGGGTTGAAGCTGCTGCCGCGGTCGCTGGAGCGCCACGCGGCGGCGCGGGGCGACGTCGACGAGGACGCGATCTATCAGACCCGCGGCTACAACCGGCTGCGCCGGATGATCGAGGCCGCCGTACGCTTCCGCATTCCCGTGGTGCTGGTGACCTTCGCGCTGCTTGTGACGGCCGGCTACGGCATGGGCTTCGTCAAGAAGCAGTTTTTTCCGAACTCCTCGCGGCCCGAAGTGCTGGTCGAACTCAAGGGGCCGGAAGGCGCCTCTTTCGCGGCGACCGAACGCGCCGCGCGCGAGCTTGAGGCGCTGCTGGCAAAGAGCCCCGACGTCGACTATTTCACCACCTATATCGGTGCCGGCGCACCGCGCTTCTTCCTGGCCTACAACCCGGCGCTTCCCAACCCGAGCTACGCGCTGATCCTCGTCCAGTCGAAGGGCGGGGAGCACACCACGCGGCTGGTGCAGGAGCTGACGGCGCGCTTCGAGGCGTCGGAAAGCTCCGTGCGCGGGCGGGCCAACAAGCTTGAACTTGGCCCCCCGGTCGGCTTCCCGGTGCAGTTTCGTGTCGTCGGGCAGGACCGCGAGGAGGTGCGGGCGATCGCGGCGAAGGTGCGCGATGCCATGCGCGCCAATCCCGACACGCGCAACACCGAGCTGCAATGGGGCGAGAAGATCAAGACGGTGAAGCTGGAGGTCGATCAGGAGCGCGCCCGCGCGCTTGGACTGTCGACCCGCGAGATCGCGCAGTCGCTGCAGGCGCTCCTGTCGGGCGTTCAGGTGACGAGCCTGCGCGATGGCCGGCATGCGGTTGGCGTCGTGGTGCGGGCGTCGGAGAGCGAGCGGGCCGAGTTGGGTGACATCGGCGATCTGGTCCTGAACGTGCGGGACGGTCGCGCGGTGCCCGTCTCCCAGGTCGCGCGCATCGAATATGTGTCCGAGGAGCCGATCCTGTGGCGCCGCAACCGCGAGACCGTGCTGACCGTGCGCTCCGACATCGTGCCCGGCGTGCAGGCACCCGACGTGACGGCGGCGCTCCTGCCGAAGATGAAGGAGATCGAGGCGGGGCTGGCTCCCGGCTACCGGATCGACGCCGGCGGAGCGGCGGAAGAATCGGCCAAGGCCAATGCCGCACTTGCCAAGGTGTTTCCGGTGATGCTCCTGGCAATGGCCGTGCTGATCATGCTGCAGATGCAGTCCTTCTCCAAGATGGTGATCGTCTTCCTGACGTTTCCGCTCGGTCTCGTTGGCGCGGTGGCGGCCCTGCTGATCGCGGATGCGCCCTTCGGCTTTGTCGCGATCCTTGGCGTGATCGCGCTGGGCGGCATGGTGATGCGCAACACGCTGATCCTCGCCGACCAGATCGAGCACGACCTGGAGGGCGGCGCGACGATGCGCCAGGCGATCGTGGAATCGACCGTGCGCCGTGCGCGTCCGGTCATCCTGACCGCCCTGGCGGCGGTGCTCGCGTTCATCCCGCTGACGACCAACATCTTCTGGGGACCGATGGCCATCGCCATGATCGGCGGCCTGACGGTCGCCACCGTGCTGACCCTGGTGTTCCTGCCGGCGCTCTATGCCCTGTGGTTTCGCCGCCGCCTCGACAAGAGCGACGCGCAGGCCGCGTCTGACCGCGATGGTTCGTCGACAGCCGATACCGCCGGTTCCCGTGACACGACAGAGCGCGAAACGGACCCCGCGCCGGCTCTGTCGCAGGCAGCGGAGTGACGGCCTCGTCACTCCGCTGCTTCACCCTTCGCGGCGCTTGCCATCGCCGCAAAACCGCGATCCGGCGGCCGGACCTTGAGACGGGGCCGCCTGACCGCCGCCGTTTCAGGCGGCGGCGACGCCGATTTCGTGACCTTCCTGCAACAGTGAGCCGAGAAGTCGCGGTTCTCTCCGGTGTCGGCTGGTTTGACTAAAATTTGTGCAAATGCACGCGGATGTTTTTCGCCTTCAAAAAACTGACATGAAAATCCCGGCTTCGGCGCTTTGCGGATCGAAACAGCGGACCATGTGTCGTTGGGGAAGGGGGTGAAATGGCAATATTGTGCAGCGCAATATCACTCCGGACCTGTCAAAATTCCCGGTTGCCCGAAGCGGGTTGCTCGATAACCTTACCAATACGTAATTGGCCGCCGGGGCGCGCGGCCTAAATAATGTATTGGGAGGTTCGGGACGCAATATGCGCAAACACGTCGGGGCAGGATTACTCTCTTTTACCGCACTCGCGACGGCCTTTACGGCCGGGGAGGCGCTGGCAGGCGGCTTTGCATTGCGCGAGCAGAGTGCCTACTACCAGGGGATGTCATTCGCGGGTTACGGTACAACCGGTCCGTCGATCTCCTCGATGTTCTGGAATCCGGCGACGCTGACGGGCGCCGGGGCCGGCTGGACGGTCGAGGCGCATAATTCCCTGATCGTGCCGAAAGCGGAGATGAACGGCACCTTCACCTCATCGGGAGTGCCGTTGCCGCCCTTTGCCATCGTCTTGCCGAACAGTTCCGTACCCTCCGGCGACATTGCGAATGATGCCTTCATTCCCGCAAGCTACGCGGCCTATCGCCTCAACGACCGGGCTGTCTTCGGCATTTCGGTCAATGCGCCCTTTGGTCTGGCGACGAAGCCTGCGGACAACTGGGCGGGGCAGTTCTATTCCCGTTCGTCCAAGGCGCAGTCGATCAATGTGACCCCGACGATTGCCTATCAGGTCAATGATATGGTTTCCGTCGCG
>PARB01000046.1 GCA_002709505.1 Paracoccaceae bacterium | reverse complement strand
TCGCCGAGCACCTCCGACAGCGCGACGAGTGCTGCGTTCAGCCGCTCGGCATCCTCCGCGTCCGCGCGGCGGATGGATATGATCTCGACGTTGCTCAAAGCGCCACCTTGTCCGCGCCCTTCAGGCCCAGCATCGCCCGCGCCTCGTCGGGTGTGGCGATCTCGCGGCCCATCTCTTCCAGGATCCTGCGGATCTTGCGCACCTGCTCGGCGTTGGAAGACGCAAGCTCGCCACGGGCGATGAACAGGCTGTCCTCCAGCCCGACGCGCACATTGCCACCCATCGCCGCCGAGATCGAGGCGAAGGGAATCTGCTGGCGCCCGGCCGCGAGCACGGAGAACATGTAGTCGTCGCCGAAGAGCTTGTCGGCCATCCGCTTCATGTGCATCAGGTTTTCCGTATCCGCTCCGATCCCGCCGAGCACGCCGAAGACGAACTGGATGAAATACGGCGGCTTCACCAGCCCCCGGTCGGCGAAGTGCCGCAGCATGTGCAGATGGCCGACGTCGTAGCACTCGAACTCGAACCGCGCGCCGCGCTCCGTGCCGAGGTCGTTGAGAATGCGGGCGATGTCGCGCGGGGTGTTCTTGAAGACGAGATCGTCGCTCCCTTCCAGAAAGGGCTGTTCCCAGTCGTGAAGCCAGCTGTCGTAGCGCGCGGCCATCGGATAGAGCGCGAAATTCATCGTGCCCATGTTGAGCGAGCACATCTCCGGCTCGACCTTCAGCGGCGCGGCGAGCCGGTCGTCGAGCGTCATCACCGCGCTGCCGCCGGTGGAAAGGTTCAAGACCGCGTCGCAGCGCGCGTTTATCTCGGGCAGGAACGCTAGGAAATGGTCGGGCAGCGCCGACGGGCGGCCCGTCTCGGGATCGCGCGCATGCAGGTGCAGGATGGCGGCGCCGGCCTCGGCCGCCTCCACCGCCTGATCGGCGATGTCCTTGGCGGTGACCGGGAGATGCGGCGACATGGTCGGCGTGTGGATCGACCCGGTCACCGCGCAGGTGATGATGGCTTTTGTCATGAGAAGTCTGCAATCTTTCAGGCGGCTGATATCAGGCAGCGCGCGGCAGATGGGGGGCCGCCTCGGCAAGGAACCGCGCAAGCGCGCGCTCCAGCCCGTCCATGATCTCGTCCACCTGCTCCGGCGTGGTGATCATCGGCGGGCAGACGAGGAAGTGGTCGCCCTCATAGCCGCCGCGCGTGCGCCGCGAATAGAGGATCAGCCCCTCGTCATAGGCATGTTCCACGAGCTTGTCATAGGCGTTGAGCTCGCGCGGAAGCGGCGCAAGGGTTCTCTTGTCGGCGACCAGTTCGAAGGCGAGCAGCAGCCCTTGCCCACGCACGTCGCCGATCAGCGGGTGACGGCCCATCAGTTCAACGAGCCGCGATTTCAAGAGCGCACCGACGCTGGCCGCGTTCTCGCACAGTTTCTCCGCCGCGATCTCTTCCAGTACGGCGAGGCCGGCGGCGCAGGCGAGCGGATTGCCCGCATAGGTGAAGCCATGCAGGAAGCCGCCGGCATCCAGCACCGGCTCGACGACGCGATCATGCGCGACCATCGCGCCGAGCGGCGCATAGCCGGCCGCAAACCCCTTCGACACCACCAGAATGTCGGGCGCGACGTCATAGTGTTCGGCGGCGAAGAACCGCCCCGTCCGGCCGCCGCCGCACATCACCTCGTCGTGGATCAGCAGCACGCCGTAGCGGTCGCAGATCTCGCGGACGCGTTGCGTGTAACCGGCGGGCGGCACCAGCGCGCCGGTCGAGGCGCCGCCGATCGGCTCCACCATGAAGGCAAGCACCGTCTCCGGCCCCTCCTCGCGGATGCGCGCTTCCAGCATGTCGGCATAGTGATGGCCGGTCGCCAGATCGTTCGGGTCGAGGCGATCGAGATAGGCCCGCGGCGCCGGGATCTTCGGCATCGGCCGCATCATCGGGTCGAAGGGCGCTGTCAGCGGCGCATAGCCGGTGAGCGCCAGCGCCCCCAGCGTGCAGCCGTGATAGCTCGGCTGGCGCGAGATCACCTTGTATCTCTGCGCCTCGCCGACGGCGATGGCATATTGCCGGGCAAGCTTGATGGCGCTTTCCACCGCCTCCGAACCCCCGGAGACGAAGAACACCTTCTCAAGCCCCTCCGGCGCTTGCTGCGCCGTCAACCGGGCCAGGTTTTCCGCCGGCTCGGTCTCGAAATGCAGCCGGTAGCCGAAGGTCGACTTCTCCATCTGGCGGCGCATCGCCTCCAGCACCCGTTCGTTGGAATGACCGATGTTGCAGACCATCGCGCCGGAGGAGCCGTCGAGATAGCGCTTGCCGTCGACATCCCACATGTAGACGCCGCGCGCCCGGTCGAGCTGCGGCCGCCGCCGCCGGCTCTGGTAGAACAGATGGCTCTTTTCCCGCTCGCTCATCACGCGGCCTCCGCCAGAATGGTGCAATCGCGCGGCCTGAGCCGCACATCGACCGCCGCCCCTTCCGCAAAGGGGCTGCCGTCGATCATGTTGATGGCCTGCAGCTGCTCGTTGCCGATGCGCACGAAATAACGCGCGGCAAGACCCTGGTAATCGACGGTCTCGATCACGCCGGGCACGCTGACCTCGTCCTCTCCCGGAGCCCCGGCGGCGCCCGGCGCGACGATGGCGAGCTTCTCGGCGCGCACCGCAAGCTTGACCGCGCCGGGCCCGGAGACATGCGGCGCGCGCTCGCGCGGCAGGACCAGCTTGCCGAAGGCGGAATTCTCGAGCGCGACGGTCGCCCCGTCCGCATCCGTGCAAGTCGACGGCAGGATGTTGGAGGCGCCGAGAAACCGCGCGACGAATTCCGTTGCCGGGGTCGTGTAGACGTCCTCCGGCGCACCGACCTGTTCGACGCGCCCGTTGCTCATCACCACGATCCGGTCGGACAGCGCCAGCGCCTCGGCCTGATCGTGGGTGACGAAGACGGTGGTGATGCCGATCTGGTGCTGGATGCGCTTCAGCTCCACGCGCATGTCCTCGCGCAGATTGGCATCGAGCGCCGACAGCGGCTCGTCGAGCAGCAACACGTCCGGCTCGATGACGATGGCGCGCGCCAGCGCGATGCGCTGCTGCTGGCCGCCCGAGAGCTGCTTGGGATAGCGGTCGCCGACGTCTGGAAGCTGGACGAGATCGAGCGCCTTCTTCACCCGCTCGTCGCGCTCCGCCTTGTCGACACCGCGAAACTTCAGGCCGAAGGCGACGTTTTCGGCAATCGTGCGATGGGGAAACAGCGCGTAATTCTGGAAGACGAGCCCAAGATTGCGCTTGTGGATCGGCACGTCGTTGATCCGCCGACCGTTGATCTGGATGTCGCCCTCGCTCGGGTCAAGCAGCCCGGCGATCATGCGCAAGGTGGTCGTCTTGCCGCAGCCGGACGGCCCGAGAAGACTGACGAACGACCCTTCCGGGATCTCCAGCGACATCGGATGAACCGCGGTGAAGGACCCGAAGCGTTTGACGATGTTTTGAAGCGTGACGGCGCCCACGGGCTCACTCCGTTCAAGGATCGGGAAGATGTCGGCGCCGACGGGTCCCGCCGGCGCCGCTCAGGCTCAGTAGCCCTTCTGGATGCGGCCGAAGAGCTTCGACCACTCCTGCTCGTTGCCGTTCCAGTAGGCCGGATCGGCGAAGGTCAGCCCGTCGAGCTTGCCGGTCGGGTCGAAGGCCGGAAGCGTCGGGATCTTCTTGCCGAGGTCGACCTTGGTCGGATCGAGCGCCGGCGGATAGTTCTGTCCCTCGGCGACCGCAATGGAGGTCTCCGGCGCCAGCATGAAGTTCAGCAGTTCCTCGCAAGGCTCCATCGGCGAGCCCTTCATCACGAAGAGGCACTCCTGCCAGCCGAAGCCATTGGGCGGATCCATGTAGCCGATGTCGTGGCCCTGCTCCTGCAGCGCGTAGACGCGGCCCGACCAGGCCTCGGTCACATAGATTTCCTCTTCCGCCAGAAGGCTCATCAGCTCCGCACCGGAACTCCAGTATTTCAGGAGCAGGTCGCGATGGGCGCGCACCGCCTCCCAGATCGCATCCATGTCGGTCGCACCGTTCGGGTCTTGGCCGGTCTGCAGCGAGGCGTACCAGATGCGCGTGCGCCAGTCGCTCCAGCCGGCGATCTTGCCCTTGAAACGCTCGTCGAGAAGGATGTTGGCGCCCTTCTCCTTCATCTCCTCGTCGGAGATATGCTTGCGATTGTAGGCAATTCCGGTGGTGCCATAGTCATAAGGAACGCAGGAGAGCGTTCCGCCGGTCACCTTGCGGAACACGTCGGTCAGCTTGGGAATGACATATTTCAGGTTCGGAATGTTGTCTTCGTTCAGCGTCGAAGACAGGCCGAGATTGTGGTAGCGCGCGTAGTCGAACACGCCGGACAGGTGGGCGATGTTGTATTCGCCCGGCTGGCTCGCCTTGACCCGCGACAGATACTCGTCGCCGCCGCCGAAAGTGCCGTCAACGACGGTGATGCCGGTCTTTTCGGTGTAGGGATCGAAGGCGTGCTTGCGGAAGGCCTCGGAGACCACGCCGCCCCAGCCGTCGAAGCGCACCTGCTCGGCTGCTGCCAGCGCGCCGCGCGCGAACGGCGTCTGCACGCCATAGGCAAGCCCGGCCGCGCCGATCAGTCCGAGAAAGCTGCGACGGTCGATGCCGCCGTTCATGTAGCGTTCGCGCAACCGCTCGTAACGTTTTGTATTGTCCATAACAAAGTCCTCTCTGGAGTGCAGGTCTTGAGGTGCCAGCGCGGTTCTAGCCGCCGCGCTTGAGCGCCAGCCGCCGGGCGATGGCAATGCCGACAAGCGGCAACCCGGCGGTCAGGAAAATCATCACCGTGCCGAGCGCGTTGATTTCCGGAGAGATCGAGTTGCGCAGCATGGCGAAGATCTGGGTGGGGACGGTCTCGACGCCGCCCGGCTTCCAGAACAGCGTGCCGGTGATGTCGTCGAAGCTGATCGTGAAGGCGAACAGCATGCCGGCGAAGACGGCCGGCGCGAGCAGCGGCAGCGTCACCTGGAAGAAGGTCTGCACCGGGCTCGCGCCCAGGCTCATGGCCGCCTCCTCCACATCCCGGCGGATGCCGACGAGGCGCGCCTGCACGACCAGGATGACGAAGGGCAGCGTGAAGATGACATGGCCGGCCAGGAGAAGGCCGAAGCTCTTGTTGACCGACAGCGCGTTGAGGAAGAGCAGCAGCGCCACGGCCAGCACCACCTCCGGCACCAGGATCGGCGCGATCAGGAGCGTCGAGATCGCGTTGCGCGCCGGCACGTTGTAGCGCACCAGCGCAAGGCTCGCGAGAACACCGATGGTCGTCGAGATCACCGAGGTCAGCAGCCCGAGCACGATAGAGGTGCGGAAGGCGCGCAGGATCGCCTCGTTTTCCGCCAGTTCGATGAACCAGCGAAACGACAGGCCGGTCATCGGGAAACTGCCGAACTGGCTGGCGTTGAAGCTCAACAGCACGACCACCAGGATCGGCAGGAACATGAAGAGATAGACCAGAACCGTCCATCCGCGCAGCAGGTGCCACCCCATCAGCCAAGCCCCTTCATCAGTTGCCCCATGCCGAGGAAGTGGTTGTAGAGCAGCACCAGTGCGCCGAGCACGGCGAGCAGCATCAAGGAAAGCGCCGAGCCGAGCGGCCAGTTGAGCTGGGTGATGATCGCCTCGAACACGAGATTGGCGAACATGGCGTCCGTGGGTCCGCCGAGCACGATCGGCGTGATGTAGGTACCCGCCCCCAGCACGAAGGCGAGCAGCCCGCCGGCGGCAAGGCCGGGCAGCGACAGCGGCAGCGTCACCTCGAGAAAGGTGCGCCAGCGCGTCGCGCCGAGCGAGCAGGCCGCATCCTCCAGCGTCGTGTCGATGCCGTCGAGGCTGACGTAGATGTTGAGGATCATGAAGGGCAGCAGGAAGTGCACCAGGCCGAGGATCACGCTCGCCTCGTTGTAGAGCATCTGGATCGGCGCGTCGGTGATGCCGAGCCACATCAGCGCCGAGTTGATCGCCCCCGAGGCGCCCAGAATGTTGATCCAGGACATGGTGCGGATGATGTAGCTGATCCAGAACGGCAGCATCAGCAGGAGCAGCAGCACCGCCTTGTTGCCGCGCGAACGGGCGATCACATAGGCGGCCGGATAGCCCATGATGGCGCAGACCAGCGTGGTAATCGCGGCGATCTTCAGCGTGTTGAGCAGAATGTCGCGATAGAAGGCGTCGGACAGCGCCTCGCGCCAGTTGTCGAGAAAGAAGCCGGCCTGATCCGCACCGGTCGCCGTGCGCAGCCAGAACGAATAGACGACGATGAAAGCGAGCGGCACCAGAAGCAGCAGCGTCACCGCGACCATTGCGGGACTGAGCAGCAGATAGGGTTGCCGCGCCTCCCGCGCTTCAACCGTCATGAGCGGATTCCCCTCTCCCTGTGTGTTGCGCGGAGGGTGGCACCGCCTCTATCATTGTTCAAATAGATAATCGCTATCTTGGAAATAGACACAGCCTATGATCGCCCGCTCCACCGACCAGCCGCCCGAACGTCTCGCCCGCAATCTCGACTGGAACCTGCTGCGCACCTTCCTCGTCCTGTCGGAATCCGCCAGCGTCACCGAGGCGGCCGACCGCCTCGGCCTCAAGCAGCCGACCGTTTCCTCCGCCCTGAAGCGGCTGGAGGAGCAGCTCGGCAAGCGGCTGATCGACCGCTCGCCCGGAAGCTTCCAACTGACGGCGGCCGGCAAGCTGCTGCAGGGCGAGGTGGTCGACATTCACGGCGCGGTGCTCAGGCTCGGCACCTTGATGCGCGAGGTCGCCAACGAGGTGCGCGGCCATGTGCGCATCGCCATGGCGAGCCATGTGGTCTGCCCGGTCTTCGACGAGGCCCTGACGGCGTTTCACACCGCCCACCCGCATGCGACGCTCTCCATCGACATTTCCGCCAGCAAGGAGGGTCTGGCCGCCGTCATGGCACGCCGCGCCTCGCTCGGCGTCTGTCTGGTGCACGACAAGAGCCCGCGGCTCGAGTACCGGCGGCTTTATCGCGAGTTCTTCGGACTGTTCTGCGGACCCGGCCATCCGCTGTTCGGCCGCACCGGCCTGACCAAGGCGGATCTCGGCGGCCATTCCTCGGTCAGTTTCGTCACCGACCGGATGAGCGACGCGCTGCGCCCCGTCACCCTGATGCGCGCCGACGCGCGGCTGGAGGACCGCATCGTCGGCACCTCCGCCCATCTGGAAGAGGTGCGGCGGATGATCATCGCCGGCCTCGGCATCGGGCCGCTGCCGGTGCATGTCGTGCGCCGCGACATCGAGGACGGGCTCTTGTGGCAACTGCCGCCCTATGACGACATGCCGGCCATCGACGTGCATGTGGTGTGGAACCCGAAGGCGGCGATGAACCGGGCCGAGACCGCCCTGCTGGAAGAGCTGCTCCGCCGCATCGAGGCAACGCCGATCGAGGCCCGGACCTACATCTGAGCGCTGCCGCGCGCCCCGATTGCGGCAAGATCGGGGCAAAGACAATATCGGCAAATTCTGTGCCGGAAATTGCGAAACTTGATCGAAAAACAAGTCGAATTGACGAAAATCGCGCGCGCAGGGCGCGCTGCGCGGCGCGACCCGCAGGCGGGGATATTCCGGTCCGGGACCACATGCTGTCCCCAAACCCGCCCGGTCTCTTGTCCCCGCCCGCGCGTCCTTACATCAGCGGGAGCTTGCGTCCGGTCGCGGAGGTGGATCCGTCCTGCGCGGAAGCGGTTTCATAGGCCAGGATCGCGCCGGCGAGGTCTTCCAGCGCCGCGCCGACAGACTTGAACAGCGTGATGTCGTCGGCCTCGCGCAGCACCGCCTTGACGTCCCGGGTCAGGTCGAAGAGATCGCCCTCGACGGCTTCCTCGGTGAGCACGCCCGACTGCAGCGCCTGGACGATGTCGCCGCCTTCCTTGAGCGCCCCGGCGCGCGTGTCGACGAAGACGCGGGCCCGCGACACGGCCGCATCGTCGCTCTCGCGCATCGTCGGCTTGAAGGCGCCGACGAGATCGACGTGGCAACCCTTCGGCAGCCAGTCGCCCAGGATCAGCGGCGTTTCGGACAGGGTCGCGGCGGAGACGATATCGGCCGAGCCGACCGCTCCTTCCAGGTCTTCGGTCGCCGTCGCAAAAATTCCGACCGTCTCCGAGATCTCGGCGGCGACGCTTTCCGCCTTTTCCGGGTTGCGGCCCCATACGGTGATGCGCGACAGCGGCCGGACGGTCGCATGGGCCGCCGCCAGATTGACCGACAACCGGCCGGTTCCGACGATGACGAGATGGCGCGCGTCGTCGCGGGCGAGATAATCGGCCGCAAGGGCGGAGGCCGCCGCCGTGCGCCGCGCGGTCAGCTCGCCGCCGTCGACAAGGGCGCGCAATTCGCCGGTCTTGGCATCGGAGAGCATGTAGCTTGCCATGACCGCCGGCAGGCCGCGGTCGCTGTTGCCGGGAACGACGGTCGCGAGCTTGACGCCGAGATAGCGCCCCGGCACCCAGGCCGGCATCAGGAGCAGCGTGCCGCTGGTCTCGCCCGGCACCTCGAAATCGTGATGATGGCGCACCGGCATTTCGCAGCCGTCGCGGAACATGGCCCTCAGCGCCTCGATCAGGTCCCGCCAGTCGAGCGCGTCCCTTGTGGCTTGCGGGTCGAGTTGCAGCATGGTGTGGGTCCCCCTGACGATGTCCGATGCACGGGCCTGAGGCGGGCGATTCGCCCGTCCCGGCGGCCGCGATCATGACGGCCCGTCCCGGCCGGGTCCAGAGGCCGCCTCCCCCGCCGCCCGCAGCCGGCGAGGCCGCGACGTCCCCCGCCGCAGAAAGGCCAGACCCAGGTCAGTCCGTCGAAGACGGCGAGCGAGCGGGCGGCGCGCGCCTCTGGCGTGCGCATCGACAGGAGCAGCGCCATGGCGCCCTGGGCAAGGATCATGTCTTCATAGAGCCGGCTGTCCTCGCGGATGCCGATCCGGGTCGTCCAGTCGGCAAAGCGCGCCGCCGTGCGCTCGACGGTCTGCGACGCGGCATCGGCGAACCAGCCGCCGTCGGCGCGCTCCAGGAACGCGGGCACCTCGCGCCGCGCGGCATCGAAGCCCGCGTCGGGCGTCTCCCCATAGGCCTGCCGCCAGGAATCGAGCGCGCGCCGCCGCCACGCCCCGCGCTCGTAGCCGAACGGTCCGATGTAGCCGGTGCGAAGGTCGATCAGCGTCCCCGAAAGGCCCCGCATGCGCAGAAACAGCGCGCGGTCCTCGGCGAAACGGCCGGACAGGACGGGTTCGAGATCCGGAACGGCTCTGGCGCTGGTGGGACGGACCGCGACCGACGCGGCGAGCGTGGTGGCGGCAAGCGCGAAGGTTCCCAGCAGATGCCGTCGTGTCAGCATGAACGCCCCTTGCGATCCCGCCGCTCCCGGTTGGAGACTGCGGCGACGTCCGGCGCTGCCCCGGCGACGAGGCCAATGACCTTGGTGGCGAGACAGCCTGCCGACGCCACGGCGGGCGCGGCGCGCGGCACAACCGCCCCGGGCGGCGCGACCAGACACCGCAATCATAGGTCGCTGATTTTCGGATTACAATTGCGAAAAACGCTAGGTGACCCTCAGGCCGCGAGGCTGCGCGCGCCGTCGAGAATGAGCCGCGTCGCGATGCCGGCGTAGTCCTCGCGGCTGACCGGCCCGCCCTCGCGGAACCACAGATAGTGCCAATTCACCATGCCGAAGAGGCTCATGGTCACGGGTTTCAGGAGATGGGATCCATTGCCGAGTTCCGGCACTGCCTCGGTCAGCGCACCGGCGAAGAGCTTGACCAGCGCGCGTTCGCGCTCCTTCAGGTCTTCCTGCTGCTCCGCGGGCAGCCGCTTCATCTCGTTGATCTGGATCTTGTGTTCCGCATTGGCGTCGCGATAGGCGTCGAGCAGCGCGCCGACATAGGCCAGAAGCCGCGCCTCGCCGGAGGCGGTCTCCGGCGCCGCCTCCTCGACCGCCGCGATCAGTTCATCCAGATGGTCGCGGATGATGTCGAAGAGCAGCGCGTCCTTGTTGTCGTAATAGTGATACACGAGCGCCTTGGAGACGCCGCAGCCCTTGGCGATCTGGTTCATCGAGGCGCGGTCGTAGCCGTGCTCGGCAAACAGCGCCGCCGAGGTCTTCAGGATCGCCTTGCGCTTGTCGTCGTAATCGTCCGCGCGCGGCCGCGCCATGTCGCTCTCCGTTGCTTGCGCGACGACGGTCCTCCGCCGCCGCGCCGAAATCTCACGCCGGTCGGCGTGCGGTGCCTCAAGCCTCCTTCGGCCTGTTGTCGATCACGCGCTTCGCCTTGCCCATGGAGCGCTCGAGCGCCTCCGGGTCGGCGACATGGATGCGCGCGCTGACCCCGATCACGTTCTTCAGATGGGCGCGCAGCTCCGCTGCGGCGGACGCCCGGTGCGCATCATCGGCATGGGAGGCAAGCGCTTCGACGTGGACGGTCATTTCGTCCATCCGGCCGGTGCGTGTCAATTCCACCTGATAGTGCGGCGACAGGCCCTCGACGCGAAACAGCTGCTCCTCGATCTGGGTCGGAAACACGTTGACACCGCGCACGATCATCATGTCGTCGGAGCGACCCGTCACCTTTTCCATGCGCCGCATAGAGCGCGCGGTGCCGGGCAGCAGCCGCGTCAGGTCGCGGGTGCGGTAGCGGATCACCGGCATCGCCTCCTTGGTCAGCGAGGTGAAGACCAGTTCGCCGACCTCGCCGTCGGGAAGCACCTCGCCGGTCTCCGGATCGATGATCTCGGGATAGAAATGATCCTCCCAGATGTGCAGACCGTCCTTGGTCTCCACGCATTCGTTGGCGACCCCCGGCCCCATCACCTCCGACAGGCCGTAGATGTCGACGGCATGCATGTCGAAGGCGTCCTCGATCTCCTTGCGCATGGCATTGGTCCAGGGCTCCGCGCCGAAGACCCCGAGCTTCAGCGACGACGAACGCGGGTCGATGCCGCGCGCCTTGTATTCGTCCAGGATCGCCAGCATGTAGGACGGCGTCACCATGATGACGTCGGGCTTGAAGTCCTCGATCAGCGTCACCTGGCGCTCGGTCATGCCGCCGGAAATCGGCACCACGGTCATGCCGAGCTCTTCGGCGCCGTAATGCGCACCAAGGCCGCCGGTGAAGAGGCCGTAGCCATAGGCGACGTGGCAGATCATGCCCTTGCGCGCCCCGGCGGCGCGCAGCGAGCGCGCGACGACGCTCGACCAGGTCTTGATGTCGTTTCGCGTGTAGCCGACCACCGTCGGCTTGCCGGTGGTGCCGGAGGAGGCATGCACCCGCACCACCTCCTCGCGCGGCACGGCAAACAGTCCGAAGGGGTAGTTGTCGCGCAGGGTCTGCTTGGCGGTGAAGGGAAATTTCGCCAGATCCGCCAGCGTCTTCAGGTCGTCGGGATGCGCTCCCGCCGCGTCGAAGCTCTCGCGGTAATGCGCCACGTTCTCATAGGCGTGGCGCAGCGACCACTTCAGCCGCTCCAGCTGAAGTGCTGAAATCTCGTCCCGGGACGCGGTCTCGATGGGTTCGAGATCGCCGGGCTTGGGCGACAGGTCGTGCATGGGATCCTCCCGACAGGTCTATCTTGATCTTCTAAGGGCCGTCTGCGGCCGGAAACACGCGCGACGGGAACCTCCCCCCGCCGCGCAGGTCAGGGTCAGTCCGCGTCCGTTTCCGGAATAAGCGTGCCGCGAATGGTGCGCGAGTTGCCGCGAAACTCCGCGACGGTCTCGCCCTCGGCATTGGTCACCGTCACGTCGGTGATGCCGGATCGGCCCTCGCGCCAGCGCTCGTGCGCCGTGGCGGTCAGCCGCTCGCCGAGCTTGCCGGGCCGCAGGAAGGTCACCGCGCAGTGGCTGGCGACCGTCGACTGGTTGTGGCTGTTGCAGGCAAAGGCGAAGGCGCTGTCGGCCAGCGTGAAGACGAAGCCGCCGTGGCAGATGCCATGGCCGTTGACCATCTCCTCGCGCACGGTCATGGCGATCACCGCGCGCCCCGGGCCGACCTCGACGATCTCCATGCCGAGCCCCCGGCTGGCCTTGTCGTCGGCCCACATGGCATCGGCGCAGGCGCGCGCCAGCTGGTCGGGGTCGAGCCCCGCGGCAGTTTTCGGCGCGCTCATGCCTTGTCTCCGTCGGGCGCCTTGCCGGTGAAGACCGGCGGGCGTTTGGCCATGAAGGCAGCGACGCCCTCGCGGTAGTCGGGCGAGCGTCCCGCACGGCCCTGAAGGTCGCGTTCCAGATCGAGCTGCGCATCCAGCGTGTTGTCGGTCGCCGCCTCCATCGCCTGTTTGATCAGGCCGAGACCGAAGGTCGGCGCTTCGGCAAGGCTTACGGCGAGCGCGCGCGCCTCCGCCATCAGTTCGGCATCGGGCACGGCCTTCCAGATCATGCCCCAGTCCTCGGCCTGACGGGCGGGAACCGGTGTCGCCAGCATGGCAAGCGCCTTGGCCCGGGCCAGGCCGACCAGCTGCGGCAGCGTCCAGGTGCCGCCGGAATCGGGAACGAGGCCGATCTTTGAAAACGCCTGGATGAATTTGGCGCTTTCCGCCGCCAGCACGATGTCGCAGGCCAGCGCGATATTGGCGCCGGCACCCGCCGCGACGCCGTTGACGGCGCAGATCACCGGTTTCGGCAGCGCCTTCAGCCGGCGGATCAGCGGATTGTAGTTGGCCTCGATGGTCTGGGTGAGGTCCGGCGGCGTGCCGTCGTCGGAGGCGACCCGGTCGCCCAGATCCTGGCCGGCGCAAAAGCCGCGCCCCGCCCCGGTCAACAGCAGCGCGCGCACGCCCGCGTCGGTCTCGGCAACGTCCAGCGCATCGCGCAGGGCGGCATGCATCGCCTCGTTGAAGGAATTGAGCTTGTCCGGCCGGTTCAGCGTGACGACGAGCACGCCCCCGTCCCGCTCGACGAGAACCGGCGCATCCATCGCCCCCTCGCCCGTCTGTCCCTCGTCCATGTGGCCTCCCTTGCCTGCCTCTCCCGTGGCGCCGCCGCGATCCCGCGAGCGGCACCGGTGATGCCTCGAAAGATCGTCAGCGGAACGGTCGCTTGTCATTTTTCACTTGACTGACCAACCGGTCGGTTAATTATTATGATCGTCAATCGGGCGCTGTCAATCACGGGCAGCACCAACAATCGAACCCCGGCAGCGGCAGCGCAAGATGCGCGGCGACAGACCGGGATGGCGCGCTTCGACAGAGGCGAACCAGCCAGGGCGATCCTCGCGGATCGCGAGCCGGACGTCTTGCGCGAAAGCAACAGGGAGAGAGGCATGGCCGCGTTTTTCGACAGGCACAAGGACACGCTGGACAAGGCGGTTGCGGCAATTCACGCCCGCGGCTTCTTTTCCGCCTATCCGGAAATGCCCTCGGGCAAGGTCTATGGCGAGACCGCCAAGGACGATGGCGAGGCGGCCTTCAAGGCGCTGATCGGCAAGCCCTTCGATCTCGACCAGCCGGGCGACGGCGGCCGTGTCGGCCACGAGGTCAGCCCCTATGGCCTCGATCTGGCGATTTCCTACCCCAAGGCCGATGCGGACACGCTTGTCGCTGCCGCCAAGGCGGCGATGACCGGCTGGGCGGCTGCAAGTGTCGAGGACCGGATGGGCGTCTGCCTGGAGATTCTGGCGCGCATCAACGCCGAGAGCTTCCTCTTCGCCAATGCGGTGATGCACACCTCCGGACAGGCCTTCATGATGGCGTTTCAGGCCGGCGGCCCGCACGCGCAGGACCGCGGACTGGAGGCGCTCGCCTATGCCTATGACGAGATGTCGAAGGTTCCGGGCTCCGTGCGCTGGGAAAAGCCGCAAGGCCCGAAGGACCCGATCGTCCTCGACAAGACCTTCCGCCTGATCCCGCGCGGCGTGGCGCTCGCCATCGGCTGCGCCACCTTCCCGACCTGGAACACCTATCCGGGCCTCTTCGCCAGCCTCGCCACCGGCAATGCGGTGATCGTCAAGCCGCATCCGGGCGCGATCCTGCCGCTGGCGCTGACCGTGAAGATCGGCCGCGAAGTGCTCGCCGAGGCCGGCTTCGATCCGAACGTGCTGCTGCTCGCCGCCGACGATGCGGACGCGCCGCTCACCAAGGATCTGGTGACGCACAAGGATATCGCCATCGTCGACTTCACCGGCTCGCCGGCGTTTGGTGCCTGGGTACGTGAAAACGCCCGCGACAAGCTGGTCTACACCGAAGAGGCCGGCGTCAATTCCATCGTCGTCACCGGCACCGACAACCTGCGCGGCCTTGCCGGAAACGTCGCCTTCTCGCTGGCGCTCTACTCGGGCCAGATGTGCACCGCGCCGCAGAACATCTACATCCCGCGCGACGGCATCGAGACCGACGACGGTCACAAGTCCTTCGACGAGGTGGCCGGGGCGATCAAGATCGCCATGGACAAGCTGCTCGGCGATCCGCAGCGCGCCGCGGGCGTGCTCGGTGCCGTGCAGAACCCGGCGACCATCGAGCGGGTCGAAAAGGCGAAGTCGCTCGGCCGGGTGGTGCGCGACAGCTCGCCCGTCGAGGGCATGGACGGGGCGCGCTCGGCGACGCCGCTGATCCTCGCCGTCGACGCGAAGGACGAGGCCGCCTATCTGGAAGAGCGCTTCGGGCCGATCAGCTTCGTCATCGCCACCGACGATGCATCGGACGCGATCGCCCGGGCAGCCAATTCGGCGCGCCAGCGCGGCGCGATCACCGCAGCACTTTATGCGACCGACGAGGCCGTGATCGACGAGGCGGCGGACGCCTTTGCCGGCGCCGGCGTCGGCCTCTCGGTCAATCTGACCGGCGGCGTCTTCGTCAACCAGAACGCCGCCTTCTCCGACTACCACGTCACGGGCGCGAACCCGGCCGGCAACGCCTGTCTGTGCGACAGCGCCTTTGTCGCCAACCGCTTCCGCGTGGCAACCCTGCGCCGTCCGGTCGCGGCGTAACACCAATGGTCCGCGCGTCTGGGAGGGCGCGCGAAAGACCGCGTTTTTGAAAGCGTGAAAACAGCATCTGGCCTGAGAGCCAATTCTGGGAGGAAACCATGACGAACCTGAAGACATGCCTTGGGGGCGCTGCCCTGCTGGCCGGTGCGGCGATGTTCGCCGGCACCGCAACCGCCGCCGAGACGATCAAGATCGGCGCCTCGCTCGCCGTCACCGGCCCCGCGTCCTTCCTGGGCGATCCGGAAGCCAAGACGCTCGAGCTCTATGTCGACAAGATCAACAAGGACGGCGGCGTCAACGGCAAGCAGCTCGAGCTGATCGTCTATGACGACGGCGGCAACGCCAACAACGCCCGCACCTTCGCCACCCGCCTGGTGGAAGACGACGGCATCGTTGCCATGGTCGGCGGTTCCACCACCGGCGCCACGATGGCGATGGTTCCGGTCTTCGAGGATGCCGGCATTCCCTTCATCTCGCTTGCCGGCGCCGTGGTGATCATCGATCCGGTGAAGGAGTTCACCTTCAAGACGCCGCACACCGACCGCATGGCCTGCGAGAAGATCTTCACCGACATGAAGGCCCGCGGAATCGCCAAGATCGGCATGATCTCGGGCACCGGCGGCTTCGGCAAGTCGATGCGCGACCAGTGCCTCGACGTGGTCGGCAGCTACGGCATCGAGATCGTCGCGGACGAGACCTACGGGCCGAAGGACTCCGACATGACGCCGCAGCTGACCAACATCAAGTCGGCTGAGGGCCTGCAGGCGGTGATCAATCCGGGCTTCGGCCAGGGACCGGCCATCGTCACGCGCAACTATCGTCAGCTCGGCATCGACGTGCCGCTCTACCAGAGCCACGGCGTCGCCTCCAAGTCGTTCATCGACCTTGCCGGCGATGCGGCGGAGGGCGTGCGCCTGCCGGCCTCGGCCCTTCTGGTCGCCGAAAAGCTCCCCGACAGCGACCCGCAGAAGGCCGTCGTCCTGGGCTACAAGACCGCCTATGAGGAAGCCACCGGCCAGCCGGTCTCGACCTTCGGCGGCCATGCCTATGACGGGCTGATGATCCTGGTCGAGGCGATGAAGCGCGCGGGCTCGGAAGATCCGGCCGCGATCCGCGACGAGATCGAGAAGACCTCCGGCTTCATGGGCACGGCGGGTGTCGTCAACATGTCGGCCGACGATCACCTCGGCCTCGACCTCTCCGCTTTCCGCATGCTGGAAATCAAGGACGGCGACTGGGCCCTGGTCGAGTAACCCGCTAGACGCTTTCGCCCGCCGCGCGCGGTTCGCGCGGCGGGTCCTTTCCCCTTTCGCATCGCGCCGGCGCATCCCGGACGCGCGCACCCCTGAGCTGGCGGCAAGGATCCATGGCCGAATTCCTGCAATTCTGTGTCTCCGGACTGACGGTCGGCGCGGTCTACGCGCTGGTCGCGCTCGGCTTCACCATCATCTACAATGCCTCCGACGTGGTGAATTTCGCGCAAGGCGAATTCGTCATGATCGGCGGCATGGCGACCGTGTTCCTGACGGCGGCCGGCGTACCGCTGCCACTCGCCGCACTCATCGCCATCGCCGCCGCCATGGTCGTCGGACTGGCGCTGCACCGGCTGGCGATCGAGCCGGCGCGCGGCGCCTCGCCGGTGACGCTGATCATCATCACCATCGGCGCGTCGATCTTCCTGCGCGGCCTCGCCCAGGTGGTCTTCGACCGGCAGTTCCACTCGCTGCCGTCGTTTTCCGGCGACACGCCGATCCAGTTCGGCGGCGCCGCCATCCTGCCGCAAAGCTTCTGGGTGCTGGCCGGCGCCGGCATCATCGTCTTGGCGCTCTGGGCCTTCTTCAACCGCACGCTGCTCGGCAAGGCGGTGCTCGCGACCGCCGCCAACCGGCTCGCGGCGCGGCTCGTCGGCATCAACACCTCCTTCGTCGTCGGCTTCTCCTTCGTGGTCTCCGCCGCCATCGGCGCCATCGCCGGCATTCTGGTGACGCCGATCACGCTGACCAGCTACGACATCGGCACGCTGCTGGCGCTGAAAGGCTTCGCCGCCGCCATGCTCGGCGGCATGGGCAATCCGCTCGGCGCCATCGTCGGCGGGCTCGCCGTCGGCCTGCTGGAGGCTTTCGGCGCCGGCTACCTCTCCTCCACCTACAAGGACGCCATCGCCTTCATCGTCATCCTCGGCGTGCTCTTCGTCATGCCCGGCGGCCTGTTCGGCCGCGCCAGCGTGGAGCGCGTGTGACCATGCAGGCCCTTTTCTCCCACCGCCTCGCGGTTCCCCTCGTCATCGCCGCGCTGGTCGTGGCGCTCTCCTTCGCCCTGCCGTCCAGCTTCTACCTGCGGGTCGCGGCCCTTGTGTGGATCTCCGCGATTGCCGTGATCGGGCTGAACCTCCTGATGGGCTATGCCGGTCAGGTCAGCCTGGGACACGCCGGCTTCTTCGGCCTCGGCGCCTATGCGGTCGCCGTGCTTCCGGCGCAATTTTCGCTGCACCCCCTGCTTGCGGCCCTTGCCGGCGCCCTCGTCTGCGGCCTGATCGCCTTTGCCGTCGGCCGTCCGATCCTGAAGCTGAAAGGTCATTATCTTGCCGTCGCGACGCTCGGCTTCGGCATCCTGATCGCCATGGCGATCTCCAACGAATCCTGGCTGACGGGCGGCCCGGACGGCATGCCGGTCAGCCGGATGACGCTCTTCGGCTGGCGGGTGCGCGGCGCCGAAACCTGGTACTGGATCACCGGCGGGCTTCTCGTCGTCGGGGCGTGGATCGCGGTCAACCTGGTGGCAAGCCCCACGGGCCGCGCGCTCAGGGCGCTGCACGATTCCGAGGTCGCCGCCCGCGTCGCCGGCATCGACGTCGCCCGCTACAAGGTCCGCGTCTTCGTGATCTCCGCCGTCTATGCCTCCGTCGCCGGCTCCGCGCTCGCGCTGGTCAACGGCTTCGTCACCCCGGAAACGGCCAACTTCCTGCATTCCATCGAGCTGGTGACCATGGTGGTCGTCGGCGGCATGGGCTCGATCCTCGGATCCGTGGCGGGCGCGGCGATCCTCGTCGTGCTGCCGCAACTCCTCACCACCTTCCACGAATATGAGCACATGCTGCTCGGCCTGATGATGATGGTGATCATGATTGTGCTCAGAAGCGGCATCGTTCCAAGCCTCGCCGCGCTTTTCCAGCGGAGGCGCAAATGAGCATCCTTTCGGTCCAGGACATCGGCATCGCCTTCGGCGGCGTGCGCGCGGTCGACAATGTCTCCTTCTCCGCCGAGACCGGGCAGGTGTTTTCCATCATCGGCCCCAACGGCGCGGGCAAGACCACGCTGTTCAACCTGGTCTCCGGCGTCTACCAGCCCAAGACCGGCCAGGTGCGGCTCGACGGCGAGGCGGTCACCGCGCTGGAGCCGAACCGGCTCGCCGAGCGCGGCCTGTCGCGCACCTTCCAGAACCTGCAGGTGTTCTTCCGCATGACGGCACGCGAGAACGTCATGGTCGGCCGCCACCTGAAAGAAAGCCGCGGGCTCCTCGCCCATCTGCTGGCGCTCCCCTCCACGCTGCGCCAGAACCGGGAGAGCGCGGAGATCGCGGACGCCCTGCTGTCGCGCGTCGGGCTTGCCGACTATGCCGACACGCCGGCCGCCTCCATGCCCTATGGCGCCTTGAAGCGGCTGGAAATCGCCCGCGCGCTTGCCGCCGACCCCAAGGTGCTGCTGCTCGACGAACCAGCCGCCGGCTGCAATCCGGTGGAGACGGAAGAGATCGAGAAGCTGATCCGCACCATCGCCGACGACGGCGTGGCGGTGGTGCTTGTGGAACACGACATGAAGCTCGTGATGCGGATTTCCGACCGGGTTCTGGTGCTCGACCAGGGCCGCGTGCTGGCCGAAGGCAAGGGCGCGGAGATCCGCTCCAACCCCAAGGTGATCGAGGCCTATCTGGGAACC
The DNA here is from genome assembly GCA_002709505.1 of Paracoccaceae bacterium. Lineage (GTDB taxonomy): Bacteria > Pseudomonadota > Alphaproteobacteria > Rhizobiales > Stappiaceae > Stappia. The sequence goes on along the minus strand of PARB01000046.1, from coordinate 30,842 downwards.
CATGGCCCGCGGGAGGCGAATCTTGCTCTCAACTGAAGCCCCCCTCCTCTCCGTCGCGGATCTCACCTCCGCCTATGGCCGCATCGAGGCGCTGCACGGGTTGTCGCTGCATGTCGGCGCGCGCGAGATCGTCGCGCTGGTCGGCGGCAATGGTGCCGGCAAGACGACGCTGTTGCGCGCGCTCTCCGGCGTCCAGCCGGTCACCGGCGGGCGCGTCTCCTTCGAGGGCGCCGACATCACCCGGGCCAGCCCGCATGCGCGGGTGCGCGCCGGCATCGCCCAGGTGCCGGAAGGCCGGCAGATCTTCACGCCGCTGACCATCGAGGACAATCTCCGGCTCGGCGCCTATCTGCGCAAGGACAAGGAGATCGCGGAGGATCTGGAGCGGGTCTACGGGCTGTTTCCGGTCCTGAAGGAGCGCCGGCGCAATCCGGCCGGCGGGCTTTCCGGCGGCCAGCAGCAGATGCTCGCCATCGGCCGCGCGCTGATGAGCCGGCCGAAACTGCTGCTGCTCGACGAACCCTCCATGGGGCTGGCGCCGGTGCTGGTCGACCAGGTGTTCGAGATCATCGCGCGGCTGCGCGACACCGACGACGTGACGATCTTCCTGGTGGAGCAGAACGCCTTTGCGGCACTTTCCATCGCCGACCGCGGCTATGTGATCGAGACCGGCGAGATCGCCATGAGCGGCCCCGGCAAGGAGCTGCTCACCGACGACCGGGTGCGCGAGGCCTATCTCGGCGTTTGAGGCGCGACCCGGGCCGCGATCCGCTCGTCCGGGTCCCGGCGCCCAGGGTCCTGCTGCTCAGGGCCCCGGCCCTCAAGGTCCGGGCCGCCGGCTCCCTCGTCGTCGGCAAGATAGGCGCGCCCGCGCCCGTCTTCCTTGGCCCGGTACAGCGCCTCGTCGGCGCTGCGGATCACCGACTTGGCGGTCCGAGCATCCTCCGGCCACCAGGCAACGCCGATGCTGGCGCCGACGCTCGCATGTCCGCCCTCGATTTCAATCTCGGCGCAGATGCTCTCCACGATGCCGTCGCACAGAAGCCGGACGGCATCGCGGCCCAGCCCCTCGTGAAGCAGCACGATGAACTCGTCGCCGCCGACGCGGGCGGCGATCCCCCGTCCCTTGACCGCGGCCAGGATGCGGGAGGCGACCGTGCGCAGAACGGCATCGCCGGCGCTGTGGCCATAGGTATCGTTGACCGCCTTGAAGCGGTCGAGATCGATGCACAGCACCGCGCAGCTGTCCTGTTCGCCCCGGCTCAGGATGTCCTCCAGCAGGCGGTCGAAGTAGAGCCGGTTCGGCAATCCGGTCAGGGCGTCGTGATGGGCAAGGAAGCGATTGCGCGCCTCGCTCTTTTGCATGCGGTGCAGGGCGCGGCCATAGAGCAGCGCCACCGCGCCGAGCGCCAGGATCGCAAGGCCGACCACGCCGGCAAGAACCGGTAGCGCCTCGCTCCAGATCACGCTCGAGGGATGCGACGGCGTCCAGGTGGCGTAGAGCGCATTCGCGCCCTCGCCCCGGCTGACGCGCAAGGCCCCCGCGCCGGCCGGAACCTCGCCCTCCGGCACCACCGCGACACCGCTGACCCCGAGCTTGTTTCCCGCTTCCGCGATCATGGCGGCGGTCAGCGGCTTCAGGGTCAGGAGCACGCTGGGCAGCCCGTCGGGAAGGGTTTCCTCGTCGTCGGGAAGGATCGCCTGGGCAACGATCATGTTGACGTCGCCGTCGATCATGCGGAAGTCGGAGACATAGAGTTGCACGCGCGAGCGCACCGGATGCGAGAGAATGGTGAACCGGTCTCCACGCGGCATTCGTTTGGCCATATAGAGCTCTCGCGCGGCGACGATCAGATCGAAGGCCAGGTCGACGTGTGATTGCGCTTCGGCGAGAGTGCGGATGTCGTCCTCGAACACCATCACCCGCGGGGCGTCATCGGGACCGACGACGATGGTGGTCTGGATGCCGAAATCGTCCCACAGCCAGTCGGCCATCTCCTCGCGGACGAACTCCCAGTCGATCCGGGAGATCAGCGCGCGCACCGCCTCGTCCCAATGGGAAATCTGCGACTGGTCGCGAGCGAGAATCTCGATCTGGCGGGCGACCTCGTTGCGCACGAGGTCGCGTTCGTCGACGGCGCGCACCTCGTCGGCGATGCCGCCGGCGCGCATCAGCACATGTGCGTTCGACACACTGAAGGCGATCACCACCGCCGCGCAGATCAGATAGATCCCCACGGCAATGTTGCTCTCCCGCATCTTCATCCAGCGCGCCATCAAGCGTCCCTTTTCGTTGTTGGCCAGCACCATGCCGGATAGTGTTGAATCTTCAACTAAACGTTATGGTTCGCGTGTCGTTAACGGGGGATGGTCGGAACCAACAGCATGGCGCGCGGAAAAAACCTGTCCACCCCGGCCCGCCGGGACGTGCTGAAATGGAGCGCGGCCGCGGCCCTGTCGGGCCTTGCGGCAAGGCCGCTGCTCGGCCCCTCGCCGGCGAGGGCGCAGGTGCAAACCCGCGAGGCCGACGTGATCGTGATCGGTGCCGGCATCGCCGGGCTCGCCGCCGCGCGTCACCTCGTCGCGCTCGACTATGACGTGATCCTGCTGGAAGCCACCGACAGGATCGGCGGACGCGTGCACACCGACCGGTCGCTGGGCGCGCCTTTCGAGATCGGCGCCGGCTGGATCCATGGCCCCGACGGCAATCCGGTGAGCGACCTGGCGAAAGCGGCGGGTAGCCCGACCTTCGTCACCGACGACGAGAGTTTTGAAGTCTTTTCGCCGGACGGCACCCGCCAGTCGCGCGTGGACGTCTTCGCCGCGCAGGAGCGGCTGGAGCGGCTCGCCGCTCGCGTCGACGCGACCTTCGACCGCGACCGGCCGCTCAGCGAGGCGATAAGGCTGCTCGATCCATCGGCGCTGACGGATCCCCTCACCCGCTGGATGCTTTCCGCCTATACCGAATTCGACACGGGCGCGGCCATTGAACGGCTCTCCGCGCTCCATTTCGACGAGGACGAGGCCTTTGACGGTGCGGATGTCATCCTGACGCAAGGCTATGACGCGATCCCCCGCCATCTGGCGCAAGGGCTCGACATCCGCTTCAAAGCGATCGTCGACGCCATCGACTACGAAGCCGGCGACGGGGCTTCCGTCCATGCGGGCGATGCCGTCTATGAAGCCGACTTCGTCATCTGCACCGCCCCGCTCGGCGTGCTGAAAGCCGAGGCCATCGCCTTCGATCCGCCGCTGCCGCAGGCGATGCGGGCAAGCCTTGCGCGTCTGGCGATGGGCAATGTCGCCAAGATCGCGCTCAAGTTCGACGATGCGCACTGGCCGGTGGAAACCCAGTATTTCGGTTTGATGACGGGCGAAAAAGGCCGCTGGAACTACTTTTTGAACTACCGGACGTTCTCGGAGGAAAACATCCTTTTGGGCCTGAGCGTCGGCGCCTATGCAGCGAAAGCGGAGGCGATGCATGACGCCGAGATGACGGCGGATGCGATGGATGCGGTCAGGACGATGTTCGGACGCGATGTGCCCGATCCACAAGACGTGCGCCTGACCCGCTGGTCGCAGGACCCGTTCACGCGCGGCGCCTATTCCTTTGCCGCCTACGGTGCGAAGCCGGACGACTTCGACGCGCTCGCGCTACCTGTCGAAAAGACGCTGCTCTTCGCCGGCGAACACACCACCTTCCGCCACCACGGCACCGTCCACGGGGCTTATCTGAGCGGGCTGGAGGCGGCGCGGATCCTCGACGAGGAGCTGTGGGAGGGGTGAGTTCGGAGAGTGGGCTGCCTGCGGCGGAACGCTGAGATCTGTGGAGATATGGACGGCGCCGCGACGACGAGAGAATTGAAGCGCTCCGAAGCCGCCCTCCCCCTCGACCGTCAACCCGGCCCCCGAGCCGGGGTCCATTGGCATCCGTTTCGGCAGCGGGTGTCCCCGCGCCTGCATCACGCACCGGCGCGCCCTCGCCACGGTTCCGGGAACGCATGGGTCCCGGATCAGGTCCGGGACGACGGCGGAGCGTGGGGCTGCATCCGGAACAACGCCCCATCAACGAGAAGATGAATTTAGAATAAATGCGCGCTCAGATTGGGTTCATCGAGGTCGTCCTACCCTTTCCGTGTTGATGAAAGACACCAACCCAGAAGGGGACCGTCATGACCTTCAACGTAAAAAAGGCGGCCGCACTTGCAGGCACCGCCCTGCTTTGCATCGGCCTGACTGGCCTGCCCACCCAGGCCTCGGAGCGTTCGTTCCTGCCGCAGGCCGAAGCGTCCGAAAAACTCGCGAATGCGACCGCCGCCTACAATGCCCGCTGGGCCGATATCGACGCGCGGTTCAATCCCGCACTTGCGGATATCGACACCCGCATTGAAAAGGCGCAGGCAGCCGGCATCCCGGTCGACACGCTCATCTACGTGTGGGAGGACCGCACCTACCGGATCCTCGACGCCCGCGACCTGATTTCCGATTCCCGCAATCTGGAGCGTGCGGCCCTGAACGCACGTTTCGAGACACAGCAGGAAAACATCAACGCCAACGCGCAGAAGGAAATGGAGGACGGCAAGCACCTGCAAACCGGCGTCGAAATCCTCACCCTTCCGGGCCAGCTTGCCGGCAACATCATCGGCCGTCCGGAGATCGCGCAGATCGACACCTACGAATGGCGCGCGGGACGCCCGTTCGGTGGCAAGGGCGGTTTCATTCCGAAGGCTCGCAACGACGTCGGCAAGCTGGTGGGCGTCGACCTGAACAAGGACAATGGCGTGATTGGCAACGCGGTAAAAAACCCGCTGCAGCCCTGGAAGTGGTAAGCTCCGCCGATTGATCCGCAGGCGCCGCGATCCGTCAGGACCGCGGCGTATCTGCATCCAGTCCCCTCACATCGCGTCGTAGTCGAGGACCACCGTCTTGCTGACGGGGCGGGACTGGCAGGTGAGGACGAAGCCGGCGTCGACTTCCCAGGGTTCCAGCGAGTAGTTCACCGCCATGTCGACCTCGCCGCTCTCGACCTTCGCGCGGCAGGTGCAGCACATGCCGCCCTTGCAGGAGTATGGCGCCTCGATGCCGGCGCGGATAGCGGCGTCGACGATGGTCTCGCCCGCCGCAACCGGAACGCTCACGCGGGTGCCGTCGATGATGAGTTCGGCGGTCGCCGCGTGGTCGGTGTCGGCCCCGTCATGGGCAGGCTTCGGCGCATGGGGCGCGGAGCCGTCGGCGGGGGTGAAGAACTCGCGGTGGATGCGGCCCTCGTCGATGCCGAGCGCGGATAGCGCGCCGGTCGCCGTCTCGATCATCTCGCCCGGGCCGCAAAGGAAAATCCCGTCGGCGTCCTTTGCAGGAACGGCGTGGGTCAGAAGCACCTGGAGCTTGTCGGCGTCGAGGCGGCCCGACAGCATGTCGACGTCCTGCGTCTCGCGCGACAGCACGTGGAAGACGCCGAGCCGTGTCGGGAACAGGTCCTTCAGGTTCTCGATCTCTTCCTTGAAAATGATGCTCTGCGCGGTCTTGTTGCCGTAGAAGAGATAGAACTCGCTCTCCGGCTCGCGGGTCAGCACCGTGCGGATCATGGCAAGCACCGGCGTGATGCCGGAGCCGGCGGCAATGGCGATCAGAGTGCGCTTGCCGCCCTCGTGTTGCGGCAGAAGGAAGCGCCCCGAGGGCGTCATCACGTCGATCTCGTCGCCGGGGCTGACGTTCTCGTTGGCGAAGGAGGAGAAGACGCCGCCGTCGATCTTCTTCACCGCGACGCGCAGCTCGCCGTCGTCCTCGCCGGCGCAGATCGAATAGGACCGGCGCACGTCCTCGCCGCCGATCATCCTGCGCAGCGTCAGATATTGTCCGGCGGAAAAACGATAGGCCTCGCGCAGCTCCTCCGGCACCTCGAAGGAGATCGACACCGCCTCGGCGGTCTCGCGCCGGACATCCTTGACCTTCAACGCATGAAAACGCGGCGACATGCGGAGTTCCTCCCTCACAACCGGCGATCCGCGCCGGAATTTGCTGTCAGATTTCGATCAGTGACACTTGAAATAGTCGAAGGGCTCGGCGCAGGCGGTGCAACGCCACAGCGCCTTGCAGGCGGTGGAGCCGAACTCCGAGACCTTTTCGGTGGCAAGCGAGCCGCAGCGCGGACAGGCGACCTCGTCGTCGCCGAAGAGCGCCCGGCGCGAGGCCTTGCCGGCCGGCGGCGCGATGCCATAGGCGCGCAGCTTCTCGCGCGCCTCGTCGCTCAGCCAGTCGGTGGTCCAGGCCGGCGACAGCACGGTCTTGATGCGCACGGACGGGAAACCGGCCTTCAGCAGCGCGGTCTCGATGTCCATGGTGAAGACCGACATGGCCGGACAACCGGTGTAGGTCGGCGTGATGTCGACCTCGACCGCGCCGTCCTCCATCAGCCGCACGTCGCGCAACACGCCGAGATCGCCGATGGTCAGCACCGGAACCTCGGGGTCCGGCACCTCGGCCGCGATCTCCCAGGCACGCATGCGGGCCGCAGCGGTGTCGATGGCGGCGATCCGCTGATCGGTGGCCATGGTCACCACCGCATCCCGGGATAGGCGCGCTGCATGTACTGCATCTCGGAAAGCAGATGCCCGAAGCTCTCCGAATGCCGGCCCGAGCGTCCGCCCGACTGCATCCAGCCCACGGGCGGCAGCGTCAGCGTCGCATCGTCGCACACCCGGCGCAAGGTCGCGTGCCATTCGTCGCGGATGGTCTCGGGGTCGACGGCAATGCCGTCCGCCACCAGACGTTCCACCACGCCGTCGACCTCGAAAAGCTCGCCCGTGTACGGCCACAGAAGATCGATGGCGTCCTGCATGCGAGCGCGGCTTTCCGCCGTGCCGTCGCCAAGGCGGATCGTCCATTCACCGGAATGGCGCAGGTGATAGGCCGCTTCCTTCTCCGCCTTGGCGGCGATGGCGGCGAGCGTCTCGTCCCTGGAGCCGGTCAGCTTGCGCCAGAACGGCAGCATGAAGGCGGAGAAGAACAGCTGGCGCGCGATGGTCTGCGCGAAATCGCCGTTCGGCTGTTCCACCAGCAGGCAGTTGCCGAACTCGCGCTCCTTGCGCAGGAAGCAGAGCTGGTCCTCGTCGCGGCCCGCGCCCTCGACCTCGCCGGCATAAGAGTAAAGGTTGCGCGCTTGGCCGATGTGGTCGAGCGCGACATTGGCAAGGCCGATGTCTTCTTCAAGGGTCGGCGCATGGCCGCACCATTCGCCGAGCCGCTGGCCGAGGATGGCCGCATCGTCGGCAAGGCGAAGCGTGTAGGTGAAAAGGTCGCTGGTCATCGCGTCTCTCCCGCCGCTCACATGTTTCCGACTTCTTCGGGGATCTCGTAGAAGGTCGGATGACGGTAGATCTTGGAGGCGGTCGGCTCGAACAACTCGTCCTTCTGCGCCGGATCGGAGGCAATGATCTCGGAGGACGGCACCACCCAGATCGACAGGCCCTCGCCGCGCCGCGTGTAGACGTCGCGCGCCGCCTGCAGCGCCATTTCCGCGTCAGCCGCATGCACGGAGCCGCAATGGCGATGCGCCATGCCGGTGCGCGAACGGATGAAGACTTCCCAAAGCGGTGTGGTTTTCTCGGTCATGTTCGTCTCTCCCTCAGGCATCTCTTCCGGCGGCTCACTCGGCCGCGTGGCGTGCGGCCTCGCGGCGGTCGGCCCGCTTCCTCGAATAGGCAAGCGCCGCCTCGCGCACCCAGGCGCCGTCCGCATGCGCCTTCTTGCGCGCGGCGAGCCGCTCGCGGTTGCACGGCCCGTTGCCGGCGATCACCCGCATGAACTCGTCCCAGTCGATCTCGCCGAACTCCCAGTGGCCGGTCGCCTCGTTGAAGGAGAGCTTGTCGTCGGGAATGGTCAGGCCGAGGTAATGCGCCTGCGGCACCGTCGCGTCGACGAACTTCTGGCGCAGCTCGTCGTTGGTGAAGCGCTTGATCTTCCAGGCCATCGACTGGGCGGAATGCTGGCTGTCGGTGTCGGAGGGGCCGAACATCATCAGCGACGGCCACCACCAGCGGTTCAGCGCGTCCTGGACCATCTCCTTCTGCTCTTCCGACGAGCGGACCATCTCCAGCAGCAGCTCGTAGCCCTGGCGCTGGTGGAAGCTCTCTTCCTTGCAGACGCGGATCATCGCGCGCGAATAGGGCCCGAAGGAGCAGCGGCACAGCGGGATCTGGTTCATGATCGCCGCGCCGTCGACCAGCCAGCCGATGGCGCCGATATCGGCCCAGGTCAGCGTCGGGTAGTTGAAGATCGAGGAATATTTCGCCTTGCCGGAGAGAAGCTGCTCGGTCAGCTCCTCGCGCGACACGCCCAGCGTCTCGGCGGCGGAATAGAGATAAAGCCCGTGGCCGCCCTCGTCCTGCACCTTGGCAAGAAGCGCCGCCTTGCGCTTCAGGGTCGGCGCGCGGGAAATCCAGTTGCCCTCCGGCAGCATGCCGACGATCTCGGAATGGGCGTGCTGCGAGATCTGGCGCACCAGCGTCTTGCGGTAGCCCTCCGGCATCCAGTCGTTCGGCTCGATCTTCTCTTCCGCATCCACCCGCGCCTGGAACGCCGCGACGCGATCCGCGTCCTCGACGGCGCCTGCCTCGGTGTCGCGCGCATTGAGTGCCTGGGTATACATCCGCTGAAACCTCCTCGAACCGTCCGTCGTCCGTTTCCGGAAAAAGACGCGCGGATCCATCCCGTTCCGCGCCGGCATGCACGGACTATACGTGACGAATATTTCCAGCTTCAAGCATTTTTTGTCACATAATAGGATGCGCTGCGGCAAGTCTCTGAAATCACGAAACTAAGAGGAAAAACGGGCGCTGTCCCCGGCGGCCCGGGCCGGCAGGTCACCGCTGCTGGACCGGCCGTTTTCGGCAATCCAGCGCTCCGCGCCGGGGCGCAGCGCGGCGTAAAGCCGGGCGGTCAGCGCGTTGGCCTCGGCGCCCGGCCAGTCGGGCGGCAGCAGGTCTGCGGCGAGCATCGGATCGCGCAGGATCAGTCGGCGATAATCGTGAATGAGCAGCGTACGGGCGACCATCGCGGCGGCACCCGACGGGGCACCGCCCGCGGCAAGGGCGGCATCGAGGGGCGAAAAGGCCAAGATGAACCGCCGGTAGCGCTCGGCGAGCGGCGGCAGGTCGAAGGCGCGTGCCGCAAGATCGGCCGCCGATCCGCCGATCACCTCGGCGGCAAGGTGGGTGCAACGGTCCGCGCCCGGCCCCTCCAGCGGCGGGCTGGCGGAGGTGCCGAGGAGCACCGTCGGGCCCAGCGCGCCGTAGCCCGACTTCAACGCGCCGTCGCGAAGCGCGCCACGGTCCTCGCCCTCGGGAAGCACCACGATGCGCAAGGCGGCGGCGGCCCGCGCGTCGCCGCTCAGCCGGTAGACGCGCGCAAGCGCCGGCACGAAGACTTTTTGCCCCTGCGCCGAAAGCCGGTAGTAGCTGAGCCGTCCGACCTTCATCCGGTCGACCCAGCCGTCTCGGGCAAGTCGAGAGAGCGCGGCGCGCACCGCAGCCGCGTCGATACGCATTTCGGAAAGCAGATCGGAAAGCGTCCCGGCCCAGACCTCGCCGCCGCGCGGCGCGACCATATCGCCGAAAATCGTGACGATCAGCGACCAGACACGCAACGGCTGCGTCGCCTGCAGCCGCTCGACAAGCGCCGCGACACAGGCGTCGGGATCTTTTCTGTCGTGAGACACGCCCGCCTCAGCCGGCGTGATGGGCATGCCAGTGCCAGGCGATGTCGATGCGGCGTGCGACCCAGGCGTCCTCGTGAGAGGCAACATAGTCGAGGAAGCGCGCCAGCGCCGCCGCGCGTCCCGGACGCCCGACGAGGCGGCAATGCAGGCCGACGGACATCATTTTCGGCGCGCCGGCGACACCTTCGGCATAGAGCGTGTCGAATGTGTCCTTGAGATAGGTGAAGAACTGGTCGCCCGAGTTGAAGCCCTGCGACGTGGCAAAGCGCATGTCGTTGGCGTCCAACGTATAGGGAATGACCAGATGCGGCGCCGACGGCCCCTCCACCCAATAGGGCAGATCGTCGGCATAGCTGTCGGAATCATAGAGGAAGCCGCCCTCCTCCATGACCAGATCGCGGGTGTGCTCCGACGAACGGCCCGTGTACCAGCCGAGCGGACGCGAGCCGGTCACCTCCTCGTGGATGCGGATCGCCTCTTCCATGTGACGGCGTTCGTCATCGCGCGAGAAATCCTTGTATTCGATCCACTTGAGGCCGTGCGAGGCGATCTCCCAGCCGGCCTCGTTCATGGCCTCGACCGCATCCGGGTTGCGCTGCAGCGCGGTGGCGACGCCATAGACGGTGAGCGGCATGGCGCGGCTCGTGAACATCCGCCACAGCCGCCAGAAGCCGGCGCGCGAGCCGTATTCGTAGATCGATTCCATGTTCATGTGGCGCTGGCGCGTCCAGGCCGCCGCCCCGACGATCTCCGACAGGAAGGCCTCGGAGTGCGTGTCGCCATGCAGGATGCAGTTCTCGCCGCCCTCTTCGTAGTTGAGGACGAACTGAACCGCGACCTTGGCACCATTCGGCCATTGCGGGTCGGGCGTCTCGCGTCCGTAGCCGATCAGATCGCGCGGATAGGTGTCGCTCATGGAAATGGGTCCCGTGTTCGCCCCCGGCGGGAGCCTACGCATGCTGTTGCGAAGAAACCCAAAACCCGGCTGCGATGCAAGACATTCCCACGACCGGGAGCGTTAACGCGCGCGCACCCGCACCGGCTGAAGCGCGGGCCGGAGCCCGGACAGGCCGGCAAATCCGTCGTCGATCCGCGCGCGCGTGCCGCCCGTGCCGCCGCTGTCGCCGCGATCCTCGCCGGGCAGCGCCATGACCGCGGCGCCCATCGCCGCCGAACACAGCGTGATCATCAGCCCGAAGAGCAGCACGACCATCGGCAGGACCGGATCCTCGGAATTGAGAATGAGGCTGCGCAGGTTCGCCGTGTCGAAAACCATCAGGCCGCCGAGCACCATCACCGAGACGAAGGCGCCGATCAGCCAGTTGATCGCCAGAAGCCGAAAGAAGGGAGAGGCCCAAAGACCGCGCAGGCCGCCGGGCGCCGTGCTCTCGGCAGCGTCTGCCGGTGCGTCTCGACCGGTTTCGTCATTCGCCATCGGTTTTCTCCGCCTGCCGGGCCCGAGCGTATCGCCGCCCGGACCGTTTCACAAAACTGTAGCCGAGACGGGTCAGGAGTCCACGCGGCCCTTTGGCGCAGACCGCCCTCGCAAGGACGCGCCCGTCCCGCTTCCCGCTACCGGTCTATTTGCCCCCGCCCTCCCCGACTTCAAGTTCCGCCTGAAAATTTACGCTGGGTCTTGCGCCATTCCCGCAGGGGTATATATAAGACGGCAGTATATCGGCTCGATATATAACGACTTGCGAATATTGCAGAGCTTGCACGCCCAATAGCCGTGTGGCGCGACGCAGATGCGGAGCGCGGCGCAACGAACAGGGTGCGGGCGCCCGAATGCGGGGACAGCCCCGGAAAGGACGACACCTCATGAGCGTACGGACCCTGTGTCTCGCGATCCTCAGCTTTGGTGACGCGACCGGCTACGAGATCCGCAAGCTTTCCACCGAGGGCCGCTACAGCTATTTCGTCGACGCCAGCTTCGGCTCGATCTATCCCGCACTTGCCCGCCTTGAGGCCGACGGCCTGGTGACGGTGCGCGAGGAAGCGCAAAGCGGCAAGCCGTCGCGCAAGATCTATTCGATTACCGAGGCCGGCCGCGCCGCCTTCATCGACGCGCTGAGCGAGACGCCCGGCCCAGATACCTTCCGCTCACCGTTCCTGCTGGTTGCCATGTGCGCCGATCTCGTCGGCGCCGACACCATTCGCGCGGCGATCGACCACCGGCTGCAGAACCTGCATGACGAACTCGCCAAACTCGACGGCATCGCGCAGGAATGCGCCCATGAACCGACCAATTTCATTCTCGACTACGGACGCCATTGCATTCGCCAGGACATTGCCTTCCTGACCGCGAACCGCGCCCGCATCGAGACCCTCGACCCTGCTTCGGCCTCAGCCCTCCCCGCTGCGGCCGAATAGAGAACGACCCGGAGACTTCAGGTCATGACGATCCGCTTTTCCCACATTCTCGCGGTGGCGATCACCGCCGGCGTTGCCGGCTGGATGTGGACCGGCACCTACATCGAGGGCGGGCGCGCCGACGCCGAAAACGCAACGCCGCCCCCGGCGGAACGCAGCAGCGCGCAGGACGCAACGCCCTTTCGCGTCGCCGTCAGGGACATAGAGGCGCAGCAGCGCAGCTCCGTTCTGGTGATCCGGGGCCGCACCGAGGCCGATGCCGCCGTCGCCGTGCGGGCGGAAACCAGCGGACGGGTGGCGGAGCGACGCGTCACCGAAGGGCACCGGGTGGAGCGCGGCGACGTGCTCTGCGTGCTCGACAAGGGCGCGCGACAGGCCAAGGTGCTGGAGGCAGAAGCGCGCCTGGCCCAGGCCCGGCTCGACCATTCGGCGGCGACACAGCTGCAGGACAAGGGCTTTGCGGCGCAGACGCGCGTGGCAGCGCTCAAGGCGGCCATGGATGCCGCCGCCGCCATGCTTGAGGAACAGCAGCTGGAGCTGTCGCGCACCGTCATCACAGCCCCGATCGGCGGCGTGGTGGAAAGCCCGATGGCCGAGACCGGAACCATCCTCTCCACCGGCCAGGTCTGCGCCACGCTGATTGATGCCGACCCGATCCTCGCCATCGGCCAGGTGTCGGAACGCGATGTCGGAAAGCTGAAGCTCGGACAGGCGGCAGAGGTGGAGCTGGTCACCGGCGAGACCGTCAACGGCGCCATCCGTTACATCGCGCCCGCCTCCGACGATGCCACCCGCACCTTCCGGGTGGAAATCGAGATCGCCAATCCCGACGGCGCCGTGCGCGACGGCATCACCGCCACGGCCCGCGTGCCGCTCGCCCTGCAAAAGGCCCACCGGCTGAGTTCCGGGATCCTGACGCTGGATGATGCCGGCAGCGTCGGCGTGCGCGCGGTTTCCGACGACAACACGGTCGCCTTCTATCCCGTGACGATCCTGGGCGGCGACACGGAAGGCATCTGGGTGTCCGGGCTGCCGGACCGGCTGGCGGTGATCACCGCCGGGCAGGACTATGTAACCGAAGGCCAGACCGTCGACCCGGTGCGGCAGATGGCGGAGGCGCCGAAATGATCGACATGCTCGAAGGCGTCCTGCGCCGGCCCCGCACCGTTCTCACCCTGATGATGGTGATGGCGATCGCAGGCATTCTCGCCTATGTCGCGATCCCCAAGGAAGCCGACCCGGACATCGACATCCCGGTGTTCTATGTCTCGGTGACCCAGCAGGGGATTTCGCCGGAAGACGCCGAGCGCCTGCTGGCGCGCCCGATGGAGACCGCGCTGCGCGGCCTAGACGGGCTGAAGGAGATCACCACGATTTCCGCCGAGAGCCATCTCGGCGTCATCCTCGAGTTCGACATCTCCTTCGACAAGGACAAGGCGCTGGCCGACGTCCGCGACAAGGTCGACCAGGCCAAGGCCAAGCTTCCCGCCGAGGCCGAAGAGCCGACGATTTCGGAAACGAATTTCGCGCTGCAGCCGACGATCTACGTCGCCCTGTCGGGTTCGGTTCCCGAACGCACGCTCTATCAGCACGCGCGCCGGCTGAAGGACCAGATCGAGGCGGTGCCGACCGTTCTGGAGGCGGAGCTGTCCGGCCACCGCGAGGAAATGCTCGAGGTGGTGATCGATTCCATGAAGCTGGAATCCTACCGCGTCACCCAGCAGGAACTGCTCACCTCGCTGTCGCAGAACAACCAGCTGGTGCCGGCCGGCTTCCTCGACAACGGCCAGGGCCGCTTCAACGTCAAGGTGCCCGGCCTCGTCGAAACCGCCGAGGACGTCTATTCCCTGCCGATCAAGCAGTCGGGCGAAGGCGTCGTCACGCTGGGCGACATCGGCGAGATCAAGCGTACCTTCAAGGATCCCACTAGCTTCACCCGCGTCAACGGCAAACCGGCGATCACCATCAACGTGGTGAAGCGCAAGGGCACCAACATCATCGAGAACAACGCCGCCGTGCGCCAGGTCGTGGAAACCGCCACGGCCGACTGGCCGGATGCGGTCCGCGTCGACTATCTGCTCGACAAGTCGGAAAACATCTTCGAGATCCTGGGCTCGCTGGAATCCTCGATCATGACGGCGATCTTCCTGGTGATGATCCTGGTCATCTGGGCGCTGGGGCCGAAATCCGCGCTGCTCGTCGGCATCTCGATCCCGACCTCCTTCATGATCGGCTTCCTGATCCTCTCCACCATCGGCATGACCGTGAACACCATGGTGATGTTCGGCCTGGTGCTGACCGTCGGCATGCTGGTCGACGGCGCCATCGTCATGGTGGAATACGCCGACCGCAAGATCGCCGAAGGCATGGCGGCGCAGGAGGCCTATATCCGCGCCTCCAGGCTGATGTTCTGGCCGATCGTCTCCTCCACGGCGACGACGCTTGCCGCCTTCCTGCCGATGCTCCTGTGGCCGGGCGTTGCGGGCGAGTTCATGAGCTATCTGCCGATCATGGTGGTGATCGTGCTGTCCGCCTCGCTTTTGACGGCGCTCGTCTTCCTGCCGGTCACCGGCGCGGTGCTGTCGGGCGCGATTTCCTGGTCGGGACGCCACGCCGCAGGCATTCTGGCTGGCATGGTCGGACTCGCGGTCGCCTTTGCGGTCGCGCTCCTTCCCGTCGGGCTTTCGCAAACGATGCTCATCCCGCTCGGCGTCGCCGCCGGCCTTGGCATTGGAGCCCTCTCCTTCCGCCTGTTCAAGCCGGTGGTGGCACGCTCGCGGGCCCGCGCCGACCGGCTGGCCGAAAAGGAACGCGAGACCGCGCAGCAGCTCTCCGCCGACGCGCATTTCGATCCCAAGAAGGTCACGGGCGCGACCGGCGTCTATGTCCGCTTCCTGAGCTTTGCCGCCGGCACGGCGCTTGGCAACGTGGTGACCCTTGTCGCGGTCGTCGCCATCGCCGGCGGCATCACGGTCTTCTTCCAGCAGAACATGCAAGGGGTCGAATTCTTCGTCGACGAAGAGCCGGAGGCCGCCGTGATCCTGGTGTCGGGACGCGGCAACTTCTCGGTGCGCGAGGCGCTCGACCTCGTCGACGATGTGGAGGCGGTGGTGCTCACCGTGCCCGGCATCGACAACGTGGTGATGAACGCGACCGCCGGCGGCGGCGGTGGCGGCGGCGACATGCTGGGCGGTGTCCAGGACAAGCCCGCCGACGTGATCGGCGAGCTGAACATCGAACTCGCCGACTATTGCTGCCGGCGCAAGGCGGAAGACATTTTCGCCGAGATCCGCGAGCGTACGGCCATGCTGCCCGGGATCAAGGTCGAGGTCCGCAAGATCGAGGGCGGCCCGCCGACGGGCAAGGACGTCAACCTGCAGATCACCTCGACGAGCTACGACGACGTGGTGGCGGCGGTGACGCGCGTGCGCGACCATATCGACGGCATGGACGGGCTGCAGGACCGCGAGGACAGCCGCCCGCTGCCCGGCATCGAATGGCAGATCACCATCGACCGCGAACAGGCCGGGCGGTTCCAGGCCGGCATCGGCTCTGTCGGCGCGATGGTCCAGCTCGTCACCAATGGTGTGCTGATCGGCAAGTACCGGCCGGACGATTCCGAGGACGAGGTCGATATCCGGGTGCGCCTGCCGGAATCCGAGCGCACGCTCGACCGCTTCGACAGCCTGCGTCTGCAAACCGACCTCGGCCAGGTGCCGCTGTCGAACTTCATCGACCGCCAGCCGCAGCAGAAGGTGACCTCGATCACCCGCCGCGACGGGCTCTACGCCATGGACGTGAAGGCCAATGTCGCGAGCACGGCGACGATCACCACCGCTGACGGACTGACGCGTCCGGCGACGGGAGACGACAAGGTGAAGGAGCTTCAGGCCTGGCTCGACAGCCAGACCTTCCCGGACAATGTCTTCCTCAAGTTCCGCGGCGCGGACGAGGACCAGAAGGAGTCCGGCGAGTTCCTGCAAAAGGCGATGATCGGCTCGCTGTTCCTGATGTTCATCATCCTGGTGACCCAGTTCAACAGCTTCTACCAGACCATCCTGACGCTCTCGACGGTGATCATGTCGGTCTTCGGCGTGCTGCTCGGCATGGCGCTGATGGGGCAGAAATTCTCCATCATCATGACCGGCACCGGCGTCGTCGCGCTCGCCGGCATCGTCGTCAACAACGCCATCGTGCTGATCGACACCTACAACCGCTTCCGCGACGACGGCATCGAGCCGGTCGAGGCGATCCTGAAGACCTCGGCCCAGCGCATCCGTCCGGTGCTCCTGACCACGACCACCACCATCGCCGGCCTGATCCCGATGATGACGATGGTCAATTTCGACTTCTTCAACCGGGTCATCGAGAAGGGGTCGATCACCGCCGTGTGGTGGGTGCAGCTGTCGACGGCGATCATCTTCGGCCTCGGGTTCTCCACGATCCTGACTCTGATCATGATCCCGACGATGCTGGCGGTGCCGACCGTGTGGATGCGTCTCTTCACCGAGCGCCGCGCGTCAAAGAGCGATGCGGACGCTCCCGCCGAGGCGGTCGCTGCGGCCCCATCGGGACCGCAGATGCAGCCGACGCCGGCGGACGCAGCCTTCGGCACCCGGGTGTCCCCGGCTCCTGCCCCGGCAAACGTCACGCCGATCGGCAAGAAGCCGGCAGCGGAGAAAGACGGGCAAAAGCACGGCAACCGGGACGACCTGCCGCAGGCGGCCGAGTAACGGCGGTCCGCACGACGTCATGAAAAAGGCCGGCGAGGAGCAATCCCCGCCGGCCTTTTTCAATCGACAAAGGTTTGCGTGGTGATCAGGCGACCCGACGTGCCGGCACGGGCTCCGTGCCGCCAGTGATGTCGATGGGCGTGATCGCATCGAGCTCGGCCCGCTCGGTTTCCGACGCTTCCAGTTTCTGAAGATTGTAGGCGCTTTGAAGGTTCAGCCAGTATTCCCCGGTCGTGCTGAAGGCCCGCGCGAGCCGAGCTGCCGTATCGACGCTCATATCGGTCTCGCCCTTGACCAGCCGCTCAATCCGCGTGCGCGGCACACCAAGGATCTTTGCTAGCTTGCCAGCGCTCATGCCCAGCGGCTCGAGATACAATTCCTCCAGGATCTCGCCAGGGTGAAACGCGGGAACATGAACTGTCATGATTTAGGCTCCTGCCTAGTGATAGTCGCAAATCTCGACCTGATCCGGCCCTTCCTCCGTCCAAACGAAGCAGATCCGCCACTGAGCGTTGATGCTGATGGCGTGCTGTCCAGCACGGTCTCCGGTTAACTCGTGAAGCTTATTTCCCGGCGGAAAACGAAGGTCCCTGAGCATGACCGCAGCGTTCATCGCTGCGAGTTTCTTTTACGCTCGCCTCACCAACTCCTTCGGAAAGCCCTTCCGGATGGTCCCGTTGGCTATCTGCTCGGTAAGTCGATCACGGTATCCAAGGATCATGTCTTATCAACGCATATATGTATCATAGTATGGTACAGAATGAATGTCCAGCAACGCGTACCCTGATGAGTACCAAGGAAGGCACACTAACGAGTGCCTTCGAGTGGCCTCCTCATAAGTGCCACAAGGGTCTCTCCAAAGGTATGGCATGGACACATGCACGATGCACGCACCGCATAATCGCCAGAGCCCCCCGCTCCTAGCCGACCGACCTGTCATCGCCGCCCGGCGCGGGCTTGCAGGGGCCTTCTTCCGGAACGGTCGGGTGGATTTCAGCCTCGGCCTTTTCCGCCGCCTCGCGCTCGGATTCACGCAGCAGCCAGCGGTCGATGCGCAAGGCGAGCTTGCGTTCCTTCTCGTCGCGCATCGCCAGTTCCTGCGCGAGGTCGCGATAAAGCGACACCGCGATCAGGATCATCAGCAGCATGAAGGGAAACGCCGCGACGATGGAGGCCGTCTGCAGGCTCTCCAGTCCGCCGGTGAGCAACAGCACCACCACCATCAGCAACTGCAGCGTCCCCCACAGCAGACGCACCGCCCGCGTCGGATTGAGCACGCCCTTCGAGGTGAACATGCCGAGGACGAAGGTCGCGGAATCTGCCGATGTCACGAGGAACATGCCGACCAGCGCAATGGACGCCAGGGTCAGCACGTCGCTTCCCGGGAATTGATCGAGCAGCGCGTAGAGCCCGGCGGACACTTCCATGGAAACTGCGTCGGCAATGCCCCCCTGCCCGAACAGTTCCACATGGATGGCGGCGCCGCCGAAGGTGGAGAACCACAGCATGCTGAGCGCGACCGGCACGATCATCACACCCAGCACGAACTCGCGGATCGTCCGCCCGCGCGAGATCCGCGCGATGAAACTGCCGACGAAGGGCGCCCAGCTCAACCCCCAGGCCCAGTAGAACAGCGTCCATTGCTCGACCCATTCGCCGTTGGAATAGGGCGAGGTCACCAGGCTCATCTGCAGGACGGTGCCGAGGTATTCGCCGATGGTCTGCGTCATCACGCCGAAGATGAAGGGAGCCGGCCCGACGAACAGCACAAACCCCAGAAGGCCACCCGCCAGCAGCATGTTGGCGTTGCTCAGAAGCTTCACACCCCGGTCGAGCGGGGTCATGGCCGAAAGCATGAACAGTCCGCCGACCACGGCGATGATGACCAGCTGCGCCGGGAAGCCGAAAGGGACGCCTGCCAGCCGCGCGATACCGCTGTTGATCTGCAGCGCGCCGAGCCCGAGCGTCGTCGCAACGCCGAAGACGGTCGAGACCACGGTCAGCACGTCGATGGCCTTGCCCCAGCCACCATCCACGCGGTCGCCGATGAGCGGACGAAGCGTCTCGCTGATCAGGCCGTGACTGTCATGCCGGAAGCGGACATAGGCAATCGCAAGCCCGACAAGGGCGAAATTCGCCCACTGGTGCAGGCCCCAGTGGAAGAAGGCGTAGCGCATGCCGGTCTGCGCGGCCTCGGCGGTGCGGGCCAGTCCCTCGCCGAGCGGCGGGTCGTTGAAATGCATCATCGGCTCGGCAACGCCCCAGAACACCAGACCGACGCCCATGCCGCCGGAAAAGATCATCGCCAGCCAGCTTGGAAAGGAGAATTCGGGCGGCGCATCCGCCGGGCCGAGCCGGATGCTCCCCATCCGCGACAGCGCCAGGACGAGAACGAAGACAACGAACCCGGTGGTGACCAGAAGATACAGCCAGCCGACATTCGTCGCTGTCGCATGCAGCAGGTCCTGGGAAACGCGCTGGACGGTGTCCGGCGCCAGGCTGGTCGCGATCACGAAGACAAGCACGATCCCGGCGGAAACGCGCAGGACCGCGCCGACATCGCCCAGGCTGAAGGCCTCGAAACTGATGGGTCGTTTCACGTGCCGTCCTCTCTTTGCGTCGGTCGGCGTACACTCCGTGGTGCCAGGCTGCGACGGTCCTGCCCCGTATCGGCACGACCGGCCGCAGATGTCAGAATCGGCCGGACGGCAAGCGCCCCATCATTGCGAAAAACCGTTCGGATTCAACACGCGCCAGGGCATCCGCCCGTCCCGGCGATGCCAAACGCCCTCACGGACGGATGTAGCGCACGCCCTTTTCGGCCAGCAGATCGTCGAAAAACGCCAGAAGGTCGGCATCGATCTCCAGCGCGCGCGGATAGCGCGGCGCCGTCCGGTCGGCGAGCATCGGCGCATGCCAGCCGTCGGTCGTGGCGATGAAGCGGCGCACGCCCTCGTCGCCCCAAAAGGCGTGGAAGCCCGCCATCACGCAGTCGACATAGCTTTGCAGGATCGGGTGATCGTCGTCACCCCAGTGGCGGATTTCGGCATCGGCCTCATAGAGGAACGCGCCTTCCGGCGCCGGCTTGCCGCGCGGATCGCAGCGAAAGGCACCGGCGATGCCGTCGGTGACACGCACATAGCGCTTCTCGCGCGCATCGAGCACAGCAAGCCGCTCCGCCGGTTCGCTGACCATCACACCCTGGATCGCGCTCTGCGGATCGCGCCGCACCGTCAGCGTGCAATTGCCCGGCCGCTCGGCGCTGCCGTCGGCCCGCCACCAGGCGCGCCACTCCCGCCGCCAGCCGTCGAGCGTTCCCGCGACCGCCGACGCCTGCGGACCGAGCGTGCGGGTGTTGACCAGCGATCCATAGCCGAAATAGGTAATCTGCATTGCGTGTCTCACCTCATTCCCGTGCAGGGCGCATCCGCAGACCCTGCCGTTTCCACCTAAAGGATAGTTTCAGTCATGACCAGCGCACCGCCAACCCCGCGCCCCTGGAGCGAAGCGGATACGGCCGCGCTCAGGGCCGCGACGCCAGGATGCGAAACCCGCATCCACTTCAACAATGCCGGCGCGGGACTGATGCCCGCGCCCGTTCTCGACGCGGTGAAGGGCCATCTCGACCTGGAGGCGACCATCGGCGGCTATGAGGCGGCGGAACGGGCCGAAGCGAAGGTCGCGGATTTCCATCCCGCCATCGCCGCCCTTCTCGGAGCGCGCCCGCAGGAAATCGCCTATATCGAAAACGCCACCCGCGCCTGGGACATGGCATTCTACGCGATCCCCTTCAAGCCCGGGGACCGGGTGATCACCGGCCGCGCGGAATATGTCTCCAACTATGTCGCGATGTTGCAGCTGAAGACGCGCGCCGGCATCGAGATCGACCTGATCGACGATGACGCCAGCGGGCAGATCGATCTCGCGGCGCTGGAAGCCGCCATCACCCCGCGCACGCGACTGATTGCACTGACCCATGTTCCGACCTTCGGCGGGCTGGTCAATCCGGCTGAGGCCGTCGGCGCCATCGCCCGCCGGCACGGCCTGCTCTATCTGCTGGACGCCTGCCAGTCGGCTGGCCAGATCGACCTCGACGTGACGCGGATCGGCTGCCACATGCTCTCCGGCACCGGCCGGAAGTACCTGCGCGGGCCGCGCGGCACCGGGTTTCTCTATGTCGCAAACGAGATCGTCGACACGCTGGAGCCGCCCTTCGTCGACCTGGAATCGACCGACTGGCTGGACGCCAACGGCTACCGGCTGGTTGCCGGCGCGCACCGCTTCGAGAACTGGGAGAGGTTCTTCGCGGGCCAGATCGGTCTGGGCGTCGCCGCCCGGCTTGCCTGTGAGATCGGCACCGACCGGCTCGAGCGCCGCATCGCAGAGCTTGGCGCGCGCCTGCGCGAAGCGCTGGCGCGGCTTCCCGGCATCGCGGTGCACGACAAGGGAGCGCGGCGCTGCGGCATCGTCACCTTCCGGGTCGACGGCGAAACACCGGCAGAGACGAAGGCGCGACTGGCCCGGGCGGGGATCAACGTCTCCGTCTCCTCCGCCGCCTCGGCGCGCATCGACCTGCCGGAACGCGGCCTTGACGCACTGGTACGCGCCTCCGTCCACGCCTACAACACGGACGGTGAAATCGACGCCGTGCTGAAGGCGCTGCGCGACGGCTGACGCCGCCGCGCGCCACGGGCGTGATCAGCGCGCGGGCTGGACCGCACGGCGGCGCAGGCGGCCAGAGATCGCCAGGCCGTCGGCGATGTTGCGCCCGATCAGGACCAGATTGAACGCGCCGGCGACAAGCTCCACCGCCTGGACCGTGTAGAAGGCGGTGTCGAATACCCCGGCCCGCGCCTTCATCGCCAGAAACACCGCGGACGGCACGAGAACGAGGATGCCGTTGGCCGCGATCAGCGGCATGCGCCGGCGTTTGGCCTCAAGCCGCGCGCCGCCGCGCCCCTTGCCGAGCGAAAAGCCGCTCGCGCCGGTGATCGCCAGCGCCGGGATCAGCACGACCATCGCATAGAGGATCGCCTGTTTCACCGCGGCGATGGCCTGCGGCGAGCCGAAGAGCTCGGACACGGCCGTCGACAGCCAGAAGGTCGCGATCATCGCGAAGGCCAGCATGCCGGCCGTGCGATGGGCCAGTTTGCACGGCGAGGCCGGCTGCGGTCCCGCACCTCGCGGAGCCGACGTCGAAGGGGTGGCATGCGTCATCAACGGTCTCCTTCACAGCGCGCCGAAAGCCGGCGCAAAACGTCGAGGCAGGCGGACAGCGCCTCCTCGCCAAGGCCCTCGGCCAGCCCCTTCGCCCAGACGATCTGGCGACGGTCGGCTTCCGCATAGGCGGCCTCCCCCGCGCCCGTCATCACCACGAGCCGGGCCCGCTTGTGATCCGGGTTGTCCTGCAAGGCGACGAGACCGGCGGCGCCAAGATCGTTGACGACCCGCTGCACCGCCTGGCGCGACAGCCCCATGCGCCGGGCGATCTGCGCCACCGACAGCGGCCGCCCTTCGAGCGCGACAGCGCCCAGCACCTGCCAGCGCGCGCTGGTCAGCCCCAGATCGCCGACCAGCGCATCACCGGCCGACAGCAATCCGCCGTTGAGGCGAAAGGTCTCCAGGATCACCTGCGTGAGGAGCCGGCTTTGCGGCGAATGCCCGTCTGATGCGTCCGGGCGAGAGGAATGCGGATCTAATTTCATGTCAGCACATTTGCAATATGACAATATATTGTCAATAAGCGGAAATCCGGACCGACGGGAGAGCGGCTTGCGCCGCGTGGGCAGCCCCCGCCTCAGCGTCGACGCAGCCGTGCCACTTGAATCAAAACTTCACCTGAAAAAACAAACGCCTGGCGCAAGGTCCGGAATCAGATCCTTCAGACCTCGCCCCAGGCGCAACAGACAATCGACCGTCCGACCCGTGAGGCCGGACCGGATCAGGCGGTCACGCGCTCCGTCGGCTCGCGCATGGTGACCAGTTCCTCCGCGGCGGTGGGATGCACCGCCATGGTGGCGTCGAAATCGGCCTTGGTCGCGCCCATGCGCATCGCCACGCCGAGCACCTGCGCCAGTTCGCCGGCATCATGGCCGAGAATATGCACCCCCAGCACCTTGTCGCTTGCCGGATCGACCAGAAGCTTCATCAGCATCTTCTCGTCGCGGCCGGAGAGCGTGTGCTTCATCGGACGGAAATGCGCGCGGTAGACATCGACGGTGCCGTGCTTGGCGACGGCCTCGGCCTGCGTCATGCCGACGGTGCCGATCTCCGGCTGGGAGAACACCGCCGTCGGGATCATCGAGTGATCGGCGCTCCAGGTCTTGCCACCGAACAGCGTGTCGGCGAAGGCGTGCCCCTCGCGGATCGCCACCGGCGTGAGATTGACCCGGTCGGTGACATCGCCCACCGCATAGATCGACGGCACGTTGGTGCGCGACTGGTCGTCGACGGCAATGGCGCCGGAGGCCGAGGTCACGACGCCGGCGGCGTCCAGTCCGAGACCGGCGGTGTTCGGCCGACGGCCGATGGCGAACATGATGCGGTCGGCCTCAAGGGCCTCGCCAAGCTTGGTGTGGCCGACGTAATCGCCGCCCTCGCGCTTCTCGATCGAGGTGAAGACATCGCCGCAAAGGACTCTGATGCCTTTCTTTTCCATCTCTTCGTGAAGCGCCTTGCGCAGATCGTCGTCGAAGCCGCGCAGGATCTCCTCGCCCCGGTAGATCAGCGTCGTCTCGGCGCCGAGGCCGGCGAAGATGCCGGCGAATTCCACGGCGATATAGCCGCCGCCGGCGACCACCACCCGCTTGGGAAAATCCGCCAGGTGGAAGGCTTCGTTGGAGGTGATGACGTGCTCGCCGCCGGGAAGATCCGCATCGACGTTGGGCGTCGCGCCGGTGGCGATCAGGATGGTCTTCGCCCGCACCCGCCGCTCGTCGGACAGGAGACGGACCGTATGCGCGTCCTCAAGCACGGCACGGGTATCGAACATCTCGACGCCGGAGCGCTCCAGGTTGCGGCGATAGACGTTTTCAAGGCGCGCGATCTCGCGGTCCTTGGCATCGATCAGCCGCTCCCAGTTGAAGCTGCTTTCCCCCACGTCCCAGCCGAAGCCGGCCGCGTCCTCGAACTCCTCGGAGAATTTCGAGGCATAGACAAAGAGCTTCTTGGGCACGCAGCCGCGGATCACACAGGTGCCGCCGTAGCGGTATTCCTCCGCGATCCCGACCCTGGCTCCGTGGCCGGCGGCAATCCGCGCCGCGCGCACGCCACCGGACCCGCCGCCGATGACAAACAGGTCATACTCAAAGTCGCTCATGCCATGCCTCGCTGTGTGCCTGTCCGGGCGCGGGCGCAACACGCATGCGTGCCGGCACCCCCCGCGCCTTCGCGCTGTCCGGGGAAAGCCGGGACGTTATTCCGTCTTCGGCTGTGCTTCCGGCGCCTGGCGCTTGTTCAGCTCCTCGCGCACCAGCGTGACCATTTCGGTGGAAATCGCATCGCCCCACTGCTTGGCGGCGCCGATCGACAGCGCCCGCAGCTCGGGCTCGACCTTGGAGTACTTCTGGCCGAGCGGGGACTTGTAGAACTCGGCAAGCTGGTTCAGCTCCTCGATGGAGAAGCGGCGCGCCCACACCTCATAGACCACCCGGTTCAGCTCGGGGCGGCGTTCGGCGAGCTTGAGCGCGACCTCGTTGACCACCGCGTCGATCTCGCTGGTGTTGGCCGGGTTGCTCTGGATGAAGAGCGTGCGGGTGCGGTCGGCCATCAGCGGCAGCACATTGTCGAACGCGCGGATCGCATTGGCGGCGAGAACGGTCTCGCGCGCGGCGGCGATATGCTCCTCGGAAATGGATTCCTGCGCCGTCGCCGGCACGGCAACGGCCGCCAGCAGGAACAGCGCGGAGGCTGCGGATGTCAAATGGTGACGAAGGGTCGAAAACATCGAAAACTCCATGACAAGAGGCGGTCGCCGTGAGCGAAACGCGCCGCGGTCCTTCTGAGGGTCAGGGCACCGGAACGAGGCGGGTCACGCCTCCGGCGCCGGCAAGATAGGCGGCATCGGCGATGCCGATGAACAGTCCGTGGTCGACAACGCCGGGAATATCGAGAAGGGCGCGCGACAGCGCATCCACGTCCCTGATCTGCCCGAGATCGATGTCGAGAATATGATGCTGCCCGTCGGTCACGAAGGGCGTGTCGCCGCCGCGCAGGCGGACCGGCGCGTCGTAACCGAGCGCGGCAATGGCCGCCTCGATGGCGTTGCGCGTCGCCCGCAGCCCGAAGGGAACGACCTCGACCGGCAGGGGAAAGGCGCCAAGGGTGGAAACCTGCTTGGTTTCATCGGCGATCACGACCATGCGCGCCGAGGCCCGCGCGACGATCTTCTCGCGCAACAGGGCCCCGCCCCCGCCCTTGATCAGGGTCAGCCGGGCGTCGAGCTCATCGGCGCCGTCGACGGTCAGATCCAGCTCCGGGCAGGTGTCGAGCGTCGCAAGCCGCACGCCCAGGCTCTCGCACAGCGCCGCCGTGCGCTCGGAGGTCGGCACGCCGACAACGTCCAGTCCGTCCGCGACCCGCCGCGCCAGCGCGCGCACGAAGTGTTCGGCCGTCGATCCGGTGCCGATGCCCAGGCGCATGCCGTTGCGGACTTCTTCCAGGGCCGCCTCGGCGGCAAGTCGCTTAAAGTCGTCGCTCATTCAATTCCGCTCATGATGCCGGACCCGTCACGGCCGGAAGCCGTTCGCGGGCCGGAGCCGTTGCAAATCGCCCCGCGCACGGATCCCGTGCGACGCAAGGCGGCGTGGGCGGGTGTAGCATGGCGCGCCGGCAAGGCAAAGGGACTGCGCACCCGCGCGGGCCTCGTCCAATCTGCGGATGCAGCCGCAAAAAAGCACACCAAAACGAAGGAGACGACCGGCACTTCCTGAAAAGCGACGTTGCGTTAACCAGGAATTCAGCCTGAACACCTACCGTTCCGGCGGTTTGTTGCGCTGGCCAGTCCAGCATTATTCGCTGCCGGGAGGATCGTCATGCGCCTTTTTTCTCTAGCCCAGCGCAAGGACGTGGTGGAAAAACGCATTTCCGAGATCGCCGCTGAGACGGAGTCCCCGGCGGACGCCGATGCCGCCGCGACATCGCTTGCCGGCGATCACCAGACCTCGCTGACGCTCGACCTGATGGAGACGGATCTCCAGGCCGCTGCCGCAAAGATCGGCAACGGCGCCAAGGCGCTCGGCCTGAGGGTCGGCGAACAGCTGATCGTCCTGTCCGACATTCGCGGCCAGTCGGAAGCCTTGCGCGCGGAATCGCAACAGGCCGACACCACCGCCCAGGACCTTTCCACGGCCATCGCCCATCTGGCGGAGGCGAGCAGCGAAATCGATGCGCAGGTGCGCAGTTCCTCGCAACTTGCCGAGGAGGCCCGCGAGGTGGCCGACACGGCCAACGCCGGCATCGAGGAGCTCAAGTCGGCGATCGACGACATCGCAAGCGTGGTGCGGCTGATTTCCGACGTCGCCAAACAGACCAACCTTCTGGCGCTGAATGCGACCATCGAGGCGGCGCGTGCCGGAGAAGCCGGCAAGGGCTTCGCGGTCGTGGCAAACGAGGTCAAGGCGCTGTCGGTGGAGACACAGACGGCCACCGACGAGATCGTCGCCAACATCGGCCGCCTGCAGCAGTCCGCCGAAGGCAGCATCCATGCCGTCAACCGCATCATCGGCGTGATCGGGGAGATCCTGCCAAGCTTCGCCAAGGTGGCGGACCAGGTCGGCGACCAGCTCGAGACATCGCGCTCCGTGGGGGAAACCGCCCGCCGGACGGCCGACTTCGTGCGCGCCGTCAGCGAGAAGGTCGATACCATCGCCGCGGCGACCGACACCGCCGAACAGGCCGGCGAAGCGGCGCGCGCGGCGTCCGAGGGCATGATGGCGCTCGGCGCCGGCCTCGGCCAGCGCTTCACCATGATGATCCGCCAGACCGCGATCGGCGACCGCCGCACGCAGGACCGCCTGCCGGCGGAGCGCGACGGAACGCTGTCGGCCGGCGGCACGCGGTTGCGCGTGAAGACCCGTGACATATCGCAGGGCGGCGCGCTTCTGGTGCCGCAGGACGGCGAGACAGCGATGCACACCGGCCCGGCCAAGGCGGAGATCGACGGGCTCGGCACGGTCGACCTTGCGATCGTCGCGGTCTCGGAGAACGGTCTGCACTGCGCCTTCCAGACCCCGTCCGCGGAGTTTCAGGCCAATGTCGAAGCGCTCCTCGCCGAGGTTCGCGGTCAGCTCGATCCGCTGATCGCCTGCGCTCGCGGCGGTGCCGGGCGCATCGAGGCGGCCATGCGCGAGGCGGTGGCCAGCGGGCGGCTGACGATGCAGGACCTCTTCGACACGGACTACCGCCCGATTCCCGGAACCGATCCCGAGCAGGTGGAAAACCGGGCGCTCGCCGTGCTGGAGACACTTCTGCCGCCGATCCAGGAGGAGATCCTCGCCGGATCGAACGGAATGGCCTTTTGCGCCGCGGTCGACCGCAACGGCTATCTGCCGGTCCACAATCTGGTCTATTCGAAGGCGCAGCGCCCCGGCGATCCGGCCTGGAACGCCGCCAACTGCCGCAACAAGCGCATCTTCGACGACCGCGCCGGCCTGAGTGCGGCACGAAACACCCGGCCCTTCCTCGTGCAGACCTACCCCCGCGACATGGGCAACGGCACGATCGTGTGGATGCGCGAGGTCGATGCGCCGGTGGTGATCGACGGGCACCACTGGGGCGGCTTCCGCACCGCCTACAAGCTCTAGGACGCGAAAGCAGGGATCCCGAAAGGCGACGGTTTCGGAAACGGCGCTTTTGCGTCTATAAGGGCGCCGCCCCTGCAGCCGGAGCCACCCATGACCCCGACCGTTCTCGTGTTCGACCTCGACGGCACGCTCGTCGACACGAAACATGATCTCGCCAACACCCTGAACGCCGTCCTGGCGCAAGAAGGGCATGCGCCGGTGACCGCAGAAAGCCTCGGACATCTCTTCGGCCACGGGGCCCGCGCGATGCTGTGCAAGGGACTGGAACTGAACGGCGTGACCCGGCCCGACGACCGGCTGCTGAACCGGCTGCAGACCGCCTTCATCGACCATTATGGGGCGAATATCGCGGTGGAGAGCCGCCCCTTTCCCGGTGCCGTCGAGGCAATGGCCGCGCTCAGGGCGCGCGGTTTCCGCATCGCGATCTGCACCAACAAGAAGGAAGCGCTGGCGCGCCAGCTGCTGGACACCCTGGACCTGAGCCGGGCGATCGACGCTTTTGTCGGCGGCGACACCTACAGCAATTCCAAGCCCGACGCGGAACCGGTGCTCGGCGCGATCAGCCGCGCCGGCGGGGTTCCGGAACGCGCCGTCATGATCGGCGACAGCCAGACCGACATCGACGCCGCCCGCGCCGCCCGCATTCCGGTGATCGCCGTCACCTTCGGCTATACCGCAGTCCCGGTCGAGGACCTCGCGCCGGACGCGGTCATCTCCGCGTTCCAGACTCTGCCGGACACGCTCGCGGCGCTGGGCCTGACGCCCTGACCTGTATTCAGCTGTCGAAAACCAGATAAAACAACCCAAGGTCGCATGAAGCCCAGGAAAATGCGGCCGGCCGAACGTGACTTTCCTTCACGCGGCAAGAATTCCCCCTCACCTTTGACGAAAATACGCCTGCCGACAGTGGTTTTCGGACGTGTTCGACGATTCGAAACATTGATCGGCAACGCAATGACAGTAACAATATGTGAGTCGGGTGGAAACGATGACGACGAGTGTAGCCGGGCCGAAACCGGCGCGCCGAGCGCGAGGACCTGTTTTGACAACCGACACCCCCGTTTCCCCGACGGCTTCCCAGGAAGAACTCCAGGCTCTCTACACCGCCACCCCGGCCATGATGCACGTGATCGGCGCCGACGGGCGCATAGCGTGCGTGAGCGACAAATGGCTGTCGGTCCTTGGATATTCCAGGGACGAGGTGATCGGCAGGTCGCTGCTCGACTTCATGACGGCGGACTCGCAGCGCTATGCGACCACCGAACGCCTGCAGGAGTTCTTCGTCACCGGATCCAGCGAGAAGATCCCCTACGACCCGGTCACGAAATCCGGGGCCATCGTGAACGTGCTGATGTCCGCGACGCTGCAACGCAATGCCGACGGAAGCCCCGGCCAGACCTTCGCCGTGCTTGAGGACCTGACGGAATCGCACGCGGTGTTTCGCACGCTCGCGGCGGAGCGCCGCCGGCTGCGGCAGATCATCAGCGGCACGGGCGCCGGCACCTGGGAATGGAACGTGCAGACCGGCGAGACCGTGTTCAACGCGCGATGGGCGGAAATCATCGGCTATGACCTCGCCGAAATCTCTCCGACCACCATCGAGACCTGGCTGAACGCCGCGCATCCCGACGATCTCGCGGAATCGGAACGCAAGCTTCTTGCCCATTTCGCCGGAGAAACCCCGAGCTATGAATGCGAGGCGCGCATGCGCCACAAGGACGGCCACTGGGTCTGGGTGCTCGACCGCGGCCGCGTCTTCACCTGGACGGAAGACGGCAAGCCGGAGTGGATGTTCGGCACCCACATGGACGTCACATCGCTGAAGCAGCAGCAGGAGGACTTGCGAAAGAGCCGCGAGATGCTGGATCGCACCAACCGCGTGGCCGGTATCGGCGGATGGGAGGTCTACCCCGAGACCGGGGCGATCCACTGGTCCGATGAAACCTGTCGCATTCATGGCGTGGAGCCCGGGTATGTGCCGACGATGCAGGAGGCGATCGCATTCTATGCGCCCGAGGCCCGGCCGGTCATCACCGCCGCGGTGGAAAGGGGCGTGGCGACGGGCGAAAGCTGGGATCTGGAGCTGCCCTTCATCAAGGCGGGCGGCGAACGGATCTGGGTGCGCGCCGTCGGGACGGTGGATGCGGCGGAAGGAAAGCCGCTGCGCATCACCGGCGCCTTCCAGGACATCACCGGACGCGTGGCGCAACGCCAGGCGATCGAGGAGGCGCGCGAGCGCATTTCGGTTGCGACCGAAGACGGCGGCGTCGGGATCTGGGACCTGGAGATCGACACCGGCAAGATCAGCTGGGACGGCAATGCCTCGACCATCCATGGCGCGCAGCCGACTGACCCCACGCTGTCCGGCTGGCTTGAGCGGGTCCACCCGGAAGATCGCGACCGGGTCGGGACAGCGGTCGAGAACGCCAGCACCTCCACCGGAACGATGGACATCGAATATCGCGTCAGCCTTTCCGACGGCCGGACCGGGCACGTGCGCGCCTCCGCGCACTATCGCAAGATCGGCCAGGCGGGGGTGAAACGCCTGATCGGGGTTTGCTGGGACGTCACCCGCGAACGGGAAATGGCCCGGGAACTGGCGGAGCAGCACGAACTGATGCGCGTGACGCTCGATTCCATCGGCGACGCCGTCATCACCACCGACACCGGGGGCCGGATCCTGTGGCTCAACCCGGTGGCGGAACGGATGACGGGCTGGCGCGCGGAGGACGCGCACGGGCGCCCGAGCAGCGAGGTGTTCGACATCGTCAGCGAGGACACGGGCAATCCAGCGCCGGATCCGATCAAGACCTGCCTGTCACTGCGCCAAACGGTCGGCCTCGACCACAACACCCTGCTGGTCGCCCGTGACGGCACCAGATACGGGATCGAGGATTCCGCCGCTCCGATCATCTCCGCCGACGGCGACGTGCTGGGCGCCGTACTGGTGTTTCATGATGTCAGCGAGCAGCGCCGGCTGAGCCGGGAAATGCGCTACCGCGCAACGCACGACCCGCTGACCGGATTGCTCAACCGGGGCGAGTTCGACCGGCGCCTCGAGGAGCTGACGGGACGGGCCAGCGCCCCTCCCGCCTCGACGCCGGACGACGCCGACACCGCGCCTCCGGGGCTGGTGCTGCTGTACATCGACCTCGACCAGTTCAAGGTCGTCAACGACACCTGCGGACATGCAGCCGGCGACGAGCTTCTCAAGCAGAT
>PARB01000045.1 GCA_002709505.1 Paracoccaceae bacterium | reverse complement strand
TGCCGGTGCCGACCTTTCTCGGTGTCACCATCGTCGCTTTCGGTTTTATTCGCCTTCTGCCCGGCGATCCCGTGCTTCTGCTTGCCGGGGAACGTGGCATCACCGAAGAACGCTACAACCAGCTCATGGAGCAGTTCGGCTTTTCCCGGCCGATCTGGGAGCAGTATTTCGACTATCTGATCGGACTGCTGCAGGGCGATCTCGGCATTTCGATCGTCACCAAGAAGCCGGTTGTCACCGAGTTCTTCACGCTGTTTCCCGCGACCGCGGAACTGGCGCTCTGCGCCATCATTCTCGCCGTCGCGATCGGGATCCCGGCGGGGATCTTCGCTGCGGTCAAGCGCGGCTCCTTCTTCGACCAGACGATCATGGGCACTGCGCTCATCGGCTACTCGATGCCGATCTTCTGGTGGGGCCTGCTGCTGATCATCCTGTTTTCCGGCATCCTGCAGTGGACGCCGGTCTCGGGCCGCATCTCCTTGATGTTCTTCTTTCCTCAACCGACCGGCTTCATGCTGATCGACAGCCTGCTGTCGGGTGAAAAGGGGGCCTTCGCCTCCGCTGTCCGCCATCTCATCCTGCCGGCCATCGTGCTTGCCACCATTCCGCTTGCCGTGATCGCGCGCCAGACGCGCTCCGCCATGCTTGAGGTTCTCGGCGAGGACTATGTGCGCACGGCCCGCGCCAAGGGGCTGACCCCCTTCCGCGTGGTGGGGATGCATGCGCTGCGCAACGCCCTGATCCCGGTGATCACCACCATCGGCCTGCAGGTCGGGGTGCTGCTCGCCGGCGCGATCCTGACCGAAACGATCTTCTCGTGGCCCGGTATCGGCAAGTGGATGGTCGACAGTATCGCGCGGCGCGACTATCCGGTCGTGCAGGGCGGCCTGCTGATGATCGCCGCCATCGTCATGGTGGTGAACCTGACGGTCGACCTGCTCTACGGGCTGGTCAATCCGCGCATTCGTCACAATTGAACGCCGAGGCACACTCCATGAGCATTTCAGACAAGAGTGCCGTCGTCGTCGCGGAGAGCCGCAACGCCACCCGCAAGATGCTGGCGGAATTCTGGTTTTACTTCTCGCAGAACAGGGGCGCGGTCGCCGGTCTCGTCGTCTTCATCGCCCTGGTGATCGTGGCGCTGGCGGCGCCGCTGGTCGCGCCGCACGACCCGGACGTGCAGTATCGCGACTTCTTCCTCACCCCGCCGGTCTGGCAGGAGGGGGGCAACGTCATGTTCCTGCTGGGCACCGACGCGGTCGGGCGCGACATGCTCTCGCGGCTGATCTTCGGGGCGCGGTTCTCGCTGTTCATCGGTCTCGTCGTCGTCGGCATCGCGCTCACCGGCGGCATCGTCATCGGCGTGATCGCGGGCTATTTCCGCGGCTGGGTCGACACGGTGATCATGCGGGTGATGGACGTCATTCTCGCGTTTCCCTCGCTGCTTCTCGCCCTCGTGCTCGTTGCCGTGCTCGGTCCGGGGCTGATGAACGCGATGATCGCGATCGCCATCGTGCTGCAGCCGCATTTCGTGCGCCTGACCCGGGCCGCCGTTCTCACCGAGCGCACCCGCGACTATGTGGTCGCCGCAAGGCTTGCAGGTGCGGGCAACACCCGGCTGATGTTCAAGACGATCCTGCCGAACTGTCTTGCGCCACTGATCGTGCAGGGAACGTTGTCGTTCTCCAACGCGATCCTCGATGCCGCCGCGCTCGGCTTCCTCGGGATGGGCGCGCAGCCGCCGACCCCGGAATGGGGCACGATGCTTGCCGAGGCGCGCGAGTTCATCCTGCGCGCCTGGTGGGTGGTCACCTTCCCGGGCCTTGCGATCCTGATCACCGTGCTGGCGATCAATCTCGTCGGTGACGGGCTGCGCGATGCCCTCGACCCCAAGCTGAAGCGGAGCTGACGGCATGGCCCTTCTTGAAATCCGCAATCTGCGCGTCGAGTTCGACACCGCCGCCGGTCCGTTCCGCGCGCTCGACGGCGTCGACTATACCGTCGAGGGTGGCGAGGTGCTCGCCATCGTCGGGGAATCGGGATCCGGCAAGTCGGTCGCCATGCTGGCCGTGATGGGGCTTCTGCCCGACAGCGCGACGGTGTCGGCCGACCTGATGGCCTTCGAGGGCATCGACCTGCGCGCGATGCCGGCGGCCGAACGGCGCAAGGTGATCGGCAAGGACATCGCGATGATCTTCCAGGAGCCGATCGCGAGCCTCAACCCGTGTTTCACCGTCGGCTTCCAGCTCGACGAGGTGCTGAAGACGCATACGTCGCTGTCGCGCAAGGAACGCAAGGACCGGGTGATCGAACTGCTGGAATCCGTCGGCATTCCCGATCCGGCACGGCGGGTTTCGGCGTTCCCGCACCAGATGTCGGGCGGCCAGTGCCAGCGGGTGATGATCGCCATCGCCACGGCGTGCGCGCCGAAACTCCTGATCGCCGACGAGCCGACAACGGCGCTCGATGTGACGATCCAGAAGCAGATCCTCGATCTCCTGACGGACATGCAGCGCGACACCGGCATGGGGCTGATCATGATCACCCACGACATGGGCGTGGTGGCGGAGACCGCCGACCGGGTGGTGGTGCAATACAAGGGGAAGCAGATGGAGACGGCGGACGTGCTGACGCTGTTCGAGAACCCGTCGCACCCCTACACCAAGGCGCTTCTGTCGGCCTTGCCGGAAAACGCGACCGGCGACCGGCTGCCGACGGTGGCCGACTATGAGGCGATGATGCAGGCCGATGTGCGGGAGGTGCAGCCATGAGCGACCCGATCCTGAAAGTCCGCGACCTGAAGCGCGATTATGTGATCAGCGGCGGCATGTTCGGCAAGACCAAGCTGCTGCATGCGGTCAAGGGCGTGAGCTTCGATGTCGAACGCGGCTCGACGCTGGCCGTGGTCGGGGAATCGGGCTGCGGAAAATCGACGCTCGCGCGCATGCTGACGATGATCGATCCGCCGACCTCCGGCACCATCGAGATCGACGGCGAGACGATCGACATTACCAGCCACGGCATCACCCGCGAAATGCGCCAGGCCGTGCAGATCGTCTTCCAGAACCCCTATGGCTCGCTCAATCCGCGCCAGAAGATCGGGGCGGTGCTGGAAGAGCCCTTGCTGCTCAACACTTCGATGAGCGCGGCCGAACGGCGCGACGCGGCGCTTGCCATGCTGGAGAAGGTGGGGCTTCCGCCCGAGCACTACGGCCGCTATCCGCATATGTTCTCCGGCGGTCAGCGCCAGCGCGTGGCGATTGCGCGTGCGATCATGCTACGCCCGAAACTGCTTGTGCTCGACGAACCGGTCTCTGCACTCGATCTTTCCGTGCAGGCGCAGATCCTCAACCTGTTGCGCGACCTGCAGGACGAGTTCGACCTGACCTACGTCTTCATCAGCCACGATCTTTCGGTGGTGCGCTACATCGCCGACGAGGTGATGGTGATGTATTTCGGCGAGGCGGTGGAACACGGTACGCGCGATCAGGTGTTTTCCGATCCTCAGCACGACTACACCAAGACGCTGTTCGCGGCGACGCCGCGCGCCGATGTGGAGAGCATCAAGAAGCGGCTGGCGGCGAAATCGGCCGCCTGAGGCGGTTTCCGTCCTCGCCGATCCTCGCATGGTTGCAGGACAGGGCGCGGGACGCGGCGGCTGTCCCGCGCCCTGTCATCAAAGCTTCGCTTGACGCGGCTTTATAATTCGATATTTCTCGAATTATGGATAAAAAAGCCGCCATCGCCGCGCTGTCCGCGCTCGGTCAGGACACCCGTCTCGACGTCTTTCGCCATCTCGTCACGGCGGGACCCGAAGGCGTCGGTGCGGGCGATCTCGCGCAGGTTCTGGACGTGCGGGCCAACACGCTGTCCACGCATCTTTCCGCGCTTGCGCGGGCCGGCCTGATTGCGGCCGAGCGCGACGGGCGCGCTATCCGCTACAGCGCCCATTACGACGGCATTCGCGCGCTCTTCGATTTCCTCCTGCATGACTGCTGCAAGGGACGGCCCGAACTTTGCGGTCCCTTCGCGTCCTCCCGATCCCCCGACATCACGAAAGCTGAACAATGAGCATCTTTGAACGCTACCTTTCCCTGTGGGTCGGTCTGGGGATCGTCTCCGGCGTCATTCTCGGCAATCTCGTGCCGGGCCTCTTCGCCGCCCTCGCGCAGTTTGAATATGCCTCCGTCAACCTGCTGGTTGCCGTGCTGATCTGGGCGATGGTCTATCCGATGATGGTGGCGGTGGATTTCACCAGCCTGAAGGACGTGGGCAAGCGGCCCAAGGGGCTGGTGATCACCGTTGTGGTCAACTGGCTGATCAAGCCCTTCACCATGGCAGCCCTTGGCATCCTGTTCTTCAAGCACGTCTTTTCCGGGCTGATCCCGCAGGAGGACGTCGGCCAGTATATCGCCGGGCTGATCCTGCTCGGGGCGGCGCCCTGCACGGCGATGGTCTTCGTCTGGTCGCAGCTGACCAGGGGCGACGCCAATTACACGCTGGTGCAGGTCTCGCTCAACGACGTGATCATGGTCTTCGCCTTTGCCCCCATCGTGGCGCTGCTGCTGGGGGTGACCGACATCGCCGTGCCCTGGGACACGCTGCTGCTCTCCGTCGGTCTTTATGTGGTGATCCCGCTGGTCGCCGGCGCTATCACGCGATCCGTGCTGGCACGGCAGGGCGGCGAGCCGGCGGTTGTGCGGTTCACGGCCAGGGTCAAGCCCGCGTCCGTGCTCGGTCTGCTCCTGACCGTCGTGCTGCTGTTCGGCTTCCAGGGACCGGTCATCCTGGACCGTCCGGTGCTGATCGCGCTGCTGGCCGTGCCGATCCTGATCCAGTCCTACGCGATCTTCGCGCTCGGCTATGGCTGGGCCTATCTGTGGCGCCTGCCGCACCGGGTCGCCGCTCCTTGCGCGCTGATCGGGACCTCGAATTTCTTCGAGCTGGCGGTGGCCGTCGCCATCGGGCTGTTCGGGCTGAACTCGGGCGCGGCCCTCGTCACCGTCGTCGGCGTCCTGGTCGAGGTCCCGGTGATGCTGAGCCTGGTGGCCTTTGCCAACCGCACCCGCGCGCGGTTTCCCGGATGACGCGGGCCGCGGTCCTTGCCGGCGGACACGCTGCATGAGCCGAGCCGCACGGGCCGTGCTCCTGCTCGGCATCACCCAGATCATCGGATATGCCACGCTGATGTATTCTGTGGTTCTGGCGGTGCCGCAGATCTCCGACAGTTTCGGCTGGTCGCGTGCCTTCGGGCTTGGCGGGTTCTCGCTGGCGCTGATCGTCGCCGGGTTGGCCTCGCCGCGCGTCGGCCGGCTGATTCAGCGGTTCGGCGGGCGCGGCGTGATGGCGGGCGGGTCGGCGACCGCCGCTTGTGGCCTGGCGGCCATGTCCCTGGTCGACGGGCCGGTTTCCTATCTCCTGGTGTGGAGCCTGCTCGGCCTCGGCATGGCGGCGACGCTCTACGATCCGGCCTTCGCAACCCTCGGATCGCTGTTTGCAGGCCGCGCGCGCCGGCTGATCACTGCGCTGACGCTGATCGCCGGTTTTGCCTCCACCATCGGCTGGCCGACGACGCTCTACCTGCTTGAAACGCTCGGATGGCGGGAGACCTATCTGGTGTTCGCCGCGGTGACCGCGCTGGTTGCCTTGCCGCTGCATCTGGCGCTGCCGCGTCCTGAAGCCGTCGCAGCCCGTCCTGACGCCGGCGTGCCCGGCGGTCCGCTGCCGGAGGCGGGAGGCATCTTTCCCGACGCCCGCCGGCGCCGGTACGCCTTCCTGCTGCTGGCGCTCGCCTTCAGCAGCGCCGCCTTCCAGTTCGTCGGATTGTCGGCGCATCTGCTGGCGCTTCTCGGCGACCTGGGGATGCCGGCCGCGGCCGCCGTCATGGTCGGGACCCTGATCGGTCCGTCCCAGGTCGCGGCCCGCGTTCTCGAGCTCTGGTGGGCGCGCAACGTGTCGCCGCTTGCCGTCGCACTGACATCTGGCGGCGTCATCCTGCTCGCCTTTGTTATGCTGTCTGTGCTCGGGGTCGATACGCTGAGCGCCTCTGTCTTTGCCATCCTTTATGGCGGGTCGAACGGCTTGTCGACCATCGTGCGGGGCACCTTGCCGCTCTATCTGTTCGGGGCTGACGGCTACGCGGTTCTTCTCGGCCGGATCGCGCGCCCGGTGCTGATCGTCGGCGCGCTGGCGCCCTTTGCGCTCGGCGTGGCATTCGATTTCGCCGGAGCCTCGGCGGCGCTGGCCCTTGCATTCGCCGCAAGCTGCCTGTCCTGCGCAGCACTTGTTGCCATCGTGGTCCTGCGCGGACATGTATCGCGGGTTGACTTGCCGCTCCGGGGATGAAATCTTCGCGGATATTCGTGATATATCACTGCATGGGCGGCGGGTTCGACGCTCTGGACACGGCGTCCGTCCGGTGTCTCAATGCGATACCGCCAGACATCGTAGCGGCCCTTCGGAGACCATATTTCCCGCGATGACAGATCGTTCTTCCGTTCACATCATCGGCGCGGGGATTGTCGGGCTTGCCACGGCCGCCACATTGCAGGCCCGGGGCCATCAGGTCACGCTGATCGAACGCAACGAGCCGGGCTCGGGCGCCTCGCGCGGAAATGCCTCCGGCATTGCCTGGACCGACGTCGCGCCGCTGGCGTCTCCCGGCGTCTGGCGCAAGGCGCCGGGCTGGCTGCTCGACCCGCTCGGGCCCCTGACGATCCGCCCGTCCTACGCGCCCTCGATCCTGCCGTGGATGCTGCGGTTCATGGCCGCGTCGCGCCCTGCCGCCTTCAAGCGGTCGGTGGCCGCAATCGCCGCGCTCAACGCGGAAGCGCTGCCGGCCTGGGAGCGGCTTTGGGCGGACACCGGCACTGGCGGCCGGCTGCGCGCGGAGGGGTGTCTCGATGTCTTCGACAAGCCGGGCGAGGTCGCCAGGGCCCGGGCCGGCTGGCAGCTCCAGCGCGATCACGGCATCGAGGTGCGCGAGCTGTCGGCTGCGGAGATCCGCGAGATGGAACCGGACCTCGGGCCGTCTGTGGCCGGCGGCGCCTTCATCCCCGGCTGGGCGCATCTCGACGATCCCCATGCCATGTGTCTGGATCTCGAGCGTGTGGTCAGGGAGCGGGGTGGCCAGATCCTGCGCGGCGATGTCGTCAGCATTGTCGGCACGGACGGAGGCGCGCGGCTGCGGATGCGCGAGGGTCCCGTGCTCCATGCCGACAAGCTCGTGATTGCCTGTGGCGCCTGGTCGAAGCGGCTGGCATCCTCGCTTGGTGAGGACGTGCC
The DNA here is from genome assembly GCA_002709505.1 of Paracoccaceae bacterium. GTDB lineage: Bacteria > Pseudomonadota > Alphaproteobacteria > Rhizobiales > Stappiaceae > Stappia. The sequence continues at coordinate 117,620 of PARB01000045.1, read as the reverse complement.
GCTCGACACGGAACGGGGCTACAACATCACCGTGCCGGAGCCGGGCGTCGCCTTCCGGCGTTTCGTCATGCTGGCAGGCTACGGGTTTGTCATGTCGCCGATCGCGCGCGGCCTGCGCATCGGCGGAATGGTGGAATTTGCGGGCCTGACGGCGCCGCCCAACTGGGCGCGCGTCGATGCGCTGGTGTCGCGCGCCAAACGGGTGGCGCCGGCCCTGTCGGTGGACGGCGGCGAACGCTGGATGGGCTTTCGCCCCTCGCTTCCCGACAGCCTGCCGGTGATCTCGCAAAGCCGGCGGGCCGCGCATGTCTTTTACGCCTTCGGGCATGCGCATCACGGTCTGACGCAAGCCGCGGCGACGGGCGAACTCGTCGCCGACATGATCTCGGGCAAGGATCCCGCCGTCGATCTTGCGCCCTATGCGGTTGACCGTTTTTGAGGAGAGGCGCCGATGGCGCGGCACACGTTCTTTTGCATCGATGGACACACCTGCGGCAATCCGGTGCGGCTTGTCGCCGGCGGGGGACCCGCGCTCGACGGCGACACCATGCTGGCGCGGCGCGCAGATTTCCTTGCCCGCTACGACTGGATCCGCACAGGCCTGATGTTCGAGCCGCGCGGTCACGACATGATGTCCGGCGCGATCCTCTATCCGTCGACGCGCACCGATTGCGACATCGGTGTGCTCTATATCGAGACCTCCGGCTGCCTGCCGATGTGCGGTCACGGCACCATCGGGACGGTGACCATGGGGATCGAGGAGGGGCTGATCCGGCCTGCGACACCCGGCACCGCCCGGCTCGACACGCCGGCCGGCCCGGTCACCGCCGACTACACGATGGAGGGCGAACATGTCGCTTCCGTCCGACTGACCAATGTGCCGGCATTTCTGGCGGCCCGCGATCTGGAGATCGACTGTCCGGAGCTTGGCCGGATCACCTTCGACGTCGCCTATGGCGGAAACTTCTATGCGATCATCGAGCCGCAGGAGAATTTTGCCGGCGTCGGATCCATCGATGTGGACCGGCTGGTGTCGATCAGCCCGCTCTTGCGCGCACGCCTCAACGAGGCGTTCGACTTCGTGCATCCGCTCGATCCGCGCATTCGCGGCATCACCCATGTGCAGTGGACGGGGCCGCCAACGCAGCCGGGCGCCGATGGTCGGAACGCCGTTTTCTATGGCGACCGGGCGATCGACCGCAGCCCCTGCGGCACCGGCACATCCGCCCGGATGGCGCAGTTGCATGCGCGCGGACGGCTCAAGACCGGCGACAGTTTCGTGCATGAAAGCGTGATCGGCTCGCTCTTCACCGGCGGCGTGAAGAACGAGACGCGGGTGGGCGACCTGCCGGCCATCGTGCCGACCATCGAGGGCTGGGCGATCCGCACCGGCACTTCGCAGATCACGCTCGACGACCGCGATCCCTATATGGCCGGCTTCTCCGTCACCGGAACCGGTGTGACGGTCTATCCCGGCCCTTGAAAACCCCGGAAATGCGGGTGCCATTCGCCATCCAAAGCAGGTAGACAGGAGCGGTTGGCAACGGGAATCGCTTCATGGATTGGTCACCGCAGCAGGAAGCCGCGCTCGCAGAAACCGCGCGCTGGCTGAAATCGGGCGACAAGCAGGTGTTCAGGCTGTTCGGCTTTGCCGGAACGGGCAAGACGACGCTTGCCCGCCATCTTGCGGCCGGCATCGACGGCGATGTCGCCTTTGGCGCCTTCACCGGCAAGGCGGCGCATGTGCTGCGCCAGAAGGGCTGCGACGGCGCGACCACCATTCATGCGATGATCTACCGCCCGCGCGGTCACAAGGACGAGACCGACGACGAGGAGGCCAGTCCGAGCTTCTCGATCAACCGCGACAGCGTCGCCGCCAAGGCGAAGCTGATCGTCATCGACGAATGCTCGATGGTCGACGAGGACCTGGGCCGCGACCTCCTGTCCTTTGGTACGCCCGTGCTGGTGCTGGGCGATCCGGCGCAGCTGCCGCCGGTCAAGGGCGGCGGTTTCTTCACCGAGGCCGAGCCGGACATCATGCTGACGGAGGTGCACCGTCAGGCGCGCGACAATCCGATCGTGCATATGTCGATGCTGATCCGCGAGGGCGGCACGCTGGAGCCCGGAGATTACGGCGACAGCCGTATCATCTCGCGCCGGGAGATCGACGCCGAGGCGATCCTGGCCGCCGATCAGGTGCTGGTCGGCACCAACCGCACACGGCGGCTCTACAACGGGCGCATCCGCGAGCTCAAGGGTTTCACCACCCAGATGCCGGCGGTCGGCGACAAGCTCGTCTGTCTGCGAAACGACAAGGCCAAGGGCCTGCTCAACGGCGGACTGTGGACCGTGGCACGGCTCAGGCCCTCGCGCGGCAACACGTTGCGCTTCGACGTGAAGCCGGAGGACGAGGCCGCCGGCAAGGCAAAGATCTCCGTCAAGGTGCTGCCGGGTCTCTTCGAGGACGGGGCGGAACAGCTTCCCTATGCCATTCGCCGGCGCTCCGACGAATTCGACTACGGCTATGCGCTGACCGTCCACAAGGCGCAGGGCTCGCAGTGGGACGACATCGTGCTCTTCGACGAAAGCTACGCCTTTCGCGATTATCGCGACCGCTGGCTCTACACCGCCGTGACGCGCGCGGCCCAACGCATCACAGTGGTGCGCTGAGCCGGCTGGCTTCCATCCTTCCTGTGCCGTCGAACCGACATTTTTTCAGGACAGATACCTCCAATGACCGAAACACCCGTCTCCGCCGGCCCGACCACCGATCCGGTCCGTGCAAAGGATCTTCTCGCCCGCATCAGCAGCCGTATCGCTGCTGAACTCGGTTGTCGGCCCGAGCAGGTCGTCGCCACCGTGGAACTGCTCGACGGCGGGGCGACGGTTCCCTTCGTCGCGCGCTACCGCAAGGAAGCGACCGGCGGGCTCGACGACACCCAACTGCGCACGCTGGAGGAGCGACTTGTCTATCTGCGCGAGCTGGAAGACCGGCGCGCGGCAATCGTCGCCTCCATCGACGAGCAGGGCAAGCTCGACACGGATCTCGCCGGCCGGATTGCGGCGGCGGAAACCAAGGCGCAGCTTGAGGATCTCTATCTTCCCTTCAAGAAGAAGCGGCGCACCAAGGCCCAGATCGCGCGCGAGGCCGGGCTGGAGCCGCTTGCCGACCTTCTGCTCGGCGATCCGTCCCGCGATCCGCAGGCAGAGGCCGCGCGCTTTGTCGATGCCGAAAAGGGAGTCGCGGACGAAAAAGCCGCGCTAGATGGCGCGCGCCAGATCCTGATGGAGCGTTTCGCAGAGGATGCGGCGCTGGTCGGCCGGCTGCGCCAGCACCTGATGCGCGGCGGTGTCGTGCAGTCGCGCGTGGTCGAGGGCCAGGAAGAGGCCGGAGCCAAGTTCTCCGACTATTTCGACTACCGCGAGAAATGGGCGGATATTCCGAGCCACCGCGCACTGGCGCTCTTGCGCGGACGCAACGAAGGCGTGCTTGCGCTCGATCTTGTGGTCGACGCGGAAGACCCCGCGCCGGTCAAGCCGGTGGAGCGCATGGTGATGGCGGCGGCCGGCATTGCCGATGAGGGACGCCCGGCGGATCGCTGGCTTGCGGAGACCGCGCGCTGGGCCTGGCGGGTGAAGCTTGCACTGCATCTGGAACTCGACCTGATGACGCAGTTGCGCGAACGCTCGGAGGACGAGGCGATCAATGTCTTCGCCCGAAACCTCAAGGACCTGCTGCTCGCAGCACCGGCTGGTCATTCGACCGTGCTCGGCCTCGACCCCGGCATCCGCACCGGCGTGAAGGTCGCCGTGGTCGATGCGACCGGCAAGCTCGTCGAGACCGCGACGGTCTATCCCTTCCAGCCACGCAACGACGTGGCGGGGACCCGCAACACGCTGCTCGCGCTGATCGCGAAACACAAGATCGCGCTGGTCGCGATCGGCAACGGCACCGCGAGCCGCGAGACCGACCGGCTGGTCGGCGACCTTCTCGGCGACGTCCCTGTCGCAGCACGCCCGGTCAAGGTGATCGTCAACGAGGCGGGGGCCTCGATCTATTCGGCGAGCGCGCTGGCAGCGCGCGAGATGCCCGACGTCGATGTGTCGCTGCGCGGCGCGGCCTCGATTGCCCGTCGGCTGCAGGATCCGCTGGCGGAACTCGTCAAGATCGAGCCGAAGTCCATCGGTGTCGGCCAGTATCAGCACGACGTGAACCAGACCAAGCTCGCCCGCGCGCTCGATGCCGTGGTCGAGGATGCGGTGAATGCGGTCGGCGTCGATCTCAACACCGCCTCGGCGCCGCTTCTGACCCGTGTGTCGGGCTTGTCCGCCGGGCTTGCCGATGCGGTGGTGGCGCATCGCGACGCGAACGGAGCATTCCGCTCGCGCAAGGATCTGCTGTCCGTTCCCCGGCTCGGGCCGAAGGCCTTCGAGCAATGCGCCGGCTTCCTGCGCATTCCAGGCGGCGACAACCCGCTCGATGCGTCGGCCGTCCACCCGGAGGCCTATCCGGTGGCCGAGCGGATCGTGACGGCCTGCGGGCGGCCGCTGTCGGAGGTCATGGGCAATGCGCAGCGGCTCAAGGCGCTCGATCCCGAGGACTTCGTCGACGCGGTCTTCGGCTTGCCCACGGTGCGCGACATTCTCGCCGAGCTGGAAAAGCCCGGCCGCGACCCGCGCCCGGAGTTTCGCACCGCGAAGCTCCAGGACGGGGTGGAAACGATGGCCGATCTCAAGCCAGGAATGGCGCTTGAGGGCACCGTCACCAATGTCACCAACTTTGGCGCCTTCGTCGATATCGGCGTCCATCAGGACGGGCTGGTGCATGTCTCGCAGATTGCAGACCGCTTCGTCCGCGACCCTGCCGAGGTGGTGAAAGCCGGCGAGATCGTGCGGGTGCGGGTGCTTGAGGTCGACATGCCGCGCAAGCGCATCGCGCTGACCATGCGCAAGGACGGCGGCGCCGACGCCGGCCAGCCGGGCACGCGCGGCTCCGGTCCCGGCGGACGCGATCCGCGCGGGAGCGGCCCGAAAGGCGGCGCGCCGACCAAGCCGCGGCCGAAGGGCGGCGGCGGGTCGCAGGGGCGTGGCTCCGACGGTGGCTCGGGGGACGGCGCGATGGCGGCGGCGCTTGCGGCGGCCTTCAACAAGAAGAAGCGCTGACCCTTCCCAATCACTCGAAGGCGGCGGAGACGCCCGGTGTGCCCGGCAGCCCCTCATAGGTGAGGCGGATCTTTTGTCCCGGCTTCATCGGATTGAGCGGGCCGATGGAGCCGACCGAGACGAGATCGCCGGGTTTCAGGGCCTTGCCTTGTGCCTTGAGCACGCCGGCGATCCAGATCACCGCGTTCAGCGGATGGCCGAGCACGGCCTTGCCCGGCGCGGCGGAGATGGTCTCGCCGGTCGTCTCGTCGGTCAGCCGGGCGGTGAAATCCGCCAGCATCGCCACGCCGGTTTCATCCGCCGGCAATGCGATCAGATCGCCCATCACGCCGCGCCAGGCGCCGACGTTGATTGCCGTGATCATCGGGCCGTCGAGCTGGATATCGAGCGGCGCGACCAGGGCCGGAAGCTCCAGGAACGGCCGAACGCCGCGAATGGCGGCCAGGACTTCTGCCGGCGTCGTCGCGTCGTTGACGGCGGCGTCGCCGATCTCGACGATCAGGTCCGCCTCGAACAGGGAGCGAACCGCGTCGGCCGCGCGAACGCTTGCGCCGGGCTTGAGCAGCATGTCGCGCAGAAGCGTGCCGAACACCGGTTCGTCGACACCGAAAGCCTGCTGCGCCGGGGGCGATGTCAGGCCCGCCTTGTAGCCGACCACCGGACCGAGGTCTTTCGACAGGCGCTCGACGACCATCGCCTGCGCGCAGAGCCCGTCGTCCAGCGATGAGCCGGCGGCGATCGGCGGCATGGCCGGTCGCGCGGCGGCACGATCGGCGATGAAGGTGTCGACCGTTGCCGCATCCGGGCAGGCAGCCTGCGCCAGCGAAGTGTGAAGAAGAGCGGCGCCAAGCGCCAGAGCAAGACCGATCAATCTCATGCGCATATCCCCCGACCGGGCACGACTGGCCCCGTTTGCCGGAGAGTGCCGTGCGGGAGGTGCAATGACAAGCGGGTTGTGTGCGGTTCCCCTTGCACGCTTTGGCAAGGTCCGGGTCAGGCGGCGCCGTATTGCGCCTGCAGGTATTTCCAGTAGTTGCCGAGGTGGTGTTGCCAGAAGAAATCGGTCGGATCGTCCGGGTTCTCGCCCGGAACGGCGAACAGCGGCACCAGATTGCCGGCGGTTGCGAAGTTCAGCGATGCCTGGATTTGCGACAGAAGGCTGTCGATCCCGCCGGCGAGGGAAGTGCCGTCGAGCACGACCGCCTCTGGCGCACCCAGCAGCCTTGTGTCGAGCGTGAGTCTTTCCCCGGCAAGTCGCTCCTTTAGGCTTTCGGCGACCCGACAGGCATGGGCGACGACCTGACGCTGCGCGTCCTCGACCGACGGCTCCACGGTCGCGCAGAGCGCGGCGATGCGCGGGTCGACATCGAGATTGCGGACGCCGCGATAGTCGCGCAAGGGGTTGGGCGTGTTGATGTCGCCCGGAAGCTGCAGGGTAAAGGGCACCTGCGGCACCCAGCCTTGCGTGCTGACAACGCTCCAGCCCGTGCCCGCAACGCCGGCGATGGCGGCATAATCATAGCTGTAGTGGTCGTTGCCGGGTTTGGCGGGCGCGAAGACATAGGTCTTGTAGGAGGGCTTCGCGATGCTCGAGAAGACCCCGGAGGCATGGCGCACGAAGGAGGTCAGGAGCGTTGCGATCGAGGCTCCCTGGCTGTGGCCGGTGATCAGGATCTCCGCGTCCGGGTCGAGCGAAAGCGCGGCAAGCGTTGCCAGGAGCGGGCGGTCCGTCGTCAGGAGCATTAGGAAGAGGCTCAGGCTGAAGCCCAGGTGGGTGCCGGCGACGACCGCGCTGCCGGCCTCGTCGCGGGCGAGATGAAACGGGAACTCGAGTTTGCCCCCGCCGGTCTCGATGGCGAGGTCGAGCCTGGCGTCGACCAGCGGAAACAGCAGGTCGGCGAGAATGCTCGCGTCGCTGTCGACCGTGCCGCGCACCACGATCGCATACCGGTTGGGGCGGGTGTCGTCACGCCACACCTGCCAGAGATTGTCGAGCAGTGTCGACCCGCTCGGAGACAAGGCGTCGACCTTGGACCAGCCCAGCGAGTGCGGATCCGGAGTCGGAACCGGAATGGCGGGAACGCCATAGATCGCCTGTGACAGCGCCAGCGTCGCGGTCGCCTCGGTGACGTCGAATCCGGGCTGGAATGCCATGACCATCTCCCCCTTGGTGTGCGGCCGCCCTCTTCGGCTGCCGTTTTTGCGCGCGACCATTCGCGACGGTCGACCGACGGTCTGGCGATGATAGACCACAATGGATGGTAAGGGTTGCCGAAAACGTCAGGCGCTCTTTATGCGCGAGGTTTTCGGCTCAGGATGCCGGCACCGGGGGCGGGCGGCTGAAGAGGATGCGAGCGGGGGGGGCAGGCGGGATGTGGCGTTGCGAAGGGCGCCGGCACCGGAGACTGCAGGGCCGCGCGACAAAGCGGCGACGGGTTCAGACCCGAAGGCGCGACCGCCGCACCCGATGGAGCGCGGCGGTCGGAAACTCACTCTTCGCCTTCGTCGGCGGACGTTGCGTTGAGGAGCGAGTAGCGCTCCACGCCGAGCTTGTCGAGCAGGTCGAGCTGGGTTTCGAGAAAGTCGATATGGCCTTCCTCGTCCTTCAGAAGCTCCTCGAAGAGCTTCATGGTGACGTAGTCGCCTTCGTCATGGCAGATGTCGCGGGACTTGGAATAGGAGGCGCGGGCGTCATGTTCGCCTGCGAGGTCCGATTCCAGCACTTCCCGGACGTCCTGGCCGATGCGCAGCGCGCCGACCTTTTGAAGGTTCGGGTGGCCTTCGAGGAAAATGATCCGCTCGATGATCTTGTCGGCGTGGTGCATTTCCTCGATGGATTCCTCACGCTCCTTCTTGGCGAGCTTTCCAAGGCCCCAGTCGTCGAGCATGCGGTAATGAAGCCAGTACTGATTGACGGCTCCGAGTTCGAGCAAGAGCGCCTCGTTCAGTCGCTCGATAACCTTTTCACTGCCCTTCATAAAAATCTCCTGCGTTTGCGGTCCGACGGCATCGGTGGCGATGCGCGAACACATTTCTCAAATTAGAATCATTCCAAAGTCTTGTGAAGGGGGACGCGGCGGCTTTGTCGCCTGCTTCCCCGGTATCGGCGCCGACTGAGGCGATTGGTCGCTTGTTGTCGCCCCTGTCCGCGCCTGAAGGTGAACCGATCGCTATCCCGTTGCGTCTAACGTGTATGACACTGACAAGGGTTTGAAACATGTCCTACGCGATTGCCTATCTTGCGACTGCGGTCGTCTTTTTTGCCATCGATTATGTGTGGCTGACGCGCATCGCCGGATCCTTCTACCGGGATCGCGTCGGGGCGCTGATGGCCGACGAGGTAAATTTCGCCGTCGCGGGGGCGTTTTACACCGTCTATGTCGTCGGCATCGTGATTTTCGCGGTCAGTCCGGCGCTCAAGTCGGGCAATTGGCAGGATGCGCTGATCTACGGGTTGCTCTTCGGCTTCTTCGCCTATGCCACCTATGATTTCACCAATCTGGCGACGCTGCGCGACTGGCCGGTGGTCGTGACCCTCGTAGACGTGACCTGGGGCACCTTCGTCACCGGCGTCTCCGCCTGGGCAGGCTACATGGTGGCCCGCAACTTCGTCTGACCTTCCGATCCTTGACCGCTGACCGGCAAGCCTTTGCGGGCTTGCCTTGACGGATCGCCCTCGCGCATTGTGACATCCGGATAATCCAGAATCGGGAGGTCATTGATGGCGGGGCAGGGCGACGTGGCGCTTGTGACGGGGGCAATGGCGGGGGTCGGGCGCGCCTGTGCGATTGCCTTCATGCGGGCGGGATACCGGGTGGTGCTCGCCGGCCGGCGCGCCGAGCTTCTCGACAGCGCGGTCACGGAGGCCGGCGTCGACCGGGATGCGGCGCTGTGCGTGCCCTGCGACGTCAGCGATCCGCAGGCCGTCGATGCGCTGTTCGATGCGATCAAGGAGCGCTTCGGTCGGCTTGATGTCGTCTTCAACAATGCCGGCACTTCGGTGCTCGGCACGCCGATCGGGGATCTCTCTTTTGCCGACTGGCGCAAGGTGATGTCGGTCAATGTCGACGGTGCGTTTCTGGTCGCCCGCGCTGCTTTCATCCAGATGCGCGGGCAGGACCCGCAGGGCGGACGGATCATCAACAACGGTTCGATTTCCGCCCATGTGCCGCGTCCGGGGTCCGTTGCCTACACCGCTTCAAAACATGCGATCACCGGGCTGACGCGCTCGATCTCGCTCGACGGACGGGCCTGCAACATCGCCTGCGGGCAGATCGACATCGGCAATGCCGCCTCCGACATGACCGCCAAGATGCCGCAGGGCGTGCCTCAGCCGGACGGCTCGGTGCGCGCGGAACCTGTCATGGACGCAGCTCATGTGGCAAGCTCCGTGCTCCATATGGCGGGCCTGCCGCTCGAGGCCAACGTGCAGTTCATGACGGTTATGGCGACGACCATGCCCTATATCGGGCGCGGCTGACCCGCGCCCTCGGGCCCAATACACCGCGCGGGGGACGCCTCATACGGTGAGATGGGCGCGGACCTCCTGTTCGTCGAGCGTATCTCGTGCGCCGGCGAGCACGACCTCGCCGCGATCCATCACGGCGAAGCTGTCGGCAAGGTCGCGGGCGAACTCGAAATATTGTTCGACGAGCACGATTGCCATGTCGCCGCTTTCGCGCAGGAAGGCGATGGCGCGACCGATGTCCTTGATGATCGAGGGCTGGATCCCTTCCGTCGGCTCGTCCAGGATCAGCAGGCGCGGCCGCATGACGATGGCCCGTCCGATGGCAAGCTGCTGCTGTTGTCCGCCCGAAAGATCACCGCCGCGCCGCGACAGCATGTCCTTCAGGACCGGGAAGAGCTCGAAGACCGTGTCGGGCACGAAGCGGTCCTTGCGGGGCAGCGGCGCAAAGCCGGTCTCCAGATTTTCCTTCACGCTCAGAAGCGGAAAGATGTCGCGCCCCTGCGGTACGATGGAAATGCCGCGTCTGGCGCGCTGGAACGCCGACAGGCGGGTGATATCGGTGCCTTCCCAATGGATCGAACCGCGGCTGACCGGATGCTGGCCGGCGATGGCGCGCAGCGTCGAGGTCTTGCCGACGCCATTGCGGCCCATCACACAGGTGATCTCGCCGGTCTTTGCGGTGAGGCTCACCTGTTTCAGCGCTTGAGCCGCGCCATAGTGGAGATCGATTGCGTCGACGGTCAGCATGAGGCGGGACCTTCCGGGGAAACGTCAGCGTCCGAGATAGACATCGATGACCTTCTGGTCGCTGGAGACGTGATCAAGCGAGCCTTCGGCCAGAACCGAGCCCTCGTGCAGGACGGTGACTTTCACGCCAAGCGCGCGCACGAAGGTCATGTCGTGTTCCACCACGACGACGGAATGGGTCCTGGCGATCTCGCGCAGCAGGTCGGCGGTCGCCGCCGTCTCCGCGTCTGTCATGCCGGCGGCCGGTTCGTCGATCAGGAGCAGTTCCGGATCCTGCGCGAGCAGCATGCCGATCTCGAGCCACTGCTTCTGGCCGTGGCTCAGGTCGCCGGCCAGATCGGTCTCGCGGTCGCGAAGCCTGATCGTTGCAAGCAATTCGTCGATCCGGGTGCGCTGGGCCTCGTCGTCGCGGTGAAACAGCGTGGCGAAGGGGCCGCGCGGCGCTTTCAACGCCAGTTTCAGATTGTCGCGCACGCTTTGATTCTCGAAGACGGTGGGCTTCTGGAACTTACGCCCGATGCCGAAACCGGCGATTTCCGCCTCGTCATGGGCGGTGAGGTCGATCCTGCCGTCGAAGCGCAGCGTTCCCTCGTCGGGCCGCGTCTTGCCGGTGATGACATCCATCATCGTGGTCTTGCCGGCGCCATTCGGCCCGATGATTGCCCGCATCTCGTTGCGGCCGACCAGGAACGACAGGTTGTTCAGCGCCTTGAAGCCATCGAAGGAAACGCTGACGCCGTCGAGATAGAGAAGGTTTTCCGCTTTTGCCATGGGGTTACTCCGCCGCCTGTTCGCTTGGGCGGGCTGCCGCCATCTCGCTGGGCGTCTTCGTTTCGCGGCCGGGCGTCTGCGGCTCCCGCAGGCGGCGCAGGCGCTGCGCGGCCGATTTTGCGAGCCCGACGATGCCGGTCGGCAGGAACAGCGTGACGAAGACAAAGAGCCCGCCAAGCGCGAACAGCCAGAACTCCGGCAGGGCGGCGGTGAACCAGCTCTTGGCGAAATTGACGAGAACCGCGCCGATGATCGGACCGACGAGCGTGCCGCGCCCGCCGACGGCGACCCAGATCACGGCTTCGATCGAGTTGGCGGGGGCGAACTCGCCCGGATTGATGATCCCGACCTGCGGCACGTAGAGCGCGCCGGCAAGGCCTGCCATCATCGCCGACACCGTCCAGACGAAGAGCTTGTAGTGCTCGACCCGATAGCCGAGAAACCGGGTGCGGCTTTCCGCGTCGCGCACGGCGATCAGCACCTTGCCGAGCTTGGAGGCGGTGATGGCCACCGCGATCACCAGTCCGCCCGCGAGCGCCAGCGCGGAGGCCGCGAAAAGCCCGGCGCGGGTGGCGTCCGACTGGATGTCGAAGCCGAGAATGTCCTTGAAATCGGTCAGGCCGTTGTTGCCGCCAAAGCCCATGTCATTGCGGAAGAAGGCGAGCAGCAGCGCATAGGTCATCGCCTGGGTGATGATGGAGAGATAGACGCCGGTCACCCGCGAGCGGAAGGCGAACCAGCCGAAGACGAAGGCAAGCAGGCCAGGTGCCGCCAGCGCGATCAGCATGGCGAAGGGAAAGACGTCGAAGCCGTACCAGTACCAGGGCAGCTCCTGCCAGTTGAGAAAGACCATGAAATCCGGCAGGACCGGATCGCCATAGACGCCGCGCGTGCCGATCTGGCGCATCAGATACATGCCCATGGCATAGCCGCCGAGCGCGAAGAAGGCGGCATGGCCGAGCGAGAGAATGCCGCAATAGCCCCACACCAGATCGAGCGCCAGCGCCAGCAGCGCATAGGTGAGATACTTGCCCATCAGCGTGACGGCATAGGTCGGCACATGCAGCGGGTGGCTTTCGGGCAAGGCAAGGTTCAGCACCGGTACGAGGATCGCGGCGGCGACGAGCAGCGCCAGCATGACGATGCGCCCGCCGGTCAGGCCGCCGGAGAGAAAGCGGAACGTCATGACGAGGTCCTCCCGTTGGCGGTAGGGCTCATGCGTCCACCGCCCGGCCCTTGAGCGCGAAGAGGCCGCGCGGGCGCTTCTGGATGAAGAGGATGATGAAGACGAGCACCAGGATCTTGGCCAGAACCGCGCCGGCGAAGGGTTCCAGGAACTTGTTGGCGATCCCGAGCGTGAAGGCGCCGAGCAGCGTGCCCCAGAGGTTTCCGACCCCGCCGAAGACGACGACCATGAAACTGTCGATGATGTAGGACTGGCCGAGGTTGGGCGAAACGTTGTCGATCTGGGAGAGCGCCACGCCGGCGATCCCGGCGATCCCCGAGCCGAGGCCGAAGGTGAGCGCGTCGACCAGCGGGGTGCGGATGCCCATGGAGGCGGACATGCGCCGGTTCTGGGTGACCGCGCGCACATAGAGGCCGAAGCGGGTCGCCTTCATCGCCACCAGCAAAACGGTGAAGACGACAAGCGCAAAGACAACGATCCACAGCCGGTTATAGGTGATGGTGAGCTGGCCGATCTCGAAGGCGCCGGACATGAAGGAAGGATTGCCGACCTCCTGGTTGGTCGGTCCGAAGATCGTGCGCACGCTTTGTTGCAGGATCAGCGAGACGCCCCAGGTCGCCAGCAGGGTTTCCAGCGGACGGTCGTGCAGGAAGCGGATGATGCCGCGCTCGATGGCGATCCCGACGAGCCCGGCGACGAGGAAAGCCGCCGGCAGCGCCACGATCAGCGAATAGTCGAAATATTCGGGTGCGGCCGTGCGAAACAGGCTCTGGACGACGAAGGTCGTATAGGCGCCGAGCATGACCATCTCGCCATGCGCCATGTTGATCACGCCCATCACGCCGAAGGTGATCGCAAGGCCGATGGCGGCGAGCAGCAGCACGGAGCCGAGCGACAGGCCGAACCAGATGTTTCTGGCCGTGTCCCACAGGCCCTGTACGCGTTCCACCTTGGCGATCGCCGCATTGGCCGCGTCATGCAGGGCGGTGTCGGGGCCGTTGGAAATGCCGGTCAGCAGGGAGCGGGCATCGCGGTCGCCGCGCGCGGCAATGGTGGCGATTGCCTCGAGCTTGTCTTGCGTCGGACGGCCGGAGGCAAGCACCGCGGCGGCGCGGGCTTCGCGCATGTGCCGCGCCACATCCGTATCGGTCTCGGCGGCAAGGGCGGCGTCCAGCGGCTCGATGCTGTCGACATCCTGCGCCTTGAAGATGGCGTCGGCGGCCTCGATGCGCGCGGCCGGGTCGGGCGCGCGCAGAGTCAGCGTGCCGAGCGCGGTACGGATCACCCGACGCAGGCGGTTGTTGACGCGGATCTTCTTGACCTCGCGCCGTCCGGCCGTGCCGACGCCTTCCAGTGTCAGCGGATCCTGAAGCGCGTAGCCGGAGCCCTCGGTGCGCACGATGAAAACCGCGCTGTCCGATTGCCGGAAATAGAGGTCGCCCTCCGACAGGGCTTCCAGTGCGGGAGCCGCGCGCGGATCGCCCGTTGCGGCGATCGCGTCGATCTGGCGCTGGGTCTCGTCGAAACCGCCGGAGGCGAGCGCGTTCAGTCGCGCCCGCAGGTCGTCGTCGGCGGATTGGGCCTGGACCGTGCCGGCAAAGACGGCGCACAGCAGCGCGAGCGCCAGCAAGGCGGCGAGAGCTCTCAGGGCGGCAAGGTGGCGTCGCGGGCTAATCGGCATGATCGGCAGGACCCCGGGGTGGGAAGGTCAAGGGACGGGCGCGGGATGACGCGCCGGTCGCGATACGTGGGACCGCGCAAGGGCGGAGGCCCCAAGGCTTGCGGTCCGGCGACGGGGATGGGGGAGGCGGGTGCATTGCCCGCCTCCCTCCCCTCTGGATGCGAAGGCCGGGCTTAGCTACCCGAGCCGCCGCATTTTCCGGTGGCGGTGTTGAAGTTTCCGCAGGACAGGGGCGCGCGCCAGTCGGCGATCAGGTCCTTGGAGCCTTCCAGATAATCCGACCAGGCATCACCGACGACGAGGCCGGAGGTCTCCCACACGGTCTCGAACTGGCCGTCGTCCTGGATCTCGCCGATCAGCACGGGCTTGGTGATGTGGTGGTTCGGCATCATCGCGGAATATCCGCCGGTGAGGTTGGGCACCGTCACGCCGATGATGGAATCGATCACCGCGTCGGGGTCCGTGGTGCCGGCCTTCTCGACCGCCTTGACCCACATGTTGAAGCCGATGAAATGCGCTTCCATCGGATCGTTGGTCACGCGCGTGTCGTCGCCGATATAGGCATGCCAGGCGTCGATGAACTCGGCGTTGACCTCGGTGTCGATGGACTGGAAATAGTTCCACGCGGCCAGATGGCCGACGAGCGGACCGGTGTCGAGGCCGGCAAGCTCCTCCTCGCCGACCGAGAAGGCGACGACGGGAATGTCTTCCGCCTTGATGCCGGCGTTGCCTAGTTCCTTGTAGAAGGGAACGTTCGCGTCGCCGTTGATGGTGGAGACCACCGCGGTCTTCTTGCCGGCGGAGCCGAAGGTCTTGATGTCGGACACGATCGTCTGCCAGTCGGAATGTCCGAACGGCGTGTAGTTGATCATGATGTCCTCATCCGCGACGCCCTTGGACTTAAGGTAGGCCTCGAGGATCTTGTTGGTGGTGCGTGGATAGACGTAATCGGTGCCGGCCAGCACCCAGCGCTCGACGCCTTCCTCGTTCATCAGGTAGTCGACGGCGGGAATGGCCTGCTGGTTGGGTGCCGCACCCGTGTAGAAGACGTTGCGCTGGCTTTCCTCGCCCTCGTATTGGACCGGATAGAACAGCAGGCTGTTCAGCTCCTCGAAGACGGGCAGGACGGACTTGCGCGACACCGACGTCCAGCAGCCGAAGACGGCGGAAACGCCGTTCACTTCGATCAGCTCGCGGGCCTTTTCGGCGAAGAGCGGCCAGTCGGACGCCGGATCGACGACCACGGCCTCAAGCTTCTTGCCGAGCAGTCCGCCCTTCTTGTTTTGCTCCTCGATGAGCATCAGCATGGCGTCCTTGAGCGTGGTCTCGGAGATCGCCATGGTGCCGGACAGCGAATGCAGGATGCCGACCTTGATGGTCTCTTCCTGGGCCTGAACGCCGGTAAAGGCGGTGGAGGCGAGCATCGCGGCGAGCGCAAGGCCGGACAAGGATTTCGTGTGTTTGACGGTCATTGTTTTTCCCCTCTGTCGCGTCTCCCTGGGAGGAAGAGACGTCAGCAAGAGGATCAAGAACCGTGCCATGCGGAAAATGCAGGGAGAGTTTCCGCTGAGGAAATTGTTTTCTAAAGGCTTTTCCGACGAACGAGCGTGCTAGCCTGTCATGCGGCCGGCGTTGCAAAATTAAGCGGCAGGACTGCGCGCTGCACAAAAATGTTGCACCGCAGCGTGTCGCAGCGTCACATGCACTCCACGGCACCGGAGGCCAGAAGGGCGGAAATCGCGTCGTCGTCCAGACCGAGAACGCCCGACAGGACGTCCCGTGTGTGTTGGCCGAGCACGGGCGGAGCGACGGTGTCGTTGACCGGCGTTTTCGAGAACCGCAAGGGGCTGGCGACGCCGGGCACCGTTCCGCCGCTGGCGTGGGGCAGGGCCGGGTTCAGCAGTCCGCGGGCCTTGGCCTGCGGTTCCTCGAAAACCTCCGCGATGGTGTTGATCGGGCCGCAGGGAACGGCCGCCGCCTCCAGAACGTCGATCCAGTCGCGGGTGCTGCGCGTCTTGATGATCTCGGCGATCACCGGCACCAGAACCTCGCGGTTCCTGACCCTGTCGCGGTTGAGGGCAAAGCGCGGGTCGGCGGGAAGGTCAAGACGGCCGGCGATCTCGCAGAAACGCTGGAACTGGCCGTCGTTGCCCACCGCGAGGATGATGTGGCCGTCCGCGGTCTCGAAGGCCTGATACGGAACGATGGCGGTGTGGGCGTTGCCCATGCGCACGGGCGATGTGCCCGACACCAGATAGCTGAGCGCCTGGTTGGCGAGCGAGGCGACCTGCACGTCGAAGAGGGCCATGTCGATATGCTGACCCTCGCCGCTGCGCTCGCGGTGGGCCAGCGCGCCCAGGATGGCGATGGTGGCATTCAGTCCGGTCAACACGTCGGCAAGCGCCACGCCCGCCTTCTGCGGGCCGCCGCCGGGCACCGCGTCGCGCTCGCCCGTGACGGACATGAGGCCGCCCATGCCCTGGATCATGAAGTCGTAGCCGGCGCGCTGGGCGTAGGGGCCTGTCTGGCCGAAACCGGTGATCGAACAATAGATGAGCGACGGGTTGATCTCGGCGAGGCTTTCATAGTCGAGGCCGTATTTCTTCAGGCCGCCGACCTTGTAGTTCTCCACGAGAATGTCCGACTTCCTGGCGAGATCGACGAGCAGGTTTCGGCCGGCTTCGGTCGAAATGTCGACGGCGACCGACTTCTTCCCCCGGTTTGCCGCCATGAAATAGGCGCTTTCACCGGCGGCTGGGCCGTCCTCCACGAAAGGGGGGCCCCAGCCGCGGGTGTCGTCGCCGGTGCCGGGGCGCTCGATCTTGATCACCTCCGCGCCCATGTCGGCAAGCGTCTGCGTCGACCAGGGGCCGGCGAGAACGCGGGACAGATCGAGGACGCGCAGGTGCGACAGGGGGCCGGTCATGAAGTCTCTCACCAATTGGAATGAACGAGCTTGGCTGCGGTCTTAGCCCGCGCAGGCGACCACGTCCAATGACTTGCGGTGGCGACATCATTCCTCGGCGTCCTGCAGGGCGCCGGTCTCGGCTACCCTTCGCGGCGAGCGCGAGCGAGGTCCTGGGTGTAGTCGCCAAGCTCCTTGAGCGTCGCCAGCGCGGCGGATGCGTCGCGCGTCTCCAGGGCGTCGGCGAGGGTGGCATGCAGGCGGGCGATGCGGGTGCGGTCGCGCATGCGATAGGTCAGCATATTCATCAGGGGCTGCATGGCCTCGATCACCCCCGCCATCTGGAAGGACAGGACCGGATTGTCGGCCGCATCCACCATGACCCGGTGAAAGCGCACGTCCGAAGCGCAGAAGTCCTCATCCGACATTCCGCCGCGACGTTGCTGTTCAACCTCCCGGCGCAGGGTCTCCAACTGCTCGTCGGTGCGCCGTTCGACCGCGAAGGGCAGGCAGGCGGCCTCCAGCGCAAAGCGGGCCTCGATGGCTTCCTCGAAGGGGATGTCGTTCATGCCGATCAGCAGCGTGGAGGTCGTCACCAGCGCGTCATGCGCCTCCGACCAGGTCAGCCGGTTGACGAAGGCGCCACCGGTCGGGCCGCGCTGGGTGCGGATCAGGTTCTGAGCGGCCAGGCGCTTCAAGGCCTCGCGCACGGTCGGCCGCGACACGCCGAAGCGATCGGCGAGCTCGATCTCGCTGGGCAGCCGTTCATCGACCATCAGCCGGCCGTCGATGATGGCGGTGCGGATCGCGTCGGCGATCTGCTTCGACAGGCCCTCGCGCGTGATTCCCGTATACTCGATCGACATGGAGATCCTCTTTGACGTCGCGACCATAAGGGTGTCCCGGAAGGGGGTCAAATGTCTATCCAATAAATGTCAGACAAAATAATGTTTGACAATTGAAGGCACGTTTTCGAAGTTGGCTACAACACGCCGCCACCCCGGGCCGGGGGCGTCTTCGCGGCAAAGGATGGCCGGGAGGACGGTCGCTCGCAGGCAGTGACGGGCGGTCGGAAAACGGACGGGTCGCCGGCTTGTGCCGAAGCGCATCCGCATCGGGAGGCAATGTCAATGACCGCTCACCCCTTGTTAGGGCAACGTTCCGCCGCGCGCGGCTCGCGGTTCGCAGGCGGCGGTCGGACAGCGCTCTGGCTCGGGTTTTTTGCCCTGGTGCTTGGCGCCTGGGGTGTCTTGATGTGGATGTCGGCGGCCTCGCAGCTGCCGCCGGGCAGCGAGGCGTTCGGCGCCGACTACTGGCGGTCGATCTGTGCGGTCTCGCCCGGCATTGCCGGCTTTCCGGCGGTCTTCGGCATGTGGGCGGTGATGAGCGCCGCGATGATGGCGCCGACCGCTCTTCCCGCGTTTCGAACCTATCTCGATCTTGGATACGCCGGGGCGGGATCTTCGGCGGGCTTCTGGGCTCTGATCGCGGGCTATCTGTTCGCGTGGATGGGATTTTCGGTCCTGGCGGCGGCGCTGCAGCTCGGCCTTGCCTCGGCCGGATGGCTGCGGCCCGACGGGGTCCTGCTCGCACCGGGGGCGAGTGCCGCGCTGCTGGTCCTCACCGGCCTTTACCAGCTGTCTCCGGCGAAGGCTGCATGCCTCAGCAAGTGCCGCGCGCCCTTGACCTTCTTTGTCGCGAACTGGCGCGACGGAACGGCCGGTGCGGCTGCCATGGGCCTCAGGCTCGGGCTCGTGTGCGTCGGCTGTTGCTGGGCCTTGATGCTGCTCGCCTTCGTCGGGGGAACCATGAACCTGGCGTTCATGGGGCTCGCCACGCTGGTGATGGTCCTGGAGAAACTGCCGGATGTGGGCCGCCTGCTCACCCGGCCGCTGGCGGCGGTGCTGATCGTCGCCGGACTTATGGACGCGCTGCGTCTGACAAACGTCATCTGATCGGGAGAAGAAAAATGGCGGACTGGGCGATCAAGGGGGAGTTGATCCTCAATTGCAACTGCACGGTGTTTTGTCCATGCGTCGTGTCGCTCGGCAAGCATCCGCCGACGGAGGGCTATTGCCAGGCCTGGGCGGGGGTGCGCATCGACAGCGGGCATTACGAGGGGGAGGACCTCTCGGGGCTGAACGTCGGCCTGGTGCTCGACATCCCGGGCAACATGGCGCGCGGCAACTGGAAATGCGCTGCCTATATCGACGAGCGCGCGTCCGATCGGGCCTACGACGGGCTGATCGAGATCTTCTCGGGCCGGGCGCGGGGAACCACAGGGCTGTTCAAGCTGCTCGTGTCGGAATTTCTCGGCGCCGAACGCGCGCCGGTCGACTTCCAGACGGAGGGCAAGACGCGCCGGCTGACCGTCGGCAAGGCGATCCAGGGCGAGGTCGCGCCGATTGCCGGGCCCGACCCGGATACCGACGTAATGGTCACCAACACCGGCTACTGGATGGGACCGGACATCACCATCGCCACCGCCAGCAAGGGGCGGGTGCGGGCCTATGGCCGCGTCTGGGATTTCGACGGCCGCAGCGCCGAGATTTGCCAAATCGACTGGGGCGGGCAAGGCTGAGCGCCGGCACGCACTCCAACGCGAAGAGACAGGAAAGGACGAAGGCATGAGCTTCAACGCTTTGATCGTCGAAAAGGCCGAGGATGGATCGACGTCTGCCGGCATTCAGTCCATCGATGAAAGCCGTCTGCCCGACGGCGATGTGACGGTGGCGGTGGATTATTCCACCGTGAACTACAAGGACGGCCTGTGTCTCGGATCGGGCGGCGGGTTGGTGCGGAGCTATCCGCATGTGCCGGGGATCGATTTCGCCGGCACGGTGGAGGCCTCCGACGATCCCCGCTACACGCCCGGCGACAAGGTCGTTCTCACCGGCTGGCGCGTCGGCGAGGTCTGGTGGGGCGGCTACGCCCAGAAGGCCCGGGTCAAGGCCGACTGGCTGGTGCCGCTGCCCAAGGGTCTGTCCACCCGCGATGCGATGGCGGTCGGTACGGCCGGCTTTACAGCAATGCTGGCGGTGATGGCGCTTGAGGATCACGGACTGACGCCCGGATCCGGCCCGGTTCTCGTGACCGGTGGGGCCGGCGGCGTCGGTTCGGTGGCAACCGCCATTCTGGCCAAGCTCGGCCACGAGGTGGCGGCGGTGACCGGACGTCCGGAAACAGAAGATTATCTCCGGGGACTCGGCGCGACGAGCATCGTTGCGCGCGCGGAGATCAACGAAACGGTCAAGCGCCCGCTCGAAGCGGAAACCTGGGCCGGCTGCGTCGATGCGGTCGGCGGGGCGATGCTGGCGCGGGTGCTCGGGCAGATGAAATACGGTGCAAGCGTTGCCGCCGTCGGCCTTGCCGGCGGTGCGGGCCTGCCTGCCACGGTCATTCCCTTCCTGCTGCGGGGGGTCAATTTGCTCGGCATCGATTCCGTGATGCGGCCCTATGAGGATCGGGTCAGGGCCTGGTCGCGCATCGCGCAGGACCTGCCGATGGACAAGCTCGCCGACATGATCCAGCCGGCGACGCTCGCCGACCTGCCGGACCTGGGCCGCGCCATTCTCAAGGGCGAAGTCCGCGGCCGCGTCGTCGTCGACGTCAACGCCTGAGGGCCGCCGAACCTTTCTTCGCAGCGCCTCCGCGCTGCCGATGACCCCGGCAGTGCGGAGGCGCGTCCGCGAGGCGGGTTTGTCCTTCGCCTGTCTTTCCTTTCTCCGCCGTCTTGGCTACGAATGTCGCGCCCTTTGTCCGCTGTGCGCAATGGTGCGCGATATCGGCACTTTCCTGCCGGAAACCACGGTGCGGATCGCCTGCGCAAGAGGCCCGGGGCACATGTCGCGGCAGGGCAATGAGTGAGCGAAAGGACCGACATTGCATTTCGATGGCTCCCCCGACCGACTGCCGACCCAGGCATCGAGATTCACCCGCTTGCGGCAGATGTTGACCCGCCCCGAGCTTGCCTTCCTGATGGAAGCGCACAGCGGCTTGTCGGCCCGCATCGCCGAAGAGGCGGGGTTTGAGGGGATCTGGGCGTCCGGCCTGTCGATGTCGGCGATGCTGGGGGTCAGGGACAACAACGAACTGTCCTGGACGCAGGTCCTCGACATGCTGGAATATATGTCCGACGCGACGTCGCTGCCCATCCTCGTCGATGGCGACACCGGCTACGGCAATTTCAACAATTTCCGCCGCTTCGTGCAAAAGCTCTGCGAGCGCGGCATTGCCGGCGTTTGCATCGAGGACAAGATCTTTCCCAAGACCAATTCCTTCCTCGGCGAGAACTAGCCGCTTGCCGATGTCGACGAGTTCTGCGGAAAGATCAAGGCCGGCAAGGACACGCAGACGCATCCCGATTTCACCGTGGTTGCACGGGTCGAGGCGCTGATCGCGGGCCGGGGCGTGGATGAGGCGCTGACGCGCGCCCATGCCTATGTCGAGGCTGGCGCGGATGCGATTGTCATTCACTCCAAGAAAAGCACCGCCGACGAGATCCTCGAGTTCTGCCGGCAATGGGAGAACCGCGCGCCGGTGGTGCTCATTCCGACCAAATACTACCGCACCCCGACAGACCGGTTCCGCGATGCCAATGCCGCGATGGTGATCTGGGCCAACCATAATCTGAGAAGCTCGATCCAGGCGATGCGCGACACTTGCGCCAAGCTGAAGGCGCAGGAAACGCTGCTGGAGGTCGAGGATGCGGTTGCGCCGCTTGCCGACGTCTTCGCCCTCGCCGGCGCGCAGGAACTGGAACAGGCGGAAAAGCGCTACCTCTCGACACGCGACCCGGCGCGGGCCGTCATTCTGGCGGCGACGCGGGGAGAGGGGCTGGGCGAACTGACCGCGGACCGTCCCAAGTGCATGGTGCCCGTGCGCGGGCAGTCGCTGCTCGGCCGCCAGGTCGAGGCGCTGGGTCGGCATGGCGTGTCGGAGATTTCCGTTGTTACCGGCTACCGCGAGGATGCGGTGGCCGTACCTGGCATTCGCAAGGTGGAAAACCCGGCTTACGAAAACACCGGGGAGGCCCGGTCGCTGGCGCTTGCGCTCACGCAGGGCGAAGGCGACACGATCGTTTCCTATGGTGACATTCTCTATCGGCCGTTCTTCCTGTCGCTCCTGGAAGAGGCACAGGCCGACATTGTGCTTCTGGTCGATCCGCAGGCGGATCCCGGTGCCGACGGTCAACTCCTCCGCGACGCGGTCGCCTGTTCGCAGCCTCATGATGCCGATCTCGAGATGACCGGTGCGCCGGTCTTCCTCACTGGCTTCGTCACCGATGGCACGGCTGCCAACGGCACCTTTATCGGCTTGATGCGCGCAAACGCCGAGGGCGTGCGCCGGATCCGCGAGACGCTGGCAGCGATGGAGGGCGAGGGGACCCTCGACACCGCCGATCTCGGTGCGGTCCTGACCCGGTTGGCCGGCGAGGGCGAGCGGATCGGGGTCGTTTACGTGCGCGGTTACTGGGGCAATGTGAACGACCTGATGGACCTCGCCCAGGCGCGGGACGCGGTGTGAGCGCAAGATGATCGAAGCCGGACAGTTTCTCGATGCGGCCAAGCGGCAGGGCATCGGTTTTTTCACCGGGGTTCCCTGCAGTTTCCTGACGCCCTTGATGAATGCGGCGATCTCGGATGCGCAGACCCGCTATGTCGGCGCGACCAGCGAGGGCGAGGCCGTGGCGATCGCCGCCGGTGCCTGGCTTGCCGGGCGGGACACCGCCGTCATGTGCCAGAACTCCGGCCTTGGCAATGCGGTCAATCCGATCACCTCGCTCAACCATCCCTTCGCCATTCCGACGCTGATGATCGTCACCTGGCGCGGCGCGCCGGGGTTGAAGGACGAACCGCAGCACGAGCTGATGGGGCGGATTACCCAGCCGATGCTCGATCTGATCGGCGCGCGGCGTCTCGATTTTCCCGAAAATGCCGCTGACGTGGAGAGCTGCCTCGCACAGGCCGCACGCCTGATGCGCGAGACGGGACAGCCGGTGGCGCTGGTCCAGCCCAAGGGCGCGGTTGCCGCAGCACCGCTGGAGGAGCCGGGTCTTGAAAAACGCGCGCCTTCGCAAATTGCCGATTTCGATGCGGCCGCCGCGGCGGCACGGCGCATCGACACGCTCGAGGCGCTCTTGCGCCTCCTGCCAGAGGGCGCGGGCGCAATCGCCACGACCGGGCACACGGGGCGCGAGCTCTTCACCCTCGGCGACGAGGCGCGCAATCTCTATTGCGTCGGTTCGATGGGCGGGGCCAGCGCGATCGGCCTGGGAGCGGCCCTGAACAGCGGCCGCGAGATTGTCGTCCTCGACGGCGACGGCGCGGCTTTGATGAAGCTTGGCAATATGGCGACCATTGGCGCTCAGGCGCCGGAGAACCTGACCCATATCGTTCTGGACAACGGCTGCCATCTGTCGACCGGCGGGCAAGCGACGGTCTCGCCAAACGTCGATTTCGCGCAGGTTGCGGCCGCCTGCGGTTATCGTTTCGCCGCCCGGGCCGCAGGCCTCGACGGTGCGGCGGCGGCTTTTCAGGCAGCGCTTGCGGTCCCCGGGCCCCGGTTGCTCCACGTCAGGGTGTCGACGGATCCGATGGAGGGACTTGGCCGGCCGACGGTTGCCCCGCGCGAGGTGGCACGCCGCTTTCGGGCCTATCTGGGGGAACAGACGTCATGAGCAGCCCAACACAAGCGAAGACCGCCGCCATCCGGTCGAGTGTCGATGCGCAGACGCCCGTGCTGCTGACGCCCGGGCCGCTGACGACGAGCGCCCGCGTCAAGGAAGCCATGCTTCGCGACTGGGGGTCGCGGGATCCCGCCTTCATCGATCTGTCCCATGCCGTGTTCGAGCGCATTCGCGCGCTTGCCGGCGGAACGGAGGCGGCGCAGGTCTGCGTTCCCTTGCAGGGCAGCGGCACTTTCGCCGTGGAGGCGATGCTGACGACATTCGTCGGCGCGGGGGAGCGGGTTCTGCTGCTGGTCAACGGCGCCTACGGCCATCGTATGGCCGACATCTGTCGCAAGAGCGGTCGTGCGGTCGAGATCTATGAGGTCGCGGAAACCGACGTGCATGACGCCGCCGAAATCACGCGCCGGCTTCGCGCGGATCCGAAAATCGGTTTCGTCGCGATGGTCCATTGCGAGACGACCTCGGGCCTGCTCAATCCCCTGGAGGAAATCGCAAGCTGCGTGCGTGCTGAAGGGCGCTGGCTTCTGGTCGACAGCATGAGCGGTTTCGGCGCGTTGCCGGTCGATATGAGCGGGTTGGAGCTGGCGGCAATGGCCGCATCCTCCAACAAGTGCCTGCAAGGCGTTCCGGGTCTCGGCTTCGTGGTGTGCCGCAAGGATCTGCTTCAGGCGGCGCGGGGACGCTCGCCGTCCGTGGTGCTCGATCTCCAGGCGCAGGCGGAGGCGCTTGCTAACGGCGGGCAGTGGCGGTTCACCCCGCCAACGCATGTGATCGCCGCACTCGATGCAGCGCTCGCCGAACTGGAGGCGGAGGGTGGCCCGCCCGCGCGGCTGGCGCGCTATTCGCGCAATCTCGACACGCTCCTGTCGGGAATGGCGGAGCTCGGGTTTCGCCCCGCGCTCGATCCGGCGCGTCAGGCGCCGGTGATCGCCTCCTTCGTGGAACCGCAGGAGCGCTGGTTTGCCTTCCTGCCCTTCTACGAGGCGCTGCGCGCGCGCGGCTTCGCCATCTATGCCGGCAAGATGACTGGCCGCGGTACGTTTCGCGTCGGCGTCATTGGAGCGATCGATCCTGCCACCATCGAGGCGTTCCTTCTTGCGGCGGGCGAGGTTGTGTCAGAGATGAAACAGAAAGTGATCTCATGACGATCCGCGGGATCAGGTGCGGGTCTTTCGCGGAAGCGCGGCTCGCGCCCGGTCGTGTCTCCTGCTCCTGCGATCCCCGCCTGGAAGGCGCGGGCCGGGGCGCCGTCACGCGGAGGGTGCGGGCGCGGGCAAGGGAAACCCTTGTGATAATTTCTGATATGCCGGGAGTTTGAGCGCAGTTTCTGACGTCGCGGATCTCCCCAACCGCTCAGGCGTGATGCGGACCCGCGCCCCGACTGGCGGCATTCGTGCCGTGTATCTCGGGCAAGCCGGCAATCGGCCGGTCCGCGCCAGGCGGCCCACCCTTGGCCGGCTTACTCGACAGGCCGGGTGCTTTCGGTTATTTAGCGAAATCCGCCTGATAAATGTCAAAAACAAGTCTTGGCGGGTCAGCCATAGTTCAGGGCTTTGGCGAACCGGCCGGCTCCTCGCTGGTCCTGCCCGTCGAGGTCCCGACCACTTTGTGGTCGGAAGGGTTGCGCATCACGCGGCGGTGATTTGCGAGATAGAAATTTGACAAGGCCCGACTTGTTTTCGACAGTTGATCGGGTGTTGGGGGTAAACGAGAATGAAGCCTGAGCGGCCAAGTTTTTCCGTGGTTGCCGAGCGCCGTTTCCGCTTGGCCGGCAAGGCGATCATCGAGCGCCACAATCCGTATTTTCTGCCGGTCGACCGGCAACGGGAAATCTGCGAACGCAACGGCATCCCCTTCATCAGTTTCGCGCATTACGACTATCTCGGGCTGAGCCAGCATCCCGATGTCATCGAGACGTCGAGCGCCGAGTTGCACCGGCTGGGAAGCGGCGTCGGTGCGTCGCGGCTTGTCGGCGGCGAGCGCAGCGGCCACCGCGCCTTCGAGACGGAGTTGGCGGAATTTCTAGGCGTCGGCGACGTCATGACGCTGGTCAGCGGCTATCTGGTCAATGTCTCCCTCATCAACTTCCTGATGGGGCCGCGCGACCTGGTGCTGATCGACGAACTGGCTCACAACTCGATTTTCGTCGGCGCGAAGAACGGGCGCTACGAATACCGGACCTTCGATCACAACAATCTCGACGACCTCGAGCGCCAACTCGAAGAGTGTCGCGGCGCGTACCGGAACGTGCTGGTCGTCGTCGAGGGTCTTTACTCGATGGACGGCGACATCCCCGATCTTCCCCGCCTTGTCGAGATGAAGGAGAAGCACGACGCCTGGCTCCTGGTGGACGAAGCCCATTCCTATGGCGTGCTCGGCGAGACCGGTCGCGGCCTGTGCGAGCATTTCGGGATCGATCCGCGCCGGATCGAACTCGGCGTCGGCACCTTGTCGAAATCCTTCGTGTCCTCCGGTGGCTTCGTCTGCGCGGAAAAGAGCGTCATCGACTGGCTTCGGTTCTGTCTGCCGGGCTTCGTCTACAGTGTCGGCCTTTCGCCTGCGACCCTCGGCGCGGCGCAAGGCGCGCTGACCCACCTGAAGACAAATCCGCAACGGGTTGCCCGGCTGCACGAGAATTCGCTGTTCTTCCGCGACCACGCCCGCGATTGCGGGTTGAACACAGGCGATGCCATCGGCTGCGGCGTGGTGCCGATCCTCTTCGCCACGCCCGAGCAGACGATGATCGTCTCGCAGACGCTGCTCGACGCCGGGATCTATGCGCCGCCGATCGTCCAGGTGGGCGTGCCGAAGGACCTTCCGCGCATTCGCTTCTTCATTTCCGCCGAACACACCCGGGACCAGATGGAAAAGACCATCGGGCTCATCGCCGAGATCGTGGCGAGTTTCGACGGTGCCGACGCGGAGCCGCGCCCGGCGATCGCGGGCGCCTGATCGCCCGTCCAGCGGTGCAGCAGACAATGCCGGCAGAGAGCGAACAGGACTGGAGACCGACGCCGATGACGCGGGTCGTCACGTGTCGCCGCGCCGTTGCAAGGCTTGGCGCCTTTGCGCTGGCGGTCGGGGTTCTCGCCGTCGGATCGCTGTCACAGGCGCAGGAAGGCACGCGCATTCGTCCGGGAACCGAACAGGCCGTCTCCGGGTCCAGCGTCACGCTTGTCGAGGAGGTTCCGGTCGTGCGCCCCGACTTTCCGGTGCCCGACGAGGCCGGCATGCTGTTCTACCTGCAGCGCTCGACCAACTCCAACACCATTGTCTATGTGGCGAATTTTCGCGATGACGGGACGCTTGATCCGGACGAGCCGGTGGTTGCCTATTGGCGCCGGTTCAACACCACCGGAGAGCGCAAGGCGCTGAAGATGGTGGAGGATAATTTCGCCTTCGGCGTCCGCGCCCAGGCCACCGGCGATCCGAATGTCTTCAAGCTTTACGTGGTGTCCTACCCGGAGCGGATGGCGACGCTGAAACTGGTGGAGCCGGGCCGTGCGGAAGTCATCGCGACCGCCGGCGAGCGGACGTTCCGGCCGCTCTACGCCTATGTCGACGTCAATGAGGACGGGCTCATGCCGAGCGTGCGCGAGGTGCGGGTGATGGGCCGCGATCTCGCCACGGGCAAGGCGCTGGTCGAACGCATCCAGATAGAGTAACGCTGCACCGGCCGAGGGGGCTCGGTTCACAGCATTTCGGCTGGTCGCGCAAGGGAACGGCGCGCCAGAACACAAGACCTGCCGGTGCCGGCGACCGTCGCCGCATCGGACGACGCGCAGGGGAAAAGAAGCAGATCATGACAGGTTCTTCCGCCAGGCCGATCCGTACGGCGATCGTTGGAGCAGGCAATTGCGCCAGTTCCCTGGTTCAGGGCATTGCCTATTGCCGCGCCCTGGGTGACGAGGCGATCGGTGTGGCTTTCCCCACGCTCGGCGGCTATCGCCCGGAAGATGTGGAGATTGTCGCGGCCTTCGACGTCGATGCGCGCAAGGTCGGCCGGACCGTCGGCGAGGCGGCGCTCGCGCTGCCCAATTGCACGGAAGTCTTCCACAAGGACCTTGGGACGATGACCGCGCCGGTGATGCGCGGTCCCGATCTCGACGGCGTGTCCGCCTTCATGCGCAACCAGGCCCCGGACCGCAGTTTCGTGGTCTCGCAGGAGCCGGCCCTCGACAAGGCAGGCGTGGTCGCCGCATTGCGCGAGGCCCGCGCCGAGGTGATGATCAACTTCCTGCCGGTCGGCTCCATCGAGGCGACCGAGTTCTATGCGGACTGCGCGCTTGAGGCCGGCTGTGCCTTTGTCAACGGCATCCCGGTATTCATCGCCTCCGATCCCGTCTGGGCGGAGCGGTTCCGCAAGGCCGGCGTGCCCATCGTCGGCGACGATTTCAAGGCGCAGTTCGGCGCCACGATCACCCACCGCGCGCTGGCGCGTCTTGCCGACATGCGCGGCGTCAAGATCGACAAGACCTATCAGTTGAACGTTGGCGGCAACACCGACTTCCTCAACATGATGGATATGGACCGCCTCACCATGAAGCGGGAATCCAAGACCGAGGCCGTGCAGACGGCGATGAATTCGCGTCTGTCGGACAACGAAATCCGCATCGGCCCGTCGGATTACGTGCCGTGGCTGGAGGACCGCAAGGTCGCCTATGTCCGGCTGGAAGGGCGGCTGTTCGGCGGCGTGCGCACCCATGTGGAAATGCGTCTTGAGGTCGAGGATTCGCCGAATGCCGCGGCCATGGCGCTGATCGCCATTCGCTGCGCGGCAATCGCCCGCGACAAGGGACTGTCCGGTCCGG
Source organism: Paracoccaceae bacterium (assembly GCA_002709505.1). Classification (GTDB taxonomy): domain Bacteria; phylum Pseudomonadota; class Alphaproteobacteria; order Rhizobiales; family Stappiaceae; genus Stappia. Next base: position 89,197 of record PARB01000045.1, on the reverse strand, counting down.
TGGACGACGCCAGCGCCTTCCTGTTCAAGCATCCGCCGGTTCAGTTCGAGGATGCAGAAGGCTATGCCCGCCTGCTCGCCTTCGCGGGCGAAACGGAGGCGTGAGCCGATGAGCGCTGCCGGCGCGTCGCACCAATCGCGCCGGCCGGTGGCGCTGATCACCGGCGGCAGCAGCGGCATCGGTCGCGCCCTTGCCCTCAGGCTTGCACGCGACGGCTTCGACCTCGCGTTGCTCGCCCGGGGCATCGAGCGACTGGAGGAAACCCGGCGCCTCGTCGGTGCCGCGGTACCTGAGGCGACGGTGAACTGCTATCCGGCGGATGTCGGCGACGCGGCGGCGGCCTCCGGTGCGGTCCAAACCGTGATCGCGCAGATGGGGCCTCCGGCCTGGGTCGTGCTCAATGCCGGCATCGCCCGTCCCGGCCGGTTCCTGGAACAGCCGCTCGACGATCATCTCGACCAGATGCGCACCAACTATCTCGGGGCCCTGCATGTCGCGCATGCGGTTGCTCCCGCGATGGCTGAAGCGGGAAGCGGTCATATGGTCTTCGTCTCCTCCGGCGCGGCGTTTTTCGGGATCTACGGATATGGCGCCTATGCGCCGTCGAAATTCGCCATGCGCGGGCTGGCCGAGGTGCTCAGGGTGGAGCTTGCGCCCCGGGGCATTCATGTGACGCTTGCCTATCCGCCCGATACCGACACGCCGCAATTGGTGGAGGAATGCCGCACCAAGCCGGCGGCGACCAAGGCCATCACCGCCGGCGGCGGCCTGTGGCCGGCGGAGAAGATCGCCTCACAGATCATCGCGGCCGCACGCCGCCGCCGCTTTCTGGTGACACCCGGCGCGCAGATGCGGCTGCTTGCCCATGGGCACAGTCTCCTGTCGCCGCTGCTGCGCGTCTATCAGGCGCGGATCGCGAGAAAGCACGATCGCTGAATGTCTTTGCCGCTGCTGTCCCTGATCCCCGTACCGATGATGCTCGTTGCTGCAACGGTGGCTGCGGGGCTTGCGCTCGGCGGTCTCGCGCTGGCTCTTGCAAGCGTTCTGCCCGCGACCTCGCCCAAGGCGCGGCCGATCTGGCCGGTGTTTGCAACCGAGGTGGTGATCGTCGCGGTTGCGGTTCTGCCCTTCGTTGCCGGCGGTGCCCTGCTCGATCTGGCGCTTGTCCTGCTGGCGATCCGGGTCGGCTATGAGGCAACGCGGGTTGCGTTGCTGCGGCTGGGGCCGGTCGGGGGGCGACAGGGCATGATCTTACACACGTGGCTGCTTCCTTTGGCTGCAGGTGGCGGCCTGGCGCTTGCCGGCATGCTTGCCGCCCGGGTTTCCTTTCCCGATGTTGCCGGTGCAGGGGTAGTCCTGGCGGGCCTTGCCATCCTGTGGCGGTCTTTCCTGACACATGCCGGTCGGCCGCTTGCTGTAACGCTGGAACTGCTGGTGTTTCCGGCCGTGCCGCTGGTTCTGTTCATGGCGGCGGCGGGGGATGCGGCCAACGCCGGACTGCTGCTCCTCGCCTTCCTGCTGGTCGAGACCTATGACAGCTACGCGCTGCTCGGCGGCAAGCTCTTCGGGCGCCGTCCGGCCTTTCCCGTGCTGAGCCCGAAAAAGACGGTGGAGGGGCTGGCCGTTGGCGGGGCAATGCTGGCGCTGACGGCGGGGCTTGTCGGGCCGTTGGTGTTCGGCTGGAGCCTTGCCGCCTCCCTGCTTGCGGCCGCGCTCATCGCGGTGGCCGCCGTTGGCGGCGACCTTGCCGGGTCGCGGCTGAAGCGCGCCTCGGGTGTCAAGGACTACCCGGCGGTGCTGCCGCGCCAGGGTGGGGCGCTCGATATCGCCGATGCCTGGTTGATCGCCGGGCCGGCGCTTGTTCTGCTGGCTGCGGTTGCCGGGTGAGTTGAGCCCTAGCGAAGCAGATAGACCAGCGGCAGCAGCACGACCAGAGCGAAGATGGAGGCGGCGGCATCGTCGAGCATGATGCCGGTCCCACCCGGAACGCTGTCCTGCACCCAGTTGACCGGCCAGGGCTTGAGAATGTCGAAGGCGCGGAAGGCGATGAAACCGGCAATCCACCAGAGCGGTTCGGCGGGAAGGGCGAGCACGACGGCGGCGGCGCCGAAGCTTTCGTCGATCACCACGATCTGCGGATCGTCCTCGCCGGTATCGGCGGCAACGATCGCGGAGGACCAGATGCCGACCAGGAGCAGGGCGGCCAGCAGTCCGGCCTGAAGGGCCGGTGCGAGTGGCAGGAGCGCGGCGGCAAACAGAAGTCCGACGGCCGCGCCAACGGTTCCCGGCCAGACCGGCGACAGACCGGCACCGAAGGACAGGGCAAGGATATGGGCAAGACGTCGCATGGGCTGCGGCCTATGATGGCGCGAGGGAATCAGGATCTGTTTTCTCGCGGAGCGGGTCCGTGACGGATCCTGCCAGGAGGATGCCGGTTCGACCGGTGATCTAGCACGAAACGGAATTGGGAGCGATGCCGCGACGCACTGACGATCAACGCCATACCGCCGCCGGCCGTGCAGCGCGCCGGTCCCGTGGTGGTGCGTGATGAGGGTCTGGTCGCTTGCCACCCGCTCGCTGTTTCTGCGGGTGCTTGCAAAGGTGCTGATCGTTCTGGTGACGATCGAGGTGGTGTTTCTGGCGGAAGAGCTGACCGGCATCCTGGAACAGGTGCTCGGCAACGGCGGCGACGTGCTGTCGGCCGTGTTCATCCTCCTGCTGTCCTCTCCTGAGATCTTCGATTTCGCGCTGGCGCTTGCCTGCGTCATCGGCGGCTATTTCGCCTTTGTCGCGGCGCGCGAGGAGCGCGAGATGGTTGCGCTTTCCGCAGCCGGCGTCTCCTCTGTGTTGCCGCTCAAGGTCGCGCTTGTGCTCGGGGTCTGCGCTTTCGGCGCCAGCCTTGCCGTGTCCGGTTTCGTCAATCCGCTGGCGAAAAACGCGACCCGCACCGTGATCTTCACCCTGAAGAGCGATCTCCTGTTTCGCCGTATCACCGAGCCCAGCGAAGGCACGCTGATCGAGACGATCCGGGGAAAGACATTCGCCGCCTTGAGCGACACGTCGGTCTCGCCGCCGCATGAGAGCCTGTTCGTGCATCAGCCCGGCGAGGAGGGCAACTGGCGGGTGACGCAGGCCGGCAACTGGAATCTCGAGGGGCCCGACGAGCAGGGCAACTACAATCTGGGGCTTGGCCGGGTGATCGCCTATGATTTCGTGCGGGTTGCGCCCGAAGACCGCGCCGGCGGGGTCCTGCGCAGCGGGCGCGGGGCGAACCTGCGCGCGCTGAGCACGCCGGATCTGGAGAATGTGCCGGTGCTACCGCGCATGAAGGTGGAGAATGTGTCCGTTCCCGTCAGCCTGACCAACATCCTGCACCACGCCGCCCGCGGCGAGGTGGCGCAGGAATGGACATTCTTCGAGGCGCTCGATCCGGGATCGGCCGGGTCGGAGGCCGGGGCGGCTGCGCGTCAGATTGCCGGGGAACGCTTCGCCAGGGCGATCGCCGCCTTTCTGGCGCCGCTTCTGGCGTTGCTGGCCTGCTCCTTCGCCTCCGGCGGGTTGACCGGTTATTTCGCGATGCCGCTCGCCTGCGCGGTCCTTCTTGCCCTCGACGTCGGCCTGCGGGCGCTGCTTGGCTCGGTGGCGGTTGCCGAGCCGGCCGCCATGGTGTCGCTTGGATCCGTCACCGGGCTCGGCCTTGCGTTGCTCCTGGTGCTGACGGTCGGGGCGCGATCGGCGGCGTTGCTGCGTCCGGTGAACGAACGGGCATGAGCATGGGGGCGGCGCAGGCAAAAGGCAGCTACGGGTGGCGGATCGCCGCCGGACCTCCTGTCGCGCTGTTCGGCATTGCCGCCCGCCGGGCGCTTGCGCTCTACGTGAAAGTGACGGCGCTTGTGATGACGATGTTCCTGATCATCGCCTGGGCGATCGATCTGGCGCAGAACCTCGACGGCGTGCTCGCCCGCGCCGTCGAGCTCGAGCGGTCCGGCCCTGTGCTTCTTGCGACCTATCTCGGATTTCGCACGGTCGATATCGTGACGCGGCTCTTTCCGGTCGCCTGTTTCATCGGGGTGTTCGCGGCGGAACTCTATCGTCTGTTCAATCGCGAGACGACGATCCTTGCCGCCGCCGGCTGGTCGCCGCGGCAGACGCTGGTGGCCGTTGCCGCCTTTGCCTGCCTCAGCGGCGCGTTGCAGGGGTCGCTGGAACGTTGGTGGCGACCGGCCGCGGTCTTCGCCCAGGCGGATCTCGAACTTGGCGCCTATGGCGGCCGTTTCAAACGGGGCGTGCTTGCGGAGAAGCGCTGGCTCGTGGTCAACGACACGACGCTGAGGGCACGGATCGTGCGTGCCGATCGGCCGGAATTCAGGGATGTGGAGCTCTATCGAGGGGTGGTTTCCGGCGACTTGCGCGACGTGATCGTTGCGCGCAAGGCAGAGCCCCTGGGGCAGGGCGGTTTCTGGCGGTTTCACGACGTGGACCTTTGGGCGAGCTTGCCGCCCGACGATAGAAGCGGGGACGAGGGCGAGGCGGGATCGGAGGGGTATGCGGAGCGACCGCTCTATCTGATCTCGCGCTATTCAACGCTCGACATTCGCCTGGATGTGCTTCCGTCGACCCTGACGTATTTCGACATTCCGGCCTTCTATCTTCCGCAACAGCCGCTTGAACTTCTGGCGGCGGACGCCAATCCGTTAAAGGGGCCGGATGTCGACGCGGCGCTTTGGCGGCGCATCGCGGCGTTTTTCCTTCCCGGAGCCTATGCGCTGCTTGGGGCCAGTCTGGCGCCGATCGCCGGCTCCGGCCGGATCGTCTCGCCTGGGAGGATCGTCGGGCTGGCGCTGTGCGGCTATTTCGCGCTCGTGGCCACGAAGGTGTCCTGGGCGATGGGCGAGATCGGCGCGCTGTCCGGCTTTACCAGCAGCTGGATCGCCGTTGTCTTCGCCCTCGTCGGAACGCTTGTCGCGCAGGCCGTCCTGTCACGCCCGCATTAGCGGGTGTGCCCTGCGGGCCGCGTCAATGCGCGGATAGACGAGGGTCGCGGCGCGTTCCAGCATTGCCTCGTTGTCGACTTCCGCCCATGCGAGATCGTCGATCCGCGGACAGGCGACCGGCTCCTCACCGGCGAGGGCGACGATGCCGCTTTCATAGTCTGCCATCGGGTCCCGCGCGACCATTGCGGCGCCGATGGCGTTCAGATGCGCCACGGCCCGTTCGGTCAGATAGGTCAGTCCGACCAGCTCGCCATGATGGCGATCCGGCCAGCGCGCGGCGTCTTTGGACATGTCGCGCAGACAGTTCCGGCCGGCTTTCTCGTCGGCCCAGACATAGACCTCGTCGCCCGCGCCCGTTGCGCCGGATACAAGAAGGGCGGCCTGCGACGGGTCGGCAATCGCGGCCGCCACGGCGCGCGGCTCGAAAATCAGGTCGGATTCCAGCAGCAGGCACGGTCCGGTCTGGCCTCGCAGTCCGACGAGCAGGCTGTGGAGCGAGCCCTTGGTGGCGAAGTCCGGATTGTGGCGCAGCTCGGCGTCGGGCAGGCGTTCGCTCGCCAGCGTTGCATATTGATCCGCCAGGTGGCCGGTGACGATGCGCGGCGCCGAAATCCCGTGTGCGCGCAAGGTGCTGGCCGCTTCCTCGACGAAGGTCGCCTCGCCGATCGACAGCAATCCCTTGGGGATCATGCGTCCGCGTTCGCCCATGCGCATGCCACGCCCGGCGGCCAGAAAAATTGCAGTGATGTCGACCATTGAACCGCCGGAATATGATAAGTCGATCCTGTCATAAGCGAGGCCCGGCAACGGGGCAAGAGAGGGCAGGTGAGCAACACGGGATTGAATGGCGCCCCGACCTTCGCCAGCGTCCTTCGGGACTATGGACGGGACAAGCGGCAGGGGGAATTGCGGGGCGACTGGGCCGTCTTGCTGTTCTATCGCATCTGGAGTTTTCCGCTTATCTGGCTGCTTGCGCGCACGCCTGTCTCGCCGACCGCCGTCACGCTGTCCTCCGTGCCGCTGGCCCTGTCCATGCCGGTGCTGGCGCTGGCGCTGCCGCTCGAGCAGGCCGCTCTCGGGGTGGGGCTGGTCGCGATTGTGTTCCAGATCCTCGATTGCGTCGACGGCGGGCTCGCCCGCTGCACCGGGCGCACGTCACGGCTTGGCGGAACGCTCGACTTCCTGATCGACATGGCGCAGTGGGGCCTGCTCTACGGCAGCATCGGGCTCCTGGCGGACCGGGCGCTCGACGCCGGCGCGCTCTGGACGGCGGTAGGCTGCGCGGCCGCCTGGGTCCGGCTCTACGCCAGGGTCGTGCGCGATGCCGGCGCGGGCGGCGCCGACGCGGTCCACGCGGCCGATGCGGCCGGTGAGAAACGGCCGGCCGGCCCGCTGGATGTCGTGCTCTGGTTCTTTGCCGGGCTGAGCGGGGCGATCCCGCCGGCTCTGCTGCTTGCCTGGTGGAGCGGGACCTTGACCTGGCTGATCGTCTTCCTGCTCGTCTATGCGCTTGCCGATGTCGCCGAGGGTCTGGTCGAAACGCTTGCCCGGCGCGATGGATGATGCGCGCGCGATGAAGATCGTCCAGATCTGCCCCTATGACCTTGTCCGTCCGGGCGGCGTGCAGGCGCACGTCCGCGACCTCGCCGCATGGCTTGAGCGCGCCGGTCACCAGGTGCGTGTCGTCGCGCCTTATCCGCTCGACAAGGCGCCGCTTGCCGGGGTCGATCATTGCGGGCGGGCCGTCAAGGCGCAGCTGTTCGGGACCGGCTTCGAGGTCAGCCATGCCCGCTCGCGCGACCGTCGCGCGCTGGTTGCCTCGTTGCGCAGCTGGGGCGCGGAGCTCGTTCACCTGCACACGCCCTGGACCCCTTTCATGGCCTGGCAGGTCTGGCGCGATCTCGACCTGCCGACCGTCACCACCTTTCATGCGACCTTGCCGCAGGACAGGACGGGCGGCCTTGCCGCGCGCGCCCTGCGCCGGGCCGCGAGGCATTTCCTGACGCATTCGCGTGCCGCCATCGTGCCTTCCGCCACGCCGCTTGCCCATTTGCGGCCGCAGGATGCCGGGGTCGCGGCGCATGTCCTGCCGCCGGCCATCGATCTCGCTCCCTGGCAGGCTGCCGGCGCCCACCTGAGGCGGGCGGATGGCGCCACGGACACGGAGATCGTTTTTCTCGGCCGCTTCGAGGCGCGCAAGGGGCTGGGCGTCCTGCTCGGGGCATGGCCGGAGGTGGCGGCACGGCTTCCCGGCGTTCGGCTGACCGTTGCCGGGGGCGGTCCGCAGGAGGATCTGGTGCATGCGGCCATGCAGGGCACGGCGGGCGAGCGCATCCGGTTCGTCCCCTCGCCGGATGCTGAGAGCGCGCGCCGGCGTGTCGCGGAGGCGGATCTGCTGGTGGCGCCGTCGCTTTACGGCGAAAGCTTCGGGCTCATTCTTATCGAGGCGATGGCGGCCGGAACCCTGCCGGTGGCGGCCGCCAACGAGGGCTATCGCACCGTGCTTACCGGGCCGGGCGAGCGGCTGCTGGTGCCGCCGGGTGATGCGCCGGCGCTCGCGGCGAAGCTGATCGAGCTATGCGGTGACGTATCGGCGCGCCGGGCGCTCACTGCCTGGGCGTTGCCGCATGCGCTTTCCTTTGGCGTCGAGGCCACGGGGCCGGCCTTCGTGGAGATCTACCGGGACGCGTTGCAGTCCTGATCAGGCCGGCGGGCAGTCGGGACGCTCGAAGCGCGACGGCTCGGGAAACCAGCGGTTCAGCCGCTTGCGCAGATGGGCAACGACACGCGGGTTCGGATGGTTGTTGAAATTGTCGTTGAGCGTTGCCGTGACGGGGCGCAGGCGGTCGAGCCTTGCAAGCTGCAACCAGGTCCAGGGCAGGAAATTGTCGATCGAGGCATAGCCGGTCATCCGCCGCTTCTCGGCGTCCGACGCAAGCACGGCCGCGTCTTCCTCCAGCAGATAGTGCGGATAAAGATACTCTGGTGGCACGTTGTCGCCGCCGCGGAAACGCGACGCCCGCGTCGCCGCGATCTCGCCCGGGAAGCGGTTGCACATTTCCTCGAACGAGTTGCGCTCGATCAGCCGCGGGCCATGGGCGAGGAACCGCCGGCGATGCGACGCAAATTCACGGTCGAGGGCCGCATTGGCGTTTGCCATGGACCGGTTCCACGGGCTGTCTTCGGGCTTCGTCCGCGCCTGGACGGGGGCATCCCTGTTCTTGGCGAAGACACGCGCGCGGCCGTCGTCCTCGACGAAGTCCGCCAGTTGCGCCGGCGCCAGGAACAGCATGTCGTCCTCGCAATAGAGAAAGCGCTCGCTCACGCCGGGCAGCTTGCCCAGATGGCTGACGATGGCGAAGGAATTGAAGGTCGGCAGGATCTCCGGCGCCATGATCTCGTCGTGGTGCACGACCGAAATGTCGGGGTGTTCGGCGTTCAGCCAGTCCGGCACCTGCGGGCGGCAGGTCAGCAGATGCACGCGGCCGACGAAGGGCACGTGACGTTCCAGCGAGCGCAGCGAATAGCGCAGCATCTCCAGATTGTCGCGTGTCCGGTTGGGATTGGTGTCGTGCCGGTTCGTCGCGAAGTGCCGCAGTGTCTCGGCATATCCGGGAAATGTGTCGTCGACCCATGTGTAGACCACGTCGATGCGGGGTGATGTCTGGGCCGTCTTCTCGCCTTCGGACATGGCTGGTCGGTTTTCCCTGTTTGGGATCCGGTCCGGATCCTCGCGCCGGTGTCCTCGACCGGCCTTTCGCGCCGCAGGATGCGTTCGGGAGTTCATTTTTGTCGTCGATCTCTATAAACCCGGTCCCGGCGCACGGGCAATATATGGCCGGGCCAGGTCGGGGGACGAGTGGTGATACGGGACGAGCAGAACAGTCGCGAACTGGTGATTGCGGCCGACTTCGGAACATCGGGCGTCAAGCTTGCAGCGCTCGATCGCTCGCTGTCGCTCCTGGCGACCGCGGCCGAAGCCTATCCGCTTTCCTTGCCCGGTCCGGACAGGGCCGAACAACAGCCGGACGACTGGTGGCAGGCCCTGCGCCGGGGCATTGCCGCGCTGCACGACCAGATCCCGGACCTGAGGGAGCGCGCGGTGGCGCTGGTCCCTTGCGCGCAGATGTGCGGGCTGGTGTGCGTCGACCGCGCGGGCGATGTGCTGCGCCCGGCCCTGATCTCGCTCGACAAGCGCGCCGGCGCAATGTCGCGCAAGATGAACGGTGGATTTCCCGCGGTTGCCGGATACCGTGCGGACAAATTGTTCACCTGGACAAGGATCGCCAATGGCGCGCCGTCGCACAACGGCATGGACCCGCCGGCCAAGATGCTGTGGATCAAGACCCATGAACCGGAGGTTTGGGCTGCGTCGCACAAGCTTCTCGACGTCAAGGACTGGCTGATCTTCCGCGCCACCGGCGCTCTCACCACGACCGCCGACAGCGCCAACCTGACGTGGATGATGGACACGCGCCCGGGGCGGGAGGGCTGGTCGCCCTTTCTCGCCGGCCGGCTCGGAATTCCGCTCGACAAGCTGCCGGAGATCGTCGACGGCGCCTCCATTGCAGGCCGTCTCGCCGAGAGGGCGGCGGAGGACCTTGGACTTTCGGCGGCGCTTCCCGTCGTCGCCGGTGCCGGCGATGTCGGGGCGACGGCGATCGGTTCGGGGGCGGTGGAGGACGGCCAGCTTCACGTCTATGCCGGCACGAGCGCGTGGCTGAGCGGCTTTTTTCCGTCCCGCCGGCTCGATGTGTTCCACTCCTACGCCACCATTGCCAGCAGCGTCGGGTTCCGGCCGCTTCTGATCGCGACCCAGGAAAGTGCTGGAACGGCTTTCGCCTGGGCCGCCCGTCTCGTCGGCGAATCCGCCGGCGACAGCGACAGCGCGCTGGACACGCTTTATGACGGTATCGGCGAGTTGCAGGACGATGATCCGCTGTTCGTGCCGTGGCTCGCCGGCGAGCGTGTTCCCGTCGACGACGACCGTCTGCGCGGGGTGCTTTATGGTCTGAGCGTGCGCCACGACCGAAACGCGGTTTTGCGGGCGACCCTGGAGGGCGTTGCGCTGAATCTGCGCTGGGCTATGTCGAAGGTCGCGCGCCAGAAGGGCGTGCGCCACGACCTGCCGTTGCCGCTGGTCGGCGGTGCCGCCGTCAATCCCCGGTTCGCCCAATTGCTCGCCGATGCGCTTGACCGCAGGGTCGAGGTGCGCGCGCCGCGCCATGCGGGCGTGCGCGGAGCCGCCGCCATTGCCGGTGCGGCGCTCGGCTGGTTCGACAGCGTTCAGGCGGCGGCGCCCGCTCTGTCCTCCGGCCCGGTCGAGATCTATGATCCCGAGCCCGCCGGTGTAGCGCGCTGCGCGGCCCGCGCGGCGCGGCTCGACCGTCACCGCAAGGGGCTTTTGTCCCTTTACCGATAGGGCCGGACGCATGTCTTCAAACCGAAATCGCCGCCGGAGACGGCGCCTTCAAGGGATCCCGCACCGATGATCGACGGATTGTTCAAGCGCCATATCGACCCTTTGTGGGAAAGCTTCTCAACGCCGCTGGTGCGCGCGCGGGTGACGCCGAACCAGGTGACCGCAACGGGTCTCGTGCTGATTTGCCTCGCCTCGCTCGCCTATCTCTGGCACGGCAATGCCGCGCTTTTCGGGGTGACGCTGGCTGTGTCCTTCGCCTTCGATGCGCTGGACGGGGCGGTGGCGCGGCGGCGCAACATGTGCACGCGCTGGGGCGGCTATTTCGACGCAATGGTCGACCGTTACCAGGAGCTCGCGGTGCTGGCGGCAATCGCCGCCGCGCAGGACATGTGGGGACTGGCGCTCTTTGCCTTTTCCGGCGGTGTACTGACGAGCTACGCCAAGGCAAGAACCGCCATCGAGATCCCGATCAGCAACGAGGCTTGGCCGGACTTTTTCGAGCGGTTGGAGCGGATAATCTTTCTGTGCGCGATGTTGCTGGCGGCCGGGGCGGCGCCGCTTGCCGGCATTGCCGGGGCAAGCGTGATTGCCGCCGGCCTTGGTGTCTACGGCGTGCTGTCGCATCTGACGGCCGTGCAGCGCATGCGGCGCGCCGTTGGGCTGCTTCGGGCAGCCGACAGCGACAACAAAGGGCAAGAGGGGGTCGGGCCGGAGTGACACGGAGGTCCTCCGGCCCGGCGGATGGTCTCTCAAGGGAGTCGGTCGCCTTCCTTGCGACGATCAGTTGGAGACGTCGAGGAGCTCCACGTCGAATTTCAGCGTGGCGTTCGGCGGGATCACGCCGCCCGCACCGCGCGCGCCATAACCCATTTCCGGCGGGATGACGAGTTCGCGGCGTCCGCCGACCTTCATCCCGGCAACGCCTTCGTCCCATCCGCGGATCACGCGGCCGGCGCCGAGCGGGAAGGAGAAGGGCTCGCCCCGGTCGCGGCTGGAATCGAATTTCGTGCCGTCCATCAGCCAGCCGGTGTAATGCACCGTGACCGTCGAGCCGGCAACGGCTTTGGCGCCGCTGCCGACGGTGACGTCGGTCACTTGCAGGTCGGCCGCGGCCACCGGCGCGACCGTGAGGAAAAGGGCGCTCAGCGCGGTCAGCAAACGTTTCATGGGTCCTCGCAGGGGCTTGAATATCTTTTGAAATTCCGGCGGCTCGCCGGAATGCGATCATGTTGCAAAGCGGCGCACACGAGCGCGCGCCGCCAAGGGCGCAAGCGCAAGCGCCCTCGTTATCCCTCTTCCCTTGCAATATTGACCGAAGCATGGCTTGCCAAGCTCCGTCCGGCTCGGCATCGTTGCGCGCGAAACAATTGCATGGGGCGCCTTGCGCGCCGACCGCGGGACCGGGAGTAACGCTATGAACGGCCAGGACGCCACGCGCGGCGAGATTGCCCGGACCTTGCTCGAGGTCGCTCGACGTGCGGGATCCCGCGCGCCGGTCACCGACCGTGACCCCGGTTTCGATCTTGCGGCTGCCTACGGTGTGTCGGCTGAGATACGGGCGCATCGGATCGCGGGCGGCGAGACGCCGGTCGGCTGGAAAATCGGTTTCACCAACAGGACGATCTGGGACGAATACGACGTGCATGCGCCGATCTGGGGCCCGGTCTATGACAGCACCGTCGATGTCGCGACGGATGATAGGACGGCAAGCTGCGGCGTTGCGCGGCTGATGGAACCGCGGATCGAGCCGGAGATCGTGTTCCGGGTCGCAAGGCCGCTGCGTGAGGGATCGAGCGAGGCGGAGCTTCTTGCCTGTATCGACGGCGTCGCGCTCGGCTTTGAACTCGTGCAGTCCCCCTATCCCGACTGGCGGTTTTGCGCGCCCGACACGGTTGCCGCTTTTGCGCTGCATGGATTGCTCAGGCATCGTCCTTTTGTCGCGGTGACGGATGACAACCGCGATGGCTGGTTCGCGGCCCTGTCCGCTTTCACGCTGTCCTTGGCAAAGGACGGCGAGGTCATCGACCGGGGCGCGTCGGAGAATGTGCTCGGCGGGCCCTTAAGTGCCCTGAAGGCGATGGTCGACGGGCTGCCGGCGACGGCGCTGGCCGAACCTGTGGGTCCCGGTGCGATCGTAACGACGGGGACGCTGACGCGGGCCTTTCCCGTCGCGCCGGGCGAGACCTGGGCGACCCGGGTGGAGGGGGTGCCGCTTGCCGATATCGCGCTTGAGATCACCGCGTGAGCGTGCAAGGCGTGCGCGCCGTTCGGCGTGCAGGCGCAGCCTGCGCAGCAGCCCGCGCGACATATTTTAAGATTGAAACAACTCGGCCGCTGCTTAGACTGCGCGGCGCGTGACACCCGCCTTCAGACACTCGTCAGGGAGACTTGGTTCGTGACAGACCCCGTTCGCTACTCCGTTGAAAATGGCATTGCGCGCATCGCGGTGGACAATCCGCCGGTGAATTCCCTGTCGCAGGCCGTGCGGGCCGGGCTCGACGACGCGCTCGCCCGCTTCGCGCAGGACGACAGCGCCCGCATCGCGGTGCTTTACGGCGTCGGGCGGACCTTCATTGCGGGTGCGGATATCAAGGAGTTCGGCAAGCCGATGGCCGAACCGTTTCTTCCCGACGTGATCAATGGAATCGAGGCCTGCGACAAGCCGGTTGTGGCAGCCCTTCATGGCACCGCGCTTGGCGGCGGGCTCGAGGTTGCGCTCGGCTGTCACGCGCGCGTGGCACTGGAAAGCGCCCGCGTCGGGCTTCCGGAAGTGACGCTAGGCATTCTTCCCGGCGCCGGCGGCACCCAGCGGCTGCCGCGCCTCACCGGCGCGAAGGCCGCACTCGACCTGATCACTTCGGGCCGCCATGTCGGTGCGACCGAGGCCGAAACGCTCGGGATCGTCGATGCGGTGTCGCGCGACGATGATGCGCTCAACGCGGGTCTGGCATTCGCGCGATCCTATCTCGACAAGGCGCCGGCGCTCATACGCACGGGCGAGATCGATCCGGGAGCGAAGGACGAGGCGCTGTTCGCAGACGTGCGAAAGGCGACGCAGAAGCGCGCGCGCGGGCAGCTGTCGCCGATGATCGCGATCGACGCGGTGGAGGCGGCCTACGACCTGCCGTTCCTTGAGGGGCTGTCGCGCGAGCGGGCGCTCTTTACCGAGCTGATGGCCTCCGACCAGCGCGCCGGGCTGATCCATGCGTTTTTCGCCGAACGCGCGGTTGCCAAAATCCCGGAAGCCGGTCAGGCGACGGCACGCCCGCTCCATACGGTCGGCATCATCGGCGGCGGCACCATGGGCAGCGGCATCGCGGTCGCAGCACTTGGAAGCGGTCTCGACGTGACCCTGGTCGAGCGCGATGACGCGAGCGCCGAGCGCGCTCATGCGATGGTGGCGCGTCTCCTCGACGATGGCGTGCGGCGCGGGAAGATGGATGCTTCCAAGCGCGACGGAATCCTGGCCGGTCTCTTCCGGGTCGCAACGGACTACGCGGCGCTCGCGGAGGCCGACCTGGTCATCGAGGCGGTGTTCGAGGACATGGAGGTCAAGAAGGAGGTGTTCCGCAAGCTCGACGCGGTGTGCAAGGACCGCGCGATCCTGGCGACCAACACCTCCTATCTTGATGTCAACGAGATCGCGGCGGCGACGGCCCGGCCGCAGGACGTGATCGGGTTTCACTTCTTCTCGCCGGCGCATGTCATGCGGTTGCTGGAGGTGGTTGTTGCCGACAAGACCGCCGCCGACGTGGTCGTCACCGGCTTCGCGCTCGCCAAGCGGATGAAGAAGGTCGCGGTGCGCGCCGGCGTGTGCGACGGCTTCATCGGCAACCGGCTGCTGAACACCTATCGCAAGGCTGCCGACTATATGGTCGAGGACGGGGCAAGCCCCTACCGGATCGATGCCGCGTTGGTGGATTTCGGCTTTCCGATGGGGCCCTTTGCGGTCGGCGACCTCGCCGGTCTCGATATCGCCTGGGCCGGCCGCAAGCGGCGCGCCGCGACCCGTGACCCGCGCGAGCGTGTCGTCGGTTTCGCCGACCGGCTGTGCGAACGCGAATGGTTCGGCCAGAAGACGGGCCGCGGGTTCTACCGCTACGAGGAAGGTGCACGCCGGGGCACGCCCGACCCGGAGGTGGAGGCGATCATCGCGGCCGAGCGCGAGGCCAAGGGGATCGTGCCGCGCGACTTCAGCGACGCCGAGATCATCCGCCGCTATATGGCGGCGATGATCAACGAGGCGGCGAAGACGGTCGAGGAAGGCATTGCCCTGCGTCCGCTCGACGTCGATGTGACGATGCTGTTCGGCTACGGCTTCCCGCGCTGGCGCGGCGGGCCGATGCATTACGCCGACACGGTGGGCCTGAAAACCATCCTCGCCGATCTTCGCGAGTTCGCGAAGGAGGATGCCTTCTTCTGGGAGCCGGCGCCATTGCTCGTGCGTCTGGCGGAGGAGGGAAAGACCTTCGCCTCGCTGAACAGCGAGGGGTAAGGGGCGGCTGGCCGGCAGTTTGCGGGCTGGTCTCCCTGAGGCGATGCCCTATGTTCGGCGCATCGCGTCAAGTCGCCGTGCCAGCTCGCCGTGGGCGAGACGGCTTGGCGGACCGCCCGCCGCCCGTTCCGGACCCGGAAAAGACCCGCATGGATTCGCTTACCCAATTTCTCCTCGGTGCGGCGGTCTCCACCGCCTGCCTCGGCAAGACGCTCGGTCCGCGCAAGGCCGCTCTCGTCGGCGGTGCGCTCGGCACCTTGCCGGACCTCGACGTTTTCATTCCCTTCGACGATCCGGTCGACAGTTTCGTGCTGCATCGCGGGGCGACGCATTCGCTGTTCATCCAGGCGCTGGCCGCGCCGGTGATCGGCGAGGCGCTGATGCGGATCTTTCGCGTGCTGCGCGACAAGCGCTGGCTTGTCTGGCTCACCGTCTATCTGTGTCTGTCGACCCACGCGATCATCGATGCGATGACGGTCTACGGGACGCGGCTGTTCTGGCCGCTTTATCCAGATCCGGTGGGGGTCGGATCGGTCTTCATCATCGATCCGCTCTACACTCTGCCGCTTCTCTTTGTGACCGTGTGGGCGCTGTTCAAGCGTGATTGGGGGCGCGGGTTCGCGCGCGGGCTGACGACGGCACTTGTCGTCAGTACGGCCTATCTCGGCCTGTCGGTCATCCTTCAGGGGCATATGGAGGCGCGGGCCAAGGCGGTGTTCGCGCGGGCCGGCGTCGAACCCGACCGGGTCTTCGCCATCGCAGCGCCCTTCACGACCGTCGTCTGGAAGGTCATCGGGCTTGAAGAGGATCGATATCACAATGTTTATCTGTCGCTGCTCGATCCCGACGGGGCGGATACCCCGATCTACACCCACCCGCGTCGACCCGATCTCGTCGCCTGCCTGTCCGGCTCCGACGCGTTCGAGAAACTCGTCTGGTTCAGCCGGGGCTATTTCCGCGCTGAGGAAGCCGGCGGCAAGGTGGTGGTCTCGGACCTGCGCATGGGTCTGACGCCCGGCTACGCATTCCGCTTTGCCATCGGTGAGCGCACGCTTGACGGCATCGCGTCGATCCCGCCGGAACGGGACATGTCCTATCGCCGCTCCAGCGATGGTGATGGCGCCTGGTTGATGAAACGGCTGGCCGGTGAGCCGGCGCCGCGCGCAGCGGAGCAAACCATGGAAGCGGCGACCGACGCTCTCGTCAAAGCCTGCTAGGAAATCAGTCGCTCCGGGATTGCCAGAACGATCAGGCGGTTGTACCTCGAAAGGACCACGCCTGAAGTGATCCGAGGATTTCCCGCGCATGTCGACTGCGGACACCCCGACGCCCGGCGGCGTCGATAGCGCCTATGCCTGGCTGCGCCTCGGCCTGTCGATGCTGCTCGCCACCGTCGGCGGCGTCGGCATGTGGTCGGTGATCGTCGTGCTGCCCTCGGTGGAAGCCGAGTTCGGGGTCGACCGCGCGGACGCCTCGCTGCCCTATACAGCCACCATGATGGGCTTCGCGCTCGGCAATCTGCTGATCGGCCGCTTCGTCGATCGCTACGGCGTCACCGCACCGCTCGCCATTGCCTCCGCCGCGCTCGGCTCCGGGTTCCTGCTCGCGTCGCAGGCCCAGTCCCTGCTCGTTTTCGCAATCCTGCAGGGCGCACTCATCGGTTTCGGGTCCGCCGCGACCTTCGGCCCGCTGCTCGCCGATGTCTCGCACTGGTTCGCCAAGCGGCGCGGTCTTGCGGTCGCCGCCACCGCCTCGGGCAATTATTTCGCCGGCGCGATCTGGCCGCTGGTGCTTCAGGCGGTGATGCAGGATCATGGCTGGCGCGGCGCTTATCTTTTCGTCGGCACCGTTTGTCTCTGCGTGCTGATCCCGGTCGCCTTCCTGCTGCGTCGTCCGCCGCCGCATATGGCATCGCGCGGTCTTGCCCAGTCCGTTCCCGAGGCCCCGCCCGCCCGGCAGATCGCCATGTCGCCGCGCGCCCTGCAGGGGCTTTTGATCATCGCCGGTCTGGGCTGCTGCGTCGCCATGTCGATGCCACAGGTTCATATCGTCGCCTATTGCGTCGATCTCGGCTACGGCGTGGCGCGGGGCGCGGAAATGCTGTCGCTGATGCTTGCCGGCGGGATTGCCAGCCGGCTGATCTCGGGGGTGCTGGCCGACAAGATCGGCGGCGTTCCGACCCTGCTGATCGGCGCCGTGCTGCAGTGTCTGGCGCTCCTGCTCTATATTCCCTACGACGGTCTGGCGTCGCTCTATATGGTGTCGCTGATCTTCGGTCTGTCGCAGGGCGGTATCGTGTCGAGCTATGCCATCGTGGTACGCGAATATATGCCCGCGCGCGAGGCCGGCCGGCGCGTCGGCATGGTGATCACCGCGACAATCGTCGGCATGGCGCTCGGCGGGTGGATGTCCGGCTGGATCTACGACCTGACGGCGTCCTATCAGGCGGCATTCCTCAATGGCATCGCCTGGAACCTGCTGAATATCGCGGTCATCTGCCTGGTGATGTGGCGTACCCGCACTCCGCGTCCGGCACTCGCCTGAGACAGTTACCCTTCGCGAAAGCCTCGGCTTGCCGGATCAGTCGAGCGGTTGTCCGGCGTGAACGCGTCCGATCAGGGTGAGCGCCTGGCGCTTGCAGTCGCTGTCCAGCATCCAGACGAGGAGTTCGCCGGGAGAGGCGTCGGCAAGCGTGTCCGGACGGTGGGCGAGTGCGAGGTCGCGCAGGTCGTCTCCGAGCGAGACCAGCAGCCGGTCGTCGTCTTCGCTCACCGCATTCTCGACCGCC
The DNA here is from genome assembly GCA_002709505.1 of Paracoccaceae bacterium. Classification (GTDB taxonomy): domain Bacteria; phylum Pseudomonadota; class Alphaproteobacteria; order Rhizobiales; family Stappiaceae; genus Stappia. The sequence continues at coordinate 71,498 of PARB01000045.1, read as the reverse complement.
AGCACATGCCTGTCTTTCGCGAAAGTGAGGCCGTCGCGCCGGCCGGAGCCGCTGCGCAGGGTGACGGGGCTGTCCTGCCCGGCATCGCGCCGCCAGAGCTGAAGCGCTCCCGGCTGCACGCAGCGCGGACCCGAGCTGTCGACGCTGATGTGCCAGATGCCCGGCGGCGGGGGAATGTCGCCAGCACCGGCGCGGGCGGCGCCCAGCACGGTGGAGCGGGCATCGGCGCCCTGAAGCAGTTTCGATAGTTTCTTCAGGGTCCCGTCGCTGCCGGTCGCTGTCGCCGATGCATCCTGCTGCGGGTCGACCGGACCCGAATAGACGCCCTCAAGGGTCAGCATGCGCCCGTCTTTGGACATCAGCGTGACCTTGGCGCCGTCGGGCAAGGTGAGCGTCGCGTCGTCTGCAAGGCGCGCTCCCGGCTGGAGCGCGCCGGACGCTCCGCTTGCGGCCAAAACGACGAAATCCGCGCGCGCCATGCCGACGGTCAGGGACAAGGTCACAAGCGCAACCGTGGCGCGGAAGGCCGTGCGCGCGGCATGGCGCGGGTGCCTCCCAGAAAGCCGTTTCATGTCCATCTCCTGCGTTTGTCCGGCCCCGATTGCCTATTTTCCGCCAAGGGTGAGTGTCGCGCCTTCCTCGCCCCGCCGCAACCGCTCCAGATGAAGGTGTGCCAGCGGGTCGTCCGGCTTCAGCGCAAGCACCGCTTCGAAGGCAGCCTGCGCCTCCTCGCTGTGTGCATCGAGCCGGGCGAAGGCAGCGTCATAAGTCGCCAGCCATTCCGCCTGTGCGTCTTCCGCCGGGCGGGGTTCGAAACAGGCAAGCGCGCTGGCGCGTCCCTTGAGAACCAGAGTGGCGGCCGGGCGCAGAACGCAGGCCGCAGCGCCATCGCGCGCGACGGTTTCGCTGACCAGGATCCGCGTGCCGAGATACTTGTTGGCGCCTTCCAGGCGGGCGGCGGTGTTCACCGTGTCGCCGACGCCGGTGTAATCGAAGAAGCGGCGTCCTCCGAAATTGCCGATGACCGCCTCGCCGCGATGCACGCCGATCCGGGTGACGCCAAGCGCGATGCCTTTCTCCTCCAAAAGGCGCGCGCGATGGGTTTCGGCAAAGGCATCGAGGGCGAGCGCGAGTGCGAGCGCATGGTCCGCCTGGTCCGGGTCGTTATCGGGCGCGCCGAAGAAACAGACGACCGCATCGCCGATGATCTTGTCGATGGTGGCGCCATGCTCGGTGATCAGGTCGCACATGCGGTCGAGATAGCCATTGAGCAGGTCGGCGACCTCGTTGGGCGGCAGGCGTTCCGACAGGCTGGTAAAGCCCTCCAGGTCGGTGAAGAGATAGGTGACCTCGCGCTTTTCCCCGCCGAGCGCGAGCTGCAGTCGGCCGCTCGCGATCCGTTCCACCACCGACGGGCTGACGTAGCGCGCGAAGGCATGGCGCAGAAAGCTGCGGTCGGCATGATCCGCGCGCCAGCGCGCCAGCGCGACCAGCCCGCCGGCAACAACTGCCGCCAGCGGCGGGGCGATGAGCGGCGGCAGGATGCCGGCGCGGGCAATCAGCATGCCAGCGACGGCAAGATAGGCGACAAGCGTGAGCGCAAGGCCGAGAACCAGATGCCGGGGCGCGGCGCGGGTGGAAAAGGCGACGGCTGCAAGGATCGCGGCTACCAGGATCGCGATGCCGACCGCCAGCGGGGACAGCGGGCGCAGGCTGAGGCCGGCGAGTGCTTGTGCAAGGATATGCGCGTGGATGACGACGCCGGGCAGGGTGCCGGCGGCACTCCCGTCAAGCGTCGTCATCGGCGTCGGATGGCGGTCGATGGTCGGCAGGTCCGTACCGATCAGGACGACCTTTCCGGCAAACCAGTCATCGGGAAGCTGTGCGATCAGATGCGCCGGATAGAGGGGAAACGGGCTGGCGTCGTTGATGGCACGCGAATAGAGGATCCGCCCCGATGGCATCTCCGGTCCGGCACCTGCAAGGACCTGCGCGAAAGTGGCCATGCCCGGGCGCGCGCCCGGCAGATGCCGCAGAACACCGTCGATCTCGTCGCGGGCCAGCGCGATCAGTCCGGCGGGGCGGGGGGCGATTGCGCGCGCGACATAGTCGGCCTGGCGGTCTGTCAGCCCGTGGTCGCGGGTTGCCAGCGCCAGCACCACCGGTGTTGCTGATGCATCGAGGGCCTGAAAGAAGCGCGCATCCTTTTGCTGATCGCTCGGCTGGTCGATCAGGATATCGAGACCGATGGTGCGCGCGCCGGCCGCGTCCAGTCGCTCGATCAGTCCGGCGAGAAACGCGCGGTCGATGGGCGAGCGATATGGAAAACCGGCAAGCGTCTCCTCCGTGATCGCCGCGACGACGATTTGATCGGCGACCGCCGTCTCGGGCGAGGGGGCGAGGACCAGCGCCAGATCGCCGGCGCGCGGTTCCAGCCAGGGAGCGGCGGCGAGGGCGCTCACTGCCGCGATGACGACGGCGGCGAGCGCCTGCAGCCGCCGGTGGCGGCGCGCGGGTACGGGTGTCATCTTTCTAGCCGGCCGTCATTTCGGTGCGTCGAAGCGTTTGATCTCGGAGCGGGTTCCGTCCGCATAGGTGAGCTGGACGCTCACATAGTCCGTCGCCTTTGGCACGGTGATATGGATTTTCGATCCCGGCCCGCTGTCGGGCACGGCATGGGGATTGTCCGGATCGCAGGGGCCGGTCTCGAAAGGCGTGTCCGGCGTGTCGCCGTCGACTGCATACATCACCTTGTCGATGGCGCAGCGGTAGCTGATCAGATGCGAGAAGTAGACAAGGCGCTTGCCGTCCCAGTCGCGGAAGCTGACCCAGCCGCTCGACAGGCGCTCCAGAATGTCCTTCTGCCCTGCGACAAGCGCGGTCGCCGGTGTGAAGCTGACGGTGAAGGGGCCCTGCATCTCGTCGCGGATGTCGCGGTAGCGCACATTGATCGCCGTATCCCCAACCGTCCCCGGCAGTTCGAAGGCCGGATAGGGGATCTTCTGCCCCGTGGTCGGATCGAGCGCGCCATTGACGAATCCGGTCGATTTGAAGTCCTCGCCGGGAAGCTGGACGAAGATTTCCCGTGCCCGGTCGGCGATGGCGAGCGTCAGCATCCAGCCCTGATTGCTGCGCATGGCGTTGAGCTTCACCGGATTGGCGAGCGCGGCGGTGTTGAGGAAGGAAAGCGCGGCAAGGCGCGTCCTGGCGTCCTCGATCTGCTCCGCGGCCATCTGCTGGTCCAGATAGAACCTCAGGAAACGTCCGCTCTCCACGCCGTCCATGAAGCGGGTCAGGAGCTCGTGTTCGCGGGTCTTGTCGGTCGTCGACTGCTGGCCGAGCCGGGCAAGGCTGAAGTCCTGCGACAGCGCGTAATAGGCGGGCGTGAACTCCGGGTTCGCTGTGAGAAACGCCGTCAGCCGGCGCACGCGTTCCTCGCGCTCGGCGAGCAGGATCTCCGCAAAAAGGGTTGTCGGGTCCTGCCGGCCCTGCGACAGCGCACGGTAGACCTCCCGGGCTCCCTCGCGGCCCTCCTGGATCTTGAGCACGGCCTGAAACCGCAGATGCGGGTCGACCTGGGGCATGCCGAAGGCGAAGTATTTCAGATAGTCCTGCCGCGCCTTGGGGTAGTCGCCGCGGATCTCGCGCAGGCGCGCGTTGCTGTAGAACTCATGCGGCCGGGTCGGATTGTCGACGAGGAGCGAGCGGCTGGCGAGCTGCGCGAAGAGCTTCTCGACCTCGCCGGTGCCGCCCTGTTGCGCCGTTTCCAGCCGGGACCTGGCAAGTGCCGCAAAGGCGCCTTGCGGGAAGCGGTCGAGATAGGCCTGCAGTTGCTCGGGCGCATTGCTGTCCTTGACGTCGTTCCACAGCTGCAGCTCGATCTGCATGTCCGAGACGGCCGCACCCGTGGCGTCGCCCGGCGCCATATCGCTGGAGCCGTCGGGGAGGAACACCACGTCGGCGGTCAGCGAGGAGTGGTCCCAGGGAACCTGCTCGCCGCCGGTGGTTTCCACGACGCGCCGGCGCACGGCTTTGAAGACGGCTTCCACCGTGCGGCCGGGCACGAGCATTTCCGCCGCGATGGCCGCTGTATAGGGGCTGTTGAGGCCGGTGCCGTCGGCGGCCGTGCTGCCCGGCGCGGTAGCGAAGGAGATGAAGCTGCCGCGTGGCGTGCTTTGCAGCAGCGCAAAGCCTTCGCTGCCGGTGCCGATGGAGCGGCTCAGCGCGGTGTTGCGGCAGGCGTCCAGAATGACGATGTTTGCACCGTCATGGGCGGCTTCGACCCGCGACAGCACCCAGTCGACGGAAAGCGCCTCGAATTCGGCATCGACCTCGTCGCGCAGGTCCGCGCCGAGCGGAGCGAGATAGTTGCGCCCGCCGGCCTGGAAACCGTGGCCGGAGTAGTAGACGGCCGCCAGCGCGCCGGGACCGGCCGCTCCGAGTGTTTCGGTGAAGTCGCGCACCGCGCGCTTCATGTCGCGCAGGTCGGCGTCCAGCACCAGCGTCACCTTGAAGCCGGCCTTTTCCAGCGTGTCGGCGATCAGCGCCGCATCGTTGGCCGGATTCTTCAGGGCCGACAGGGTGTCGCCCGTATAGTCGGCGTTGCCGATGACCAGCGCATGTCTGTCCGCGGCAGGGGTGCTCGCCGGGAGCGCGATGCTGAACAGAAGGGTCATGAGGACGGCTGCAAGGCCGGAGATGCGACTGCGGGAACCGCCGTTCTTCCAGGACTGTCTCATGACGTCAGCTCCCTTGCCGCTCATTGTCATCGGCCTCCTTCACGCAAGGGCCGCACTCTTGCCGATTGCAGCCGATCGGGACATTGGCGTCAATCTTTCCGCTCCCGATTGCACATTCCGCGACCCGGTCCTAGGACTTGGGGGATGGCCCGGGTGCCGGGCGCCAGCAGGATCAGTGTTTCATGGCCGACGGTTTTTCCCCCGTCCACCCCTATCTGGCCGATCAGCGGTTTGCCGCCCTTGCCCATCGCGGCGGCGGGCTGGAGCAGCCGGAAAACAGCCGTGCCGCCTTTGGCGCCGTGGCGGCGATGGGCTACCGGTTCATCGAAATCGACGTGCAGGCGAGTTCCGACGGAACGGTCGTCGTCTTCCACGACGACCGGCTGGAGCGCACCACCGACGGGCGCGGCGTGGTCTCCGCGCAGCACATGCAGGATCTTCAAGGCGTGCGGATTGCGGGCGGCGAGCCGCTGCTGACCCTGGCGGAAGCTCTGGAAGAACAGCCCGAGATGCGCTTCAACATCGATATCAAGACCGATCACGCGCTCGCGCCGACGCTGGACCTGCTGGAGCGGATGAACTGTCTCGACCGGGTGTGTGTTGCATCCTTTTCGGATAGCCGGTTGCGCGCCGCGCGGGCCCGCTTCGGCGAGCGGGTCTGCCTGAGTTCCGGCCCGCGCAGCGTCGCCGTGCTTCGGTTCGGGTCCTGGCGCGCGCCGGTCGGCGTTCCCGATGTCGCCTGCGCGCAGATCCCGCTGTCGCAATACGGCGTGCCGCTGGCGACCGGGGGCTTTCTGCGCCACTGCAATCGCCACGGCATCGCGGTTCACGTATGGACCATCGACGAGGAGGCGGAGATGCGCCGGCTCATCCGGCTCGGCGTCAACGGCATCGTCACCGACCGGCCGTCGGTACTCAAGCGTGTGGCGCAGGAAGAAGGCGTGTGGTGAGTATTCGCGGTGCTTGAAACGGCCCGTCGCTTCACCGATATCTGAGCCGCCGGAGCGGCCCGCGTGCCGCTCCCCCAGATCGATCCAGACGTATCCAACAGGAGCCGCGAGCCCGATGACGACCGAAACCAAGACCAAGACGGACGATGCCGCCCCCAAGGCGCATGCCTTCCAGGCCGAGGTGGCCCGTCTTCTGCACCTGATGGTGCATTCCGTCTATTCCAACAAGGACATCTTCCTGCGGGAGCTGATTTCCAACGCGGCGGACGCCTGCGAGCGGCTGCGCCACAGCGCGTTGACCGCGCCCGACCTGATCAGGGACGATCCGGAGTTCGCCATCCGCCTCGAGGTTGATGAGGCGGCCAAGCGTCTTGTCGTTGCCGACAACGGCATCGGCATGACGCAGGAGGAGATGATCGGAAATCTCGGCACCATCGCCCGCTCCGGCACCCGCGCCTTCATGGACAAGCTCGGCGAGGCCAAGGACGGCTCCGCGCTGATCGGGCAGTTCGGCGTCGGTTTCTATTCCGCCTTCATGGTGGCGGATCAGGTGGAGGTCGTCAGCCGGGCGGCCGGCAGCGACGAGGCCTGGCGCTGGAGCTCCGATGGCATGGGCGAGTTCACCGTCGAGCCGGTGGATCTTGCCGATGCGCCTGCGCGCGGCTCGCGCGTGGTGCTGCACTTGAAGGACGATGCGCTGTCCTATGCGAAGGCGGGGAATGTCGAGCGGGTCGTGCGGGCCTATTCCGCCCATGTCCCCGTGCCGATCCTGCTCGTCGACCTTGAGGCCAAGGCGGCGGAGGACGCCGCGCCGGAGGCGGCGACGGAAGACGAGGAAAACGCGCAACTGGCAAAGGCTCCGGCCGAACGTCAGCTTGCCGACGGCACGGCGCTCTGGACGAAGTCGAAGTCCGATGTCTCGGCGGAGGAATACAAGGAATTCTACGGCCATGTATCCGGCCAGTACGACGATCCGGCGCTGACGCTGCATTATCGCGCGGAAGGCCGGCACGAGTATTCCGTGCTAATCTTCCTGCCGTCGATGAAGCCCTTCGACCTGTTCGACCCCGACCGCAAGGGGCGGGTGAAGCTCTACGTGCGGCGGGGGTTCATTGCAGACGATGTCGATCTGCTGCCGGCCTGGCTCAGGTTTGCGCGCGGGGTGATCGACAGCGCCGATCTGCCGCTCAACCTGTCGCGAGAGATGCTGCAGCACAATCCGGTGCTGGAATCGATCCGCAAGGGCGTGACCAACCGCATCCTGAGCGAGCTGCAGAAGCTGTCGGAGAACGACCCCGAGACCTTCCTCAAGATCTGGGAAAACTTTGGCCCGGTGCTGAAGGAAGGCATCTACGAGGACTTCGAGCGCAAGGACAAACTGCTGGCGCTGGCCCGCTTCCGCTCCAGCAAGAACAAGGGCGAAGGCTGGCGCACGCTTGCCGACTATGTCGCCGACATGAAGGAAAACCAGACGCAGATCTTCTATGCGACCGGTTCGAGCGTCGAGGCGATTGCTTCCAGCCCGCATCTGGAAGGGTTTCGCGCGCGCGGCGTCGAGGTGCTCTATCTCGCCGATCCGGTCGATGCCTTCTGGGTGCAGATGGCCCAGGGCTTCGAGGGCAAGCCGTTCCAGTCGGTCACCCAGGGCGCGGCGGCGCTCGATGCCATCCCCGTCGAAGGCGACGCGGACACGGAGGACAAGGCCAAGGATTCTGATGCCGGCGAGAAGGCCGATATCGGGCTGGTCACAGCGTTCCTGAAGGAAACGCTCGGAGAGAGCGTGTCCGACGTGCGCTCGTCTTCCCGGCTTTCGGAGAGCCCCGTGTGTCTGGTCGCACCCGAGCATGGTCCCGACCGGCAGCTGGAAAAGCTGATGGCCCGGCAGACCGGGGCGGCGTCCGGGGCCTTTGCGCCGGTTCTTGAGTTCAACCCGTCCCACGCCCTTGTGGAGGGGCTGTCCAGACGTTTGAGCGGCGATGGCGACAAGGCGGAACTCGCCGACATGGCGTGGCTGCTCTTCGATCAGGCGCGGATCCTGGACGGCGACGCCCCGAGCGATACGGCCGCCTTTGCGCGCCGTCTCGGCGAGGTCATGCGCAAGGGCCTCGTCTGATCCCTTTGAGTGACAAAAGGGCGGCTGGCGCGATGCCCGCGTCAGCCGCCGAAGATCACCAGCAGCATCGAGATCACGAGCAGCAACGCCATCGCCACATTGAAGAGGCGGGCATGCAGCGGATCGCGCAGGAAGCGCTTGACCACCGCGCCGAAAGCGAGCCACGGCAGGCAGCCGAAGGCGCCGGCCAGGATGAAGACGGCAGCGAGCGTCGTGGCCTGGGCGAGCACCGGCAGGTCGGGCTGCAGGAACGAGGTGATCGCGCCCGCCGCCACGATCCAGGCCTTCGGGTTGACCCATTGAAACAGCGCCGCGCCGAGGAAACTGCCGCGCCTGCCGAGGTCCGGCACGGGTTCGTCGGCCTGGGCGACGGGCGCGGTGGCGATCTTCCAGGCAAGCCAGGCGAGCACCGCGAGGCCGCCGTATCGGATGGTGTCGAGCACGGCGTCCATGGTGAAGACCGTGCGCCCGAGGCCGAAGGCCAGCAGGAAGACCATCGCGGAAAATCCGAAGACGATGCCGAACAAGACCGGAAGCCCGCCGCGAATACCGCCGGCGCCGCCGACAGCGGTCAAGAGGATGTTGTTCGGGCCGGGGGTTGCCGAGGCCACATAGGCGAAAGTGGCGAAGGCAAAGAGCTGGTCGAAGGGCATGGAGCGGTTCGTTTCGGTTTTCAGGCGATGCGGGTGGGGAAGCCGGCATTCGACAATCTGGCGATCGGCTGCGGATCATGAGGGCGATGCGTGATGTCGCCGGAGAGGCGATGGCACCGGGCGGGAGCCTTGAAAATAAAACGATCCCGCTCAAGACAATCAAGTCTTGAAAATCCGCGATGTCCACCGTCTGGCAGATTAAAGCCTTCTGGATCGAATGCTTGCTGTCTGCGTGACAGGGCGCAGCAATTGGCTAAGGTGCTTGCGCCGTGGCGGGGACCGGTGCGTGCGAGGAGGCGGTTGGTGTTTGAACTGAAAGATATCGAGATCCTGCAGGACATCGTGCGCGCCGGCGGGTTTCGCGCTGCGGCGCAAAAGTACGGACTGTCGCAGTCGGCGATCTCCAACCGGGTGCTGGCGCTGGAAAAGCGCCTCGGGATCCAGATCTTCGACCGGGCCCGGAGGCAGGTTCGCCTGACCCCCGTCGGGCGGCGCTTTCTGGAGGAAGCGCATCGGCTTGTCGCGGCGCGCGATCGGCTGGTGCAGGAGGTCACGCGGCCCGGCGGGTTGAGCGGCACCGTTCGCATCGGTGTCGCGGAAACCATCGTTCACACGCTGCTGTCGGATCTTCTCGCGCAGCTGAAGCACGCGCATCCGAAGGTGCGTTTCGAGCTGTCGGTGGACACGTCCGGGCAATTGAGCGCGGCTCTTGCCGACGATGAACTGGATGTCGCCATCCTGCTGCGCGAGAGCGTTCCGCGCGGCGCCGCCTCCGTCGCCCTGGCCCCGCTGAAGCTCGGCTGGTACGGAACCCTCGACATGCACCTGCCGGCCGAACCGATGTCGCTGGCGGAACTGGCCGGCCATACCATCGTCACCTTTCCCAAGGCGACGCCGCCGTTTCGCGAACTTGAGGCTCTGCTCTCCGCGCCGGACTTGCCAGCGCTCGAGCTGCACGGGTCCGCATCGCTCTCGACCGTCATTCACCTGGTCGCGGACGGCTTCGGCATCGGGGTCCTGCCCGAGCGCATGGCGGAGGCCGAACCCTTCGGCAAGCGCATCAAGCCCTTGCCCGTTGTCGATGCCGCGAAGCTCGCAAATCTGCGCTTCATGGTCGCCTATATGCCCGAGCGCAATGCCGAGCTCGGCGCGGCGGTGGCCTCGATCGCTCTGGCCTGCGATCAAGGTGATCGTTTAAATAGATCATAAAAATCTTTAGACGATAACTTGACAAGATCAATTTCGGCCGCAATCCTTCACTTGTCATACAAGGGAGGGTATGCGGACCGTGACGGCCACAGCCAAGACACAGCTCGAGGCGGCGCTCGACCCGCGCCGGATGTCTCCGGAAGACCTGCGCCGCGCCATTCGCGCAGGCGACTTTCGCAGCCCGACATCCGGCTATGCCGAGGGTGCCCTTCAAGGCAATCTCGCCATTCTGCCGAGCGCGCTTGCGGGGGATTTCCTGCGCTACTGCCAGCGCAACCCCAAACCCTGTCCGGTGATCGGGATCTCCGAGCCGGGCGATCCGAGGATCCCCGCGCTCGGGGGCGATCTCGACATTCGCACCGACATCGGCGCCTACCGGGTTTTCAAGGCCGATCAGGAGGGATTTGCCCGCGTGTCCGATCTCGAAGAGGTCTGGAGGGACGATCTCGTCTCCTTCGTGCTCGGTTGTTCCTTTTCCTTCGAGGCGGCCATTCTAAGGGCCGGCATTCCGCTTCCGCATATCGCGCGTAAACAAAATGTGGCGATGTACATCACCTCGATCCAGACCGAGCCGGCCGGACGGTTTTCCGGCCCGATGGTCGTGTCGATGCGCGCCTTCAAGGCCGCTGACGCGATCCAGGCGGTGCTTCTGTCCGATCGCTATCGTCTTGCCCATGGCGCGCCGGTGCATATCGGCGATCCCGCCCAAATCGGCATCGCGGATCTCATGTCCCCCGACTTCGGCGAAGTGCCGACCCTTGAGCCCGGTGACGTTCCGGTGTTCTGGGCCTGCGGCGTGACCCCGCAAATGGCGATCCGCGCGGCCCGCCCGGACCTCGCGATTACCCATGAGCCGGGCCACATGCTCGTCACCGATCTATCCGCGGATGCGGCCGAATTTTCCCTCGGCGGCGCCCGCCAATCGTCGACCTGAAAACCCAGAGGAGAGTTGACATGAAACATGCCCTAACCCGCATCGCAGCCGCATCGGCGGTATCCCTGCTGGCGCTCGCGCCGGTCGCGGCCGAGGAGATTTCCGTGGTGGGCAGCTGGAGCGGCCTGCCGCTGCACAAGCAGTTCGAGGCGCCGTTCTGGACCGAGACGCTTCCCGAGGCGTCCGGCGGTGACATCACCGTGCAGCTGACCACCCACGACCAGATGGGCATCAAGGGCGGCGACGTCTTCCGCATGCTGGGCGATGGCGTGTTCGACGTCGGCATGACGGTCGCCGACTACGCCGTGGGCGATGCGCCGGAGCTGGAAGGGCTCGATGTGCCGCTGCTCGCGACGACCGCCGAAGAGGCCAAGGCGATGGTCGAAGCCGCCCGCCCGATGGTGGACGAGATCTTCGCGAACCGCTTCAACGCCAAGCTGCTCGCGATCGCGCCCTATCCGCCGCAGGTCGTCTTCTGCAAGGGCGAGCTGTCGTCGCTTGCCGATCTTGAAGGCAAGAAGATCCGCGGATCCGGCCGCATGACGACGAAGTTCCTGGAGGCGCTGGGCGCCGAAGGCGTCAACGTCGGCTTCTCGGAAGTGCCGGGCGCGCTGGAGCGTGGCGTGATCGATTGCGCCGTGACCGGCTCCGGTTCGGGCTATTCCGCCGGCTGGTGGGAAGTCACCGACACGCTGATGACGCTGCCGCTGGGCGGCTGGGATGCCGTCGTGACGGCGATGAACATGGACCGTTGGAACAGCCTGTCGGATGAGACCAAGACCCTGATCCAGGAGCAGGTCACCACCAACTTCGAGGCTCCGGCCTGGGATGTGGCGGCAGGCGCGCTCGAAGGCGACATCGCCTGCCTGACCGGAAAAGGCGACTGCGCCGCCGGCGATCCGGCATCGCTGAAGCTCGTTGAGCCGAGCGAGGCCGATATTGCCAAGGCCCGCGCTATCCTGACCGAAACGGTGCTGCCCGAGTGGGCGGAGCGCGCGGGCGACGACTGGGCCAAGCGCTGGAACGACAGCGTCGGCCAGGTTGTCGGCGTGTCGATCCCGCTGAACTGATGAGAAGGAACCCGGCGGAGACCGAGACATGATCGATACAATTGCAACGGCCCTGCGCCGTCTCAATAAGATGATCGCACTGGTCCTTGGAGCGGTGCTTCTCGTCACCGCCGGGTTCATCATTGTCGACATCACCATGCGCCAGTTCGCCCGCTCATTGGGCGGATCCGACGAGATCTCCGGCTATGTCATGGCCGGTGTGGCGAGCTGGGGCCTTTCCTATGCGCTTACCGAGCTTGCCCATGTGCGCATCGACCTGATCCGCCACAAGCTTCGCGCCGGCGGCAAGGCGCTGATGGACCTTTTCGCGATCACCGTCCTGGCCGCGACCGTCAGCATCATCGCCTTCCAGGCCTGGCCGGTTCTGGAAAAATCGATCACCCGGTCGTCGCGGGCGAACACGCCGCTGGAAACGCCCCTGTGGATCCCGCAGGCCGTGTGGTTCTCCGGCTGGGTCTGGTTCGCGGTCTCGGCCTGCGTGCTGGTCGCGCTGACCTGCGCGCTTCTGCTGCGCCGAGACTTTTCCAAGGTGGAAGCCCTTGTCGGGCCGGGATCTGAAGTGGAGACCGAGCAATGATCTGGAGCGTCGCGGTCGCGCTGCTGGGGCTCTTGTCCCTCTCCATTCCCGTCGGCATCGTGCTGTTCCTGCTCGGGTTCGGCATCGACCAGTTCTTCTCCGCCTTTCCGCTGATGCGCGGCCTGGGGCAGGTGGTCTGGTCTGCCTCCAATCACGCCACACTGATCGCCATTCCCTTTTTCGTGCTTTTGGGAGAAATCCTGGTGCGCGGCGGGGTGGCGGAAAAAACCTATGCCTCCCTCGACAAGTGGTTCTCCTGGCTCCCGGGCGGGCTGATCCACGCCAACATCGGCACGGCGACGATGTTTTCGGCGACGTCGGGATCGTCGGTGGCAACCGCCGCGACGGTCGCCACCGTCGCCATGCCGCAGGCGGAACGGCTCGGCTACGATCCGCGTCTCTTCTCCGGGGCGATTGCCGCTGGCGGAACGCTCGGCATTTTGATCCCGCCGTCGATCAACCTGATCGTCTACGGCTTTCTGACCCAGACCTCGATCCCGCGGCTTTTCCTTGCCGGACTGCTGCCGGGACTGATGATGGCGCTGGCCTTCATCGTGATCACCGCCATCCTGTGCAAGATCAGGCCCTCGCTCGGCGGCGAAAGCCGCAGCTTTGGCTGGGGCGAGCGTTTCGCCAGCCTGTTGCAGCTTATCCCGATCATCATTCTCTTCACCGTGGTGATCGGCACGATCTACGCCGGCTGGGCGACGCCTACGGAATCGGCAGCCGTTGGTGTGGCGATCGCGCTTGCCATTGCCGCCGCGCATGGCGGTGTGTCGATGCGCATGATGCGCGACAGCCTGCTCGGCACCATCGGCATCACCGCGATGATCATGCTGGTGATCACCGGCGCCTATTTCCTCAATTTCACACTGGCCTCGGCAGGGCTTGGACGGGAGTTGCAGGCGATGCTTACCGGCCTGGACCTGCCGCCCATCGGCACGCTCCTCGTCGTGATCCTGCTCTATATCGTGCTCGGGTTCTTCATCGAGACGCTGTCGCTGATGGTGGCGACCATTCCCATCGTCGTGCCCGTGGTCATCGGCCTTGGATACGATCCGGTCTGGTTCGGCATCCTGATGATTGTGCTGGTGGAAATGGCGCTGATCACGCCGCCGGTTGGGCTGAACCTCTATGTCGTTCAAGGTGCGCGCAAATCCGGCACCCTGTCGGAGGTGATGGTCGGGACCATTCCCTATGTGCTGGTGATGCTGGCGATGGTGGCACTGCTCGTCCTCGTGCCGGATGTCGCCCTCTTCCTTCCGAACAGTCTTTAAAAAAGGGTCTGAAATGGAATTCTTTCTCGACGATGGCGTCATTTCCATCGACGTCCGCGATCTCACCGTCGCCGGCTGGACGGGACGCGATCCGGAGGCGATCCGCCATCACATCGACGAGCTTGCCGCGCTTGGCGTGGCGCCGCCGTCTACGGTGCCGCTCTATTATCGCTGCGCGGCCGACCAGCTGACCCAGGCGGCCGAAATCGAGGTCGTCGGCGCGGGCACGTCGGGCGAGGTCGAACCCTTCATCGTGTCTCATGCCGGCGAATACTACCTCGGCCTTGCCTCCGATCACACCGACCGCGAGCTGGAAGCGCATTCGGTCGCATTGTCCAAGCAGATCTGCGCCAAGCCCGTCGCGCGCGATCTGTGGCGCCTGTCCGAGGTCGCCGCGCGGCTGGAAAGCCTTGAGCTGCGCTCCTGGATCCAGGAAACGCCGGACGCGGAGTGGACCCTTTATCAGGAGGGGACCATCGCCTCGATCCGGCCACTGCAGGAGCTGATCGACGGTGCGGGGCTTGCGTCTTCTGCCCGGGGCGCCGCTGCCGTCTTGTGCGGAACCTTCGGCGCCATCGGCGGGGTCCGCCCGGCTGCCGCCTTCCGGATGGAACTGCGCGATCCCGAGCTTGATCGCACCATCGCGCACCGCTACCAGATCAGGACACTGCCGATCATATCCTGATCGGCGTTCGTTTGACGTGGGCGCGCGGTCGCCCGACCGGAGGAGACATGGGAGAGATAGTCACGAAGGCCGAGGCCGCGATTGCGCGGGTGGAGGCCATGGGCGAGGCGGCGGGTAAGCTGTTCACGCAGTTTGACCCGGAACGGATCCGCAGGGACGCAAGCGCGGCGGAAGCCCGCGTTGCCGCGGCCGACCGGCCCTTGCCGCTCGCAGGCCTTCTGGTCAGCGTCAAGGATCTCTACGACGAGGCGGGCCAGCGCACGACTGCGGCCTCCCGCCTCCTGCGCGACCGTGAGCCGGCGACTGCGGATTGTCCGGTCGTGCAGCGGATCAAACACGCCGGCGGCATTCCCTTCGGCCGCACCACAATGAGCGAGCTCGCCTATTCCGGGGTCGGTCTCAACCCGCACTACGGAACGCCGGTCAATGTGTTCGACGCGGACGGGATCCCTGGCGGGTCGACCTCCGGCGGCGCCGTGACCGTAGGGCTCGGTCTTGCCGATGTCGCGCTTGGAACGGACACGGGCGGGTCGGTGCGCATTCCGGCCGCCATCAACGGTCTTTATGGCCACAAGCCGAGCCAGGACGCGGTGCCGCTCCAGGGCGTGCATCCGCTGGCGGGTTCCTTCGATTCCTGCGGGCCGCTGGCCCGTGATTTCGCAACCATGCTCGCCGCCTTCGCGGTGATGAGCGCGACACCCGCCGAGGCGGTCGAGGCGGCATCGGGTCCGCTGCGGCTTGCGGTGCCCAAAGGCGCCTTCACCAACGATCTCGATGGCTGGTCGAGTGGTCACTTCGAGACGACGAAGGCGCGGCTTGAGGACAGCGGCCACACGCTTGTCGAGCTGGACCTGACCTTCCTGCACGAAGCGCTCGGTCTCAATCGTCTGCTGGTTTCGGCGGAAGCGCATGAGGTTTACAAGGACGACCTGGATCAGTTGGCCGTAATCGGCGATCCGCGCGTGCTGGCGCGCATCCGCATCAGCGAGGCGTCCTCCGCCGAAGAAATTGCCGAGGCCTATGCGCAGCGTCGGGCCGTGATTGCCCGCCTTGCCGAGGCGCTGTCCGGCTTCGATGCGCTGATCGCGCCGACGCTGCAGATCCTGCCGCCGTCGATCCGCGAGGCCGAAGCCGACTTCGACCGGGTCAATGCGGCGATGCTGCGCAACACGTCGCTGCTCAATCTGGCCGATGCCTGCGCCATGACCATGCCGACGCGCACGACCGGCACCGGACGTCCCGGAGCGCTGATGATCGGCGGCGCGAAAGGACAGGACACGCGTGTCCTCAGCGTCGGTGCGCGTCTCGACCGCGACTTGAACGGCTGACGTACGCCGCGTGCCGCGGCCTCAGGGGCGCGGCACACCGAAACGGGCGTCATGGAGGGGATGCTGTTGACGACGGGAGCGCGCAAGATGCGCCTTCCATCGGCTCCATCGTTGTCCGTTCGCCGGTCCGCCTCAGGTCCAGCGGACCTTTGCGCCCAGCTCCGTGAGCTTTTCGACGAAGCGCGGGTGGGCGCGGCGGATCGGATCGGCGTTCTTGATCAGCGACTGGCCTTCCACCTGGATCGCGGCCAGGAACAGCCCGAGCACCACGCGGATGATATAGGGCGCTTCCACCACCGCCGGGCGCAAGGAGTTGCCGCCGAAGACGATCAGCCTGTGCGGGTCGGACAGATGCACACGTGCGCCGAACTTGGCGAGTTCGGAGCTCCAGCCCAGCGCGCCTTCGTAGATCTTGTTCCAGAACATGATCTCCGAATTGCAGCCGACCGCGACGCCGATGGCCTGGGGCAGGAGATCGGCCGGGAAATAGGGCCAGGGCGCGGCCTCGATCTTGGGCAGCATCTCGCGGGTGTAGGGACGCTGCACCTCGCGCGTCCAGCCGGTCACGGTGATCGCGCCGTCTTCCACCTCGAACTGCAGACCAAGCTTGGAAAGCTGGCGCAGGATCAGCGTCATGTGTTCGGTCACGTCGGTCTTGACGGTCAGCCGGCCGCCGGTGACGCCGCCGATCGCCAGGAAGGTCGCGACCTCATGGTGATCGTCGGGCACGCGCGCGCGGGTGCCGGAGAGCTTCTCCACGCCGGTGATCGTCAACCGCGAGGTGCCGAGGCCGTCGATCTGCGCGCCCATGTCGGTGAGCATCCGGCACAGTGCCTGCACATGCGGCTCGGAGGCGGCATTCATCAGGACTGAGGTGCCCCTGGCGGTGGCCGCCATCATGGCGAAGGTCTCGGTCGCGGTGACGGAGGCGTAGTCGGCCCAGATCTCCTGGCCTTCGAGCGTGCCGTCGCGGCGGATGTCATAGGGTTGCGTCGCAACGATCCGGCTGCCGAATTGCTCCAGAATTTCCAGATGCGGATCGATCTCGCGCAGGCCCAGCGCGCAGCCCTTTGCATCGGTGTCGAAGCGCAAGGTGCCGGTGCGCACCATCACCGGCGCGAGCAGAAGCACGGCGGAGCGGATGCCGAGCGGCAGTTCTGCCTTTGCGTCGCGAAAGGCCGCGAAATCGTGGCGAATGGTCAGCGTCGCGCCATCGTCGGCGCGGGCCACCGTGGAGCCCATGCGCTCGAAATAGGCGAGGATCTTTTCCACGTCGCTGATTTCGGGAACGTTTTCCAGCGTCACCGGCTCGTCGGTGAGCAGTGTCGCGCACAGCATGGGAAGGACGGCGTTCTTGTTTCCCGACGGGCTGACCGTGCCCGCAATCGGATGTCCGCCGTCGACGAAAAGATCGGCCATGTGACGCGTGTCTCCAAATGATCCCGGTGATTCCTGTCCGACGTGCATGTCGGCAAGGCTAGTGCTGCGTCCGTTTCCTACTGGAGATTGCCGCCAACGGCAAACGGCGGTTGTCGGGCAAGGGTGTGGCGGACCGGGGACACGCCGCCGCGCGGTCGCGCGTTGCGCGCCTCCAGGGCTATACGGCCTTGCGCGCGCCGCCGTCCATGCGTTCGTCGGAGACGATCTGTCCCGCTTCCATCCGGATCAGGCGGTCGCATTGCGCGAAGCGGTGCTCGTCATGGGTCACGGCGAGGACGAGATGGCCGTCGCGGGCCATCTGCGGCACCAGAATGTCGTAGAAGAGCGCGCGGCGGACCGGATCCTGATCGGCGGCGAATTCGTCCAGCACGATGATCGGGCGTCTTTCAGCGAGCGCGACCGATAGCGCCAGCCGCCGCTTCTGACCCGACGACAGCGCCAGCGTGGAGAATTTTTCCTCCGTGACCGAAACGCGGTGAGCGAGGTCGAGATCGGCCAGATGACCGGGGATCGCGGCCTTTTCGTCTTCGCTCAGTCCATAGAGCCGCGAAAACAGGTGAAACTCGCTGAACACCGCGCTGAACAGGCTGCGGTAGCGGGCCAGATCCCTGTCGCCGACCGGCTGGCCGTCGAGCAGGATCTGGCCCCCGTCCGGCTGGCGCAGCCCGGTCAGCAATGAAATCAGCGTCGACTTGCCAGCGCCGTTGCCGCCGCAGATGAACACGACCTCGCCCGGCACCAGCGTCAGATCGAGGGGGCCGACCGTGAAGGTCTCGTCGTCGCCCGAGGTGCTGGTGCTCGTCAGGACCGTGGTTGCCCCCTTGAGCTCGATGCGACGGAAGGATGCGGGAGCGGGCGACCGGTCGAGCGTCGCCGGATCTTCCGTCTCGCGGATGAGATCGCGCTCCAGCCCGTCGATCAGCCGCTTGGCAACGGTTGCGCGCGAAAAGGAGGAGAGGTTGCCCATTACCGTCTCGATCGGCCCGTAGGTCAGGAGCACGACTGTCAGGATCTGAAGGACGGTCGCGGTTTCGGTTCCCGCCAGCAGCGGCAGGCCGACGACGATGCCGCAGAGCAGCCCCATCATCGCCCCCTGGGCGAAGACCTGGCCGAGGCTGTAGTAGCGTTCCGCCACGAGCTTCAGCGCGCGCTCGCGCAGGGAGATCTCGACGATGTCGTTTTGCAGCTCGTCCTTGCGCGCTTCGCGCAGGCGCAATTCCTTGTAGCCGCGCAGCACGTCGTTGATCCGGTCGAAGAACTGCCATTCGATGCGCGACGCGGCTTCCGCGCTGGCCTGGGCCGGCCCCTGCGCGAGAAGATAGCCGAGACCGCCGACGATGACGGCCGTCAGCGTCGCCGCGCCGCTCGGCCACGACAGGTAGAAAAGATAGGGAATGCAGAAGGCGATCAGCAGGCAGGCCTCGAGCGATTCGATGAAGTTGGTCGAGGCGCTGGAGATCTGGTTCACCTCATGGGTGACGATGGAATAGACCTTGCCCTGGTCGCGGGTTGCCAGATAGTCCGCGCGCGCATCCAGCAGGCGGCGGCTCAGCCGGGTGCGCATCCGCCGCTTGGTGGTTTCGACGAGCTTGAACGAATTGACCCGGGCCAGATGCGAGAAGGTCAGCGTCGAGATCACCGTGACGGCGAGCAGCGCGACATTGCCGAAGGCGATGGCCGCCCCGCCGGCGATCGCGTTGATGGCAAAAATCATTCCCGACCGGGTGAAGCTTGCAAGGATCGCGTAGGCGAGCACCGGCGAGCGCAGCAGGTTGCCGTCCCGTATCAGGAAGGAAAACAGCAGGAAGAGATTACCCGCCGCCGATTTCGTGTCTTTCGCAGCGCTCACGCGTTGCTCCCCTGATTTCGCGTTGCCTCGCGCGCGCCTCCATGGAAAGCCGCAACGCGCGTTTCGCAAGCCCGTCTTCCGGTGGCCGTGTCGAGGACGAAGCCCGTGCCCGGTCGTCTCCGCCGTCGGACCCTCGTCGGGCAGCATTCCGGGAGCCCGCCGCGCTGCAAAACGGTGCGGCCTTCTCGTACCCTTCCCTTGGCCCGCGGGCAAGCATTGGCGGCATGTGCGCGCGTGGACCGGCAGCGGAAGCGGGCGTGGCGACAGGCGTCTTGCCATCCCCGCCCCCAGCGGCTGGTGCCGCGACGCGGGCCGGACCGGGAGCGGGAAAGGGGAGGACATGCCGAGATGCGGGTGTGGCGGACGCGCCGCCGTCCCTGCCGAGACGTCGCTTGGGCAGGCGCGGGCGACGGCATTTCCGCATGCCGCGTTCCTCCGTCCCATTCCTTCCGTCCGGGGCGGACAACCGACGGAGGGCTTCGGCCTGGGGAGAACGCCCGGCAAACGCATCAGGTGGCTTGACAGTTCGCCGCGCCGGCGACTATATGCGGCTCACATCCGCGCGGGAGCCATTTCCGCGACACGGACGGCGGAGTAGCTCAGCCGGTTAGAGCAGCGGAATCATAATCCGCGTGTCGGGGGTTCGAGTCCCTCCTCCGCTACCAAATCTCATCAATTTTATTGATGAATTTTCAGTATAAGAAATCCTACCCTCAATCTACCCCATGCGGAGCGAGGTTCAGGCGGGCACAAGATTGGTGATGCGCGCGGCGGGCCAGTTGTAGCCGGACGTGCTGAACGCGCGACGCGACGATACCTCTATCAACAGGTCTTCGGCCCCGTACGGCCCCTCAAGGCTAAGCTCCTTGAAGCGTTTGGAATACTTCCAGAACCCGCCGCCGTAGTTTTCTTCGCCGCCTTCTGAATACCACGTTGTTTCTTCGACGTAGGATTGGTGCCCTGCGAGACGACATAGCCAAAACGCCTTGTCTTTGGGGTCGTACATCCACATGCCGTTCTTGCCGTTGAAACCGTGAACCCACCGTTCGAAGGTGCGAGGCGAGTAACGCTCGACAAACCAGCCGCCGTGTCGTGGCGCGCCTTCATCCCAAACGTTCGATTTGAGGAAGGGTATCCAGATTTGAGCGATGCCCGCACGCGCATACGACAAAGCGCGCCGCTCGATTTCGTCTAGACCTATCGGCGTGTGTTGCAGTTCGAACGCGATTTGAAGCCCCTTCGGCGACCACGCCATAACATCGGCGCGGCGGTCGCCCGGCAAGGTGTTGACGATGAATTCAACTTCCTCCCGTAGCCCGCGCACCTTTGGTGCGTTCGACACAAGAATCGTTGCTTCCATATGGGCGCGTGTCTCGCCTGTCGCCCATGTGCAGTCTGTCGGCGGCTTGTGCGCGAAGTGGTGAACGACCTTCCGGCCCTTCTTAAGCACGACCTCGCCACGGCACTTCGGACAATTATAGGTTGGCCCGCGTTCGGCAGAAAATGCGTCGATTCGGCCCCCATTAAGTTCGGCAACAAGCATTGCCTAGGACGACCACTTTCCAAAATCCGCTTTTACAGCCGTTGGAACGCTCTTAGCACTGAGTTCGCCAACCAGAGATTTGAACTTAGTACGACACTTCTCATAGCTTTTCAGCCGGGCCGCAACCGTTCCTGTCCCCTTTGTAAGTTGGAACATTATCTGGATTTCTGCCGGAGAAAACGAACGGACCATTTGCCTATATGATGGCATCGCTGCGTGAGAAACCCCGTACTGATTCCCAATGCCGCATGTGATCACGGCTTCGACAAATACGGCCTGCGCAGTGTTTGGAACGGAGTTCTTTTCGGAAAGTGCAGCAAGGCGTTCGGCGAATGGGGGTTCATTATAGAAGTTGTCAAACCCATTGTGGACGGTCAGCAGTTTCTGGCAAGCCTTGGTTATCGCGCCGTGCACTTCTGCTTCGCCAAGCAGGCCAAGAAAACCGATCTTTTCAAAGAACAAGCTGGATGCGGATGCCCGCTTGTCTTCGCCTTTTGCTTTGTAATCTTGGTGCTGATCGATGAGCGCTGAACGAGCCTTTGGACTGAAGCTCTTCGCTAGTTTTTCACATATCGTAAGCGCGTTGTTTCTGGCTTCTTCTCCTGCTGCCGGGTCACAATAAATGCCATGGAGCATCGGAAAAATAAGCTCACGTTGCGCGTCAAATGTTTCTTCAATTCTACGAAGCCATTCGTCGCGTTGATCTTTCGTAAATCTACCCGCCTTTAGTGCCGTAATGAGCTTGCGTACATCTACTCCTTTGGGGTTTTTCTGGCTGACCAACGCGTGCTTTCGACAGCGATTTACAAAATTGATGAATTCATATTCATCTATCGCACCGTCGGCAGGATGAGCAGCGGAGAAATTGTTTCGGGTCGCTCGACATTGATCCAAGAAGAAGAAATCATCATCTCCGATCAAATTTAACTTGAGACATAAATCCAGAAGTTCGGAATCTTTCAGATCGACGAGCGTTGATTCATCGAAGTTAGACTTATCAAGGACTTGCGGAATAATTTCGATTCCGAAGTGTCGAACTTTATTGCGAAGTTCCAGAACTGCGGCGTTCCAGACATAATTGATCCCGGCATCAAATAGGCCGCACGAAACTGCCACGCACATTTTGACAAGGCGCTCATCACGTAGTTCTGGCGGGATGCTTGTAAGTAGGCGGGGCAATTGGTCCCAAGCGTGCTTAATCTGGTCATCGCTCGGCAAAATATCCCGTGGCAGCCCAAGGGCATCCGTCACCTTCACAATCATCGATTCAGACGAAGCCAGAACGTCCGGCATCGAAACCTTTTTGACTGCGACGGCAGTAGATTTAGCGGAACTACTCATTCAAAATTTCTCCGACATGCGCGAAAGTCACAAATCATTATCCCATTGGCTTCATGACGCCTCATAACTCGTCTCTATCAGCGCAGATACCTTCTCGATATCCTTCTTCGACTTAAGGGTGATCTCCAAGTCGCCCGTGCCGAAATGGCCGATCTGGCGAACGTCGCGCATCATAGCCGGGTCAAACTCAACGGCGTCGGGATCGAGATTCAGGTAGACGCGCACAACACGTTTTTGGTTGTAGATTTGGACGGACGCGAAATTTCTGTTCCGGCGAAAAGCCATATAGTGTTTCTGTGGGTGGACCGTCACGTCGTCGCCCAGCGCCCGAAGCTTTCCGGCAAGTTCGTCGTAGATCGCGCGCAAATCCTTTGGTGCTGCGTCGATCTTGTCCTTCACGGTGACGACTGGCTTCCCAGCTTTTGCCTTCCCACCGCCCCCACGGCTTGGCACAGCCTCTTCCAGCTCTTCAGCCAGTTTCGGCAATACAAGAAGCCTGTGTATCAGCCCTTCAACGGTGTCGAGTATGACGGCGATTTGTTCCTTCGTTGGTGCCCAGCCGCGATGGGCTGCGGCGTTCCCGGCATCGACAACGGGGTTCAAGATATCCCGCTCATGTTGGGACAGCATGCCGCCGTCCTGTAGGGCTTGCAGCCCCTTTGGGAAGTTGCCCTTATCGCCGACAGTCAGAACAATCAAACGGTCAATCAGCGTCCGCGAACCGAAGGTCGCGAGATAATTGGAGCCGGTTTGCAGAGAGTTGTAGATTTCGTCGGAAATTGCCCGAAGCGTTGGGTCCGGCAAGTCTTCGAACCACGTTGGGGGGTTACGGTAGGTTACGGGCGGATAAATGACCTCATCCCACTTGCCTTCGCTGTCCGGTTCACCGGTATCCGGGTTGTCGAAATACTCAACATCTTCCGAAAACAACGTCATCTTGACGAGTTCAAGATTCTCGCAACCGCAGCACTCAATGATTAGCATACGGTGCTTGTACCAGTAGGCAGCGTCGCCATCGTGTTTGTTGTATTCGCCACGAATGAAGTGCTTGGTCTTCTGTTTGCAGGCATTGCAGAAAAACCGTTCGATCCGCTCTTCTGTCATTCGTCATCCAGCCAATCGTCGTCTATGTCGTCATCTTCCTGACGCGTGGGCATCCATTCCAACCAACTCTGGGCATATTCACGCGTTTTGAGATCACCGAAGTTGGAACCAATTCCGAGGACTGTTCCACGAATGACCAAACGCCCCTCTTCGCGGGATAAGTCTTTCACGTGAACTAGACTGCCTTGATCACGGGTTCCGGTAAGCCATTGGCTTTGTGCGGAACTTGAAGTTGCTTCCCACCGGTCAAAAACAAACCGAACCTCAACTTCATTCGCGCGTCGTACGCCCTCACATATTTGCCCGCGACCTTGATATTTATGCCTATTCTCTATGGGCGAAAAGATGTGCTTCCCCTGAACGAATATGAATTCGCCCGGAACCAGAGCAAAGCCCAAAACACCTTTGTCGAGAAAGTCCGAAACATTAACTATTGGTATTCTCTTGACAACTTCGTTGAATACGTTGGCTATGTAATGATAGCGCTGCAAAACTGCTGCGCCTTGGTACATGTAAAACAGTTCATCGTTATTAACTGGAATGGGCATCCCATCTGAGTCAATCACACCCGCCGCGCTTGCGTTAAAAAAATACTTGACACTCGAAAAATCTATTTTCAGTTTGTTTGCAATCTCAAAAACGCGCAACTCATTGATGTAATTCCAGTTGCTGTATTCGAGGCGCATTGCAGCGTAAATAGATTCGGCGTCTCGCTTTTTGACTTCAGATTCCCATCCCGCCTTCAGACCGCGCAGCGTGGCTGCGTCCAAATTCTGCGACAAAGTGCTTCTTGTATGCGCCTTGTCGTGATGTTGGAGGCACAGAACCGCCAAGTTTTTGATGTTATGACTACGACTGTGCGCCCACTCGTCTATGTGATGAACGATAATTGACTGCTTGGGGTCTCTACACACGCAGCACTGAAAGCGATTGTCGAAAAGCACCTTCATGAGATTGTCGATTGGAATAGGCGGGCGCTGTTCTTTGAGTAACGCTTTGATGAAGCCTTCAACCAGCCCTAAGGCCTTTAGCTCAGCCTCGCTGGCCAACTTCAGCTTGTTGAGCGTCCAGCCGTCTTGAGCAAGCTTCGCCGCGCTAACGGAATCCATACCGCGCGCCATCAGCGCTTTTTCCGTTGCCCGCATCAGACGACACCTCCCACATCTGCAAACAAGCTCTCAAGCTCGACCGTGACGTTTTGGATCGACGCTTGGGTGAGGCGTAGCTTTGCGATCTTGGGACGCCATTCGTCGTCGGCTTCGATGTAGGAAAGGATTGCTTCCGGGGTTGGGCGTTTGCCGTCATGGTCTAATGCCAGCATGGCGTAGTCGATGGTTGCGAGCGTTTCCCACAGGTCGTTCTTGATGTATTTGAAACGGTCGCGCACCCACGCTGCGGCGGGGGCGAACTGGTAGCGTTCAATCCATTCGTCCATTTCTGCGGCGGCATCGCCCAACGCGTTGCCTTCGCCATATTTGCCGGTCGCACGCTTGATCCAGTTCTTGTCCGTGGCGATTTTGATACCACCGGAATAGCGCATTTTCGGATTGTATGGGCCTGCGGCCTTGCGGAGATAATCCTTGTCGAGCGCGCTTTCGCCCATTTGGCGACGCGCGAAGTAAACCGCCTTTTGCAGACGGAAGTTGCCTATCGGTTGACCGTTGTCTTCGTGGAAGGCTTTGACGATGGCTCCGACAAGAACCGCTTCCTTGAAGGGTGTATCGATCTTAGGCTTTTGTTTGGTCGGAAGCTGAACAACGTTTGCCTCCGATGTCAAAGGAGCCGCGTCAGGCTTGTTTGCTTGCCGCTCGAAAATCTCGTGCAGCATGGCGGGGATAAGGGCTTCCGCGTCCTTCGCTGTGGAAGCACGAATGGCGCGCACCTGTTCGACTAAGGCGTGCAACCTCGTAAAGCGCTGTTGAACTTTCAGATTGGGAACGGGAACTTCAATGGCCATCAACGCCTTCTGGCCAAGTGTGCGATTGCGATCTGCGCTTCCGGGTGAAGCCGCACCGACCTTTTCCAGCCCTTCCCTTGATTGGAGGTAGTACCAAAGGAAATGGCCGGAAATGACGTCGGTCTTCGGAACACAGGTCAGATATCGGTGGGAACCGACGCGCAAATGATCGTTATCACTAGCGACGCCGAACGCGCCCTCCCATGCCTTGATATTGCTCAAAACGAGGTCGCCACGATGTATCCAAAACAGCTTTTGCCAAGTTATCTTCGCTCCGAGCAGGGATGGTTTATGGAATAGTCCGCGCCCAAATGAACGCGCGCCCAATTCAGGATACTCAACATCTGGCTCGATATCGACGGGACGCCGTACGAGCGGTGCCACTTCGGAAAGCGGTAGGTACTCAATGCCGTCGGTAATTTCTTGAAACGCGTTGAACAACATGGCGTTGGCTTCGCGTTCGACGGCTGCAAGTTCGACTTCTCGCTCTCCGAGCTTCGCGTGTACCTCGTCCAGCCGGCTGGCAATTGCTTGTTGTTCATCCAGCGAAGGAAGCGGAATTTCGAAGCCGAGGAAGCTTCCTTCCTTTAAACGAACGCGATTGGTAGAGCCTGTGCTTGCCTGTTGGCAGACGGATACAAAGGTCTCCGTTTTTGAAAACCATTCGAGAAAGCGGGAATCAAGCAGGTCTTGCCTCACTGTGAAGCACGGGAAGTCGTTACTCACCACCGCGCCTTCAAGGTCGGCAGGCACTAGCCCGAACGCTCCGTGTCGCGCATCGATCTTCGATATTAAAAAATCGTTCCTTCCAACCGCGACTTGGCTTTCGGCGGCGATTTCCGAACCATCGCTTGTGCCGCGCAGCGCAAGGCCCTTACCCCACAGCCGTACCGTGATCTGTTTGTAGGGCTTACCGGGTTCTATTCGAACCCTGTCGCGCTTTTGCCTTAGAACTTCGCCTAATTGAACAGTTCGCCACGCCACTATGCCATCTCCGACAGAGTGCGCTTGATATCGCCCATTATGGAGAGAATACGCTGTTCCTTGACCTCAATGCTTTCGACGATTTCGAGTGGAGTGCGATGATCTACCACACCGGTTGCGTTCGGGTTTTTCAGGTCAAGATTGCAGGCGCTAATCCGGCCTGCATCGTCCGTTTCGATAAGGTCGGGACCATGCACTTTCCACGCCTGTTCGTTTTCTTCGCGGGCGTTCCACCAATCGATGCAGGGCTTGAGTTCGTCGAAGGTTAGCGGCGCAGTTTTGGAGTACTTCTTCCGCCCTTCCGGCTTGGGTTGTTCGTAGAACCAAATGTCGCCGGTTGCCTTGGTCGTGTCGAAAAAGATTATGTTTGTGGAAATATCGGTATAGGGCGCAAAGACGCCTTCAGGTAGACGCATGACAGTGTGCAGATTGAATTCCTTCAACAGGTCCGCCTTGATACGCGCAGCAATGCCCCCGCCAAACAGAACGCCGTGCGGCACGACAACAGCGGCGCGACCTTTTCCGCCCCGCTTCACTCGCCGCATAATGAGTTGCAGGAAAAGCAGCGCCGTTTCCGCCGTGCGCCGGTCTTCGGGGAAGTTGTTCAGAATGCCGGTTTCTTCCTCACCACCGAAGGGAGGGTTCGTCAGAATAACGTCCACACGGTCGGCCTCGCCAATCTCCGACAGGCGAACTTTCAATGAATTGTCCGGCGTGATCTTTGGGGCCTCCAAACCGTGTAGCAGAAGGTTCATTTGCACCAGAAGGAAGGGAAGCGGCTTCGCTTCCCCGCCGAAGATGCTCGACGATTGGAGGATTTCGCGCTTTTCGACCGTATCGGCCTGTTTGGCCATGTGCGCATAGGCTTCGGTCAAAAAACCGCCTGTGCCGCAGGCCGGATCAAGAACCGCTTCACCAAGCTGTGGGTCCGTAACCTCGACCATGAAACGCACAATGGAACGCGGCGTGTAGAACTCGCCGGAATCGCCTGCGGCATCGCGCATTTCGCGCAGCAGGGTTTCATATAGCCTACCGAGCGTATGAATTTCGTCGGAGGAATCGAAGTGAATGCCGTCAATAAGATTGATGACATCGCGCAGCAGATAGCCGCTTTCCATGCGGTTCGACAGACCACGGAACACGGTCGCGATCACGTCCTTGCGCCCGCGCGTGCCATTGTTTCCGCGAAGGCTTCGCAGATAGGCGAACAAGCCCGGCCCTTTGGTTCCGTCCGGGCGTTCGGCTACGTCCAACGTCAAGAAGTCAATCAGGTCGGGGCCGGTGATGCCGCCTTCTTCCGCAGCCCAATCGCGCCAACGGTAGGGTGCTTCGACAGCGCCGCGATAAGCCTTGCCCGCGATCTCTGCGCGCTCTTCCTCAATATGCTCCATGTCATCCAAGAACTTCAGGAACATAATCCAAGTGAGCATCGGCAGACGGTCAAGGTCGCCGCTCAGTCCCTTGTCCTTGCGCATGATCTTCCGCGCCGACTTGATGATGCTGTCAAGGCGTTGAGCTGTTGTCTGTGGCTGCTTCTTCTTCGGTTGGCGGGCCAAGGGTATTTCTCTTTCTTATGCGCCGTATAGGCGCTTTTGCAGTTCGTTGACGGCTTCGCGCATGGCCTTGCCGCCGCCGAAGCGGGCGGCGATTTCCACGACGTTGCCCCAATCGTTGAAAGGCGGGATTTCGAGCACGTCGGGCATTTTGAATTGCGCGGTTCCGTGCTCCGCATATTTCTCAATGAGCGCGTCGAGCACTTCGCGGGCTTTGTCCCCGTGCTGTTCGAAGAAGGCCGTTTCTTCACGCTTCAGGCGTTCGGCGCGCTCACGGCGCGTGCGAAGTGGTGCGTTGTAGGCCAGATGGCAAAGCAGGTCGAACGGATCGGCATCGGGCTTGCCCACAGCCTCACCAAGCGTTTGCGTGTCGATGCCCTTGTCCTCAAGCTGTTCGATGATATCGGCGCGGCGTGCAGGGTCGAGCCAATCCTTCCTGAGTTCGGAAGCGTTGGGATAGAGCGTGCGAACCTTTTCGCCGGTGTAGTCGGTCAGTTGGCGGACTGCGAGTTGTTTGCCTTCGGAATCGAGTTCGTAGACCAGTTGGCGGATAATCTCGACGCTGCCACCGTCATAGTAGAATTTTCGTGGCAAGCCCGGTTCTGTGTCGTCGGGTAGGCCACCGTTCGTACCGTCTATTTCGGTCGTGTCGATGTCGCCGGGGGTATCGGTTTCTTCGGTGATTTCAGTTTCGTCTACAACATCGCCGTCTTCGTCGATGACCTGTTCACGCTCTCTGACCGGATCGCCGTCAAAAGCGGGATCGGCGAATTTTTCGGTGGCGGTGCCGGTGTAATCAATGATGTTGAAAGCAAGCTTGCCGTAATCGGGCCGCAGCCGTGTTCCGCGCCCGATAATCTGCTTGAATTCCGGCATTGAGCCGACGACACGCGCCAGCACCACGTTCTTGCACGTCGGTGCATCGACACCGGTTGTCAGCAATTGTGACGTTGTGAGGATAACCGGCGTCGCCTTGTCGATGTCCTGAAATTTGGCGCGGTGCGCGGAGCCAACGTCGCCTTCGTCGGAAGTGACGCGGCACACATAGTCGGGGTGCTGTTTCACAAGATCGGCGTTTAGACGTGCAAGTGCATTGCGCATCTCAAGGGCGTGTTCTTGGTTCACGCAAAAGACGATGGTTTTCGCGAAGCGATCTGTTTGCTTGAGGAAGCTTGTAAGGTGCGTTGCGAAAGCCTCGGTTCTCGCACGTAGAGCAACGACGCGTTCGAAATCGCGTGTTCCATACTGCGCATCGGGGATTTCACGTCCGTAGCGGTCGAGTTCGCCTTGAGACGGACGCCAGCCCGCCGCATCAAAATCGGAAATCACGCGGTGAACGCGGTAGGGTGCCAAGAAGCCATCGGCGATGCCTTGAGCAAGGCTATATTCGTAAACTGGATCGCCGAAGTAATTATAGGTGTCGGCGTTGTCTTCCCGCTTAGGCGTCGCGGTCATTCCGATCTGGTAGGCAGGCTCAAACCATTCGAGAATTTCACGCCAATTGCTGTCGTCGCGGGCGCTGCCACGGTGGCATTCATCAACGATGATGAGGTCGAAGAAATCCTTCGCATATTCCTTGAATAAGCCGTCGCGGGATTCATCGCCCGCAATCGCCTGATAGATTGCGAAATAGATGTCGCGCCCCTTGCTAATCTCCCCGCCGCTGATTTTGAAGCGGGCATCACCAAAGGCGCTAAAGTCCTTGTCTTTGGGATCGTCTACCAGAACGTTCCGGTCAGCCAAGAACAGGATTTTCGGTTTCCGGTTCTTGCCCTTCGGGTTCCAGCCACCGTTCCACAGCTTCCAGCAAATCTGGAATGCAACAGCGGTCTTTCCTGCGCCGGTGCAAAGCGTGAGCAGAACGCGCTTGCGTTGCTGAAGGATCGATTGCACTGCGCGATTGACCGTGATTTCCTGATAGTATCGAAGCGGCTTGTCCTTGTCGGGAAAGGTCGGTGAGAGCAGGTGTTCCTTGATATCGTCGTCAAGATTTTCGGATTGTGAAAGGCGCTGCCAAAGTTCTTCGGGTGACGGGAACGAGGTCAAATCGCGTTCAATGCCGGTGGTGTAGTCTATCTCAACGATTTCCCGGCCATTGGTTGCGTAGGCGAACTTCAGACCAAGGATTTCCGCGTAATCTTTTGCTTGTTGGAGGCCGTCGGCAGCGTGTTTGTATTTGGATTTTGCCTCGACTACAGCAATGGGGAAGTCTGACCGATAGCGCAGGATGAAGTCGGCTCGCTTTTGCCGCCCCCGACGCGCCTTACCGCCAACGAACACGATGCGTCCGTCCGTGAAAGACCGTTGCTCGTTGATGGCGTAGGGTGGGTTATCCCATCCAGCTTCAACAAGTTTCGGTATCACCTCTTTCCGGCATGTGTCGGCCTCGGTCTCCAAAAACACTCCCCCAAAATACTTTCACCAACAAGTTCCGAATCATTTCTTAGACGCAACTACCGCTTCAGCCTGTATGACGCAGAGTTCAAGTTCTTCTCTAGTCATTCCTAAAGCAGCATTTGAAAATCTATCAATCAATGCAGCTTTTTCCGGTTCTTTCTCAAGCTTGTCGATCACGCCAAGCAGCCAGTTTGGCGTGATCCCGAGCGCTTCCGATATAGACTTCAAAGTGGCCAAGTCCGGTTCCCGTCGTCCCGACGCATAGTGTGCGTAGCGCCGCTCTTCCAATCCCACACGCCGTGCAGCTTCGGCATTTGATATGCCGAGTTGCTTCGCGCGTTCCTGTAGCCGTTTAGCGAATATCTCCATGGGAACATTCTGTTCCCCATAGACACACTTCTGGCCACGTACGATATGTAGTGATATAAGAACATATTGTAGTCAACGTTCGTGTGGTGCGGGATATGTCGGAAACATGGGTATCCGCCATAATTTGGGTGGTTTGTTTGTCGCCGATTTGGGGAACGCTACTCTGGTCGGTCTGGCAGGGTTCCGTTCGCCCCCGCCTCATCCCGCGTCGCGAAATCGCCGCGAAGGTCGAAGAGGTCTACGCCCAGCACGGCGAGCGGGCGTTTGATATCGTCTGCATGGAAGAGCATCGCGCGTGGTACGACAGCGACATTTTTGAGCAGGGACGGTGGGCGCGGGTACGCTCTGAGATAATGCGGCGGGAACGTGCGCGGGGTTTCACTTTTTCTCGGGTTCGCTGACCGTAGCGGCTTCGGTAAGCGCGCGCTGTTGTGTCCGCAGCTTGGCCTCCCACTCGGCATCCGTGCCGTGATCTTTAACCACCATGACGCGGCGCTGGTCTACGAGCGTGTTGTTGGTCACGGTGACTTCTGCCAGTGGAACCTTGGCCGTAACGGCAGCAATGATTTGCAGGTAGGATTTTGGGTCGGTACGTCGCAACGCCTCAATGGCATCCAACCCATACACATCGAAATCATCCGCCAAGCTCGAAAGGAATGCTTCGGATAGCTTGCTGCGCGCGCCTTTCGGTCTGCCTGCCGGGTTGCCGCTCTGACCCTTTTTGAACGGCTTGCCCACAGCGCTGTTTTCCGCTGTATCATCAGCGGGTGAAGGCGCTTTTGGTTTCCGCGTCGTCAAAGTTACGCCCCTTTCTCTACGTTGCGGCGGTTCTTAGCCTCTAAGTCCTTCGTCGGCGGCATTAGACGCCATAAGCGATTGAAAATAATGTCAAATACATAAATTTTCTAATGGTCTAAGGGTATTGCGTGTATTGCCCGGTTGGCATTTGGGCTGGTTTGATGTTTCTGGCGTTAGAAACATTAGAACATTATATCTTCGCAATTCCATGCACTTAGGCGATTATCGACCCTTTGAAACCTTAGATTTCCTCCCCCGGCGGCGTGCCCGCCATGATGCCCTTGAGGGCTTGCTTTGCCCTTCGGTCTTCGCCAACGCGTCGTTTGAATTCGCCGCCGAACACGTCGCTTTCTTCCGCCAGCATAAAAAATTCGGCGTTGCTATTTGTAATCTTCGCTAATTGCTCATTCGGCACACGTACGATTTCCCCACAGGCCATCAATTCCCTGACGGCTTGGCGGATTGCGCTCGTTGCTCCGTTTCGGGCTTGTTTGAATGCCACAACGTTCGTTAGGCGCTTGGAAATATAGGACCACGGGATAACCTGCTTTCCGTGCACGTCAGCGTCCGCGATCTTGTAACGCTGCATTTCAGACCACGGGCGTTCGATCCATTCGCGGATAACACGTCGCACATGCTCTTGTTGTGCCTTGTCCGACTTCGATTGGTCGCCAACTTCACCCGCTTCATAGCGACGCAAGAGGCGTTGGACGCTATCGTGTTCGATCATTGCGGCCCAACGGGCTTGGTCGAAGTTCACGACAGGGTTAAGCGGGTCAACAGCGACGGCGGCAATTGCGGCAAGCTTCATTGCCTTGAGGTGCGCGCGGTTCCAAAGCTGGCGGTGCACTTCGCCGCTACCTCGGATTTGACTATCGCAATAATCGTTGAAGCCGCGAAGTTCCCATTCCGCGTCTTCAGTCATATTGACCGTTGTGGGCACACCGCCTTGGTTGATCCGGTGCGCAAGTTCGCAATGCTCGGTCAGCTTTCCCACTAAGGCTTCTGGCGGCTGTTTTAGCCGATGCTCATTCAGGTATGGGCGGTCGCCGGGGTAATCTATGATAGTCCAGCGCGGCATGAAGCCATCGGCGATTTGCGTTTCGTCCAGCAAGGCGAAGACCGTTTCAGGCACGCTTTCGGCCACGATGCTAAGTGCCGGGGATGCGATGGGCGCAATGTCTTTTTCCCGTTCGCTGTATTTGATGCCGCCAAGCGTCTCGCCTGCGCCGCTCTTGCTGTAGGACATGAGAAGAAGTTTCTTCATGTTCTGGACATGTTGCGGCGCTTTTGGGCTGTTCATCTGCGAAAAGCTGATCCCGGCTTCGCCGTTCACGAATAGCGTGCTGGTACACTTCGCTAGGTGCTTGTGCATGGCCTGCCCGGACGCCATGTCGCTGAACGACACGAATTCCTTTGCAGCGGGAAAGACTTCCGGTGCTCCCGGCCTCATGTTGCCGCCGTGAACGACCGCCTGCATTAACTTCGATAGGCTGGAAGCGATAGCGTCCTTGCCGGTGCCGGTCAGCGCGAGAAACAGCAACCACACGTTCAACCCTGTGCCAGACACGTTGAACGCCCGGCCATAGATGCCCGCTGAAAGCGCAATCGCTGCCACCATGGCGGCTTCATGTGTCGGGCGCGGGGCTTGCCGGTAGACGTAATCGGCAATGTCTTCTAGCAAGCCAAGTGTGCCGGGCGATGGGGTTAGAAGCGGACTATTCGACATTTTCGCAGCGCGCCTGTGGGTAGTACGTGGGTAGAGTGCTCTGATTTGCACGATCCCAGATATTTTTGATGGAATTCAAGTGAGTTGAATGAACAGCGCGGTAGAGACATTCTCTACCGTACGGCTACGCGCGATGCTTTCGCGCTTCCATGAGTTCGCCGACAAGCACGCGGATTTCGTCGTCACCCTTTCCGGCAATGCGGGCGTTCAAGATTGCCTGCACTTCGTCGGACGGCCACACGGCGAAACGCTCGCCCAACTTTACGGGGCGGGGGAACGTGCCCTTGTCGATATGGTTGTAAAGCGTGCTGCGTTTCATGCCGGTAATCCGGGACACGTCGGCGGGACGCATGAGGGTGCAGGCGGCGGGCGGCGCGGGGGTGTTGGCTTGGGTGTTCATTGGGTTGGCTCCTTGGTCACTGATAAGTCCAAGGTTTGCCAAGGTTCCCTTACGCAAGCTGCCACCGAACCGGGGGAATTGGTGGCAGACGCGTTGAACCTTGCTAAATGATCGGTTTTCCCGAGCCCGCCCCGCCGGGAAACTGCCAACCCATGTGCGTTACGGTGTCTACGACGCTGCACGCCAGTTCCGCTACGTACGCTTGCACTTGCTTCAAATACGCGAGGTCTATTGCCGTATCGAATTTTTGCTTTTGCCGGTTGATGAATAGCGGCACGGACGCGCCGTTTGCATCCGGCGTTCGCCACGACCCATGGCAAAGCACATTGCGAATGACGGTCGCTTTCTTAATGTCTTCAACCAATTCGTCTATGTTCGTCGTCGTTGTCGCAGGATTGTCGCGTGCGGCCTTTCCGTAGCATTCGGCCAAGTTCCAAAGCTGATCGGTCAACGCGCGTTCAAGCTGCGGTAGCCATTCCCGATAGGCCGCGTCGATTTCTTCGGCGGAATAATTCCGCGTTGCCGTGAACGCGAAGATTGCTTTGCCTAAGACTTCTTCCAGAAATCCGAAGGTCGCCACGGTGCGGCCAAGCTGTTCCCAAAATTCCGGCGAATGCCTGTGGGTAGGAAAATTCGCGGGCAGATTGTCCCGGTCAATAATCGAGCGGTTCACTTCGTCATCGTTCATCGTTGGCATTATTCGGGGTTCAGTGCAGCATCGCGCGTTGCGCGGTATTCGTCACGAAGGTTTTGAAGCTGCGACCGGCTGAACATGTCGTCTGTCTCGGATAAGACTTGCGCAAGGGCTTCTTCGGCCTTCATTCCTTCGTCTTCAAGTTCGCACACACGGCGACCGTATACGCGCCATGCATTCGGGTTGCGCTTCGTCGCGCCGCGTCCGCGCTTCAAGCCCAAACGCCGCAATAGTTCGTCGGGGTTTTGGCCTGAATACGCAATTGCATTACCAAGCCAACTTGCCAGTTCGGATGGGATAGCTTCGCCTTTATCAAGCGATAACTGAATTTCGGCTAGCCGTTCCCATGCTTCTACTTCGTTTTGGGGGCAATTATATGGGTACTGCGCATTTGCGTCGTAGCCATAGGGCAACTTCGTATTTTTCTCCATTAAACAGCCTCCGCGCGAAGATGCACGATGTTATCGGCGGTTGCCTCGCCACGACAATACGCCGCCCAATCCGCCATCATGGCGCGACGGCGTTCTACCATGTCGCTACGCTGATACGCCCGTTCGACTGTCGAGCCTACGTTGTGGGCAAGGGCCATTTCCGACATGTGGTGGTCGTAGCCCCGTTCTGCCGTCCATACGCGAAAGGTCGAGCGCAAGCCGTGGGGCACGGCAGGAAGCCCGCTGTCCGGGTCTAGCCACCCTTTCCGGCCCGCCTTCTCTTCGGCAGCGTGCATCCGGCGCATGACGGCTGACAGGGCCGCATCGGACAGGGAACCACCCCGGACGGCAGGGAACACATAGTCTGACCCCTCAATGCGAGGAAGCGCCTCTAGCACCGCAACAGCGGCGTCGGACAGCGGCACGCGGTGGTCGCGTTCCATTTTCATCCGCGCGCCCGGTATCTTCCACATGCGGGCGTCTAGGTCGATTTCCTGCCATGTCGCGCCGCGTATTTCGCCCGAACGCGACGCGCACAACGTCAAGAATTCCAACGC
Organism: Paracoccaceae bacterium; assembly: GCA_002709505.1. Classification (GTDB taxonomy): domain Bacteria; phylum Pseudomonadota; class Alphaproteobacteria; order Rhizobiales; family Stappiaceae; genus Stappia. The sequence continues at coordinate 36,817 of PARB01000045.1, read as the reverse complement.
CCGCGCGGCGATGCCGTCGCGCTTGCGTAGGTCGGCAAACCACTTGGGGAGGTCCGCTTGCGAAAGTGCCGGTTGCTTCGTGACCTTCGCCACCTTGGAAGGCGTCGGCAGAAGTTCCTTTAGGTTGCCCATCCATCGCGCCGGATTGTCGCCGGTACGGAAGCCCGCGACCGTGGCCCACGACAGGACGTTTTCAATGCGGCCACGAAGGCGCGACGCGGTTTCGGTTCTGTTTTCCCGCAGGGTGCCATCGTCAACCGGCTGGTTCAGCACTCGCAGAATGTCTTGCGTCGTGACATTCGCAACGTTCATGTCACCAATGACCGGCACCGCATACGCATCCATGCTGCGACGCCAGTTCTTACGGTGCCTATCGCTGCGGAATTCGCCTTCCTTTCGCGCGATGCACTTTTCAACGGCGTCTTTGAACAGAATGGACGTTGCGGCCTCTAGCTGCGCTTTCAGCTTCGCAGCATTGCGTGCCTCTATAGGGTCGTTGCCTTCGCGCACAATTTGACGAAGCGCTTCGGCCTCTTCCCTTGCCTTCTTGAGCGGCACAAGTTCGTACTGGCCTAGCCCCATGGTGCGGGTCTTGCCGTGAAGCGTGAACCGGAATTCCCATGACTTCGTGCCCCACTTGCTGACTTGCAGGTAAAGCCCGCCGCCGTCCGATAGCCGCCCGCGTTGCTTGTATGCCTTGATCTGCCGATCTGAAAGCCGATGAATGCCACTCGCCATGACCCATCCCTACCCATTTTCTACCCCTAAAATATGGAGGAAACATGTAGGCACATCAAGACCTATGTGGACATAGAATTCAGATAAATGTCTGATTTACATAGACAAAAAAGGGCATCGAAAAACATCGTCGGACGGTAACTTGGTGGCCTCCTCCGCTACCAACACTTTCTCCCATGCAAATGATCTCGCGATGTCTGCTTCCAGTGTGAAACTGGATCGGCGACATGCCCCCCCAATATGGGAGAGGCGTGTGGCTCATGGCTGGACCAAGCTTGACCAGAAGTGAGTTCAACTGTCCTTTCGAAGGACCGGGAGTTTTCATGATCTGGTTCCCAGCTGCCAGTCCGGTCGACGCCAGCGCATATTGCGCAATGTCGCATTCTCCTCCGATTTGCCGCGCGGGAGAGGCGCCATGACTGCACCCGGCGGGATCAATGCCCGCGAACAGGATTTCGACAGCTATTACGCGCGCGAGATCGAACCGGCGCTCGTCGGTCTCGAAGCACAACGCAAGACGCGGATGTGGCTCGTGGCGGGGCTTGGAGCACTCGGCGTAGCCGGCTTCGGCGCTGTTGCGCTCCTGGCGCAGATGGGCCGATCCGATGGTCCGATCGCGCTGGCTGCCTTTGCTGTCGGCTTCTGTGGTTTGTTGGGCGCGGGGTTGGCCTATCTGGGGTTCGCCAAACGCTACAAGCAGGTTCTGAACGGGGGCGTCTGCGCGTATCTCGGCTTTGAATATGCGCTCGGAAAATTCGACTTTCCTCTGGATCGCTTCGAGCCGCTCTTGCCGTTTTATCAGAGCGCGAAGCTTGAAGACCGCATCAACGGGCGTGTCGGCGGTGTGGATTTCGAGCTGTGCGAGGGCCGGTTTTCGAAAAGGGAGAGCAAGTGGCGTGCCTTGATGCTGGCTTACAGCTTCAACAAGCCTTTCGACGGCGAAACAGTTGTCGTTGCCGATACCGACTGGATCGGGAACGCGCTGGAACGATTTCGCCAGAACGGCGAGCGCGTCCGGCTGCAGGATTCCCGGTTCGAAGATCGGTTCGAGGTCTTTTCCACGAATCCGATTGAAGCGGGGCAGCTGTTTACTCCGCGCTTCATGGAACGGATCGTGGAACTTACCGAACATCTCAACAACCGGCGGGGCGTGTCGATGTCGTTCGTGGGCAATCGGTTGCTGATCACCATACGTCTCGGCTCGGCGGCCCGGCGTTTCGAGATCGGAAACGTTTTTCGTGAAGTTCGCGATGGGAAGGAACGTGCCTACAACCTGTTGGCCGAGCTCGAGCTGGTGACCGACATCATTGACGGTCTCGGCCTCGCCGACGCGCGCGGTACCTGAGCACGGCACCGGCTGCGGCAGGTTAGGCGACCTGATGAAGCACCAAAGCGTCTGCCTTCAAAAAAGAGATCTTTCTCTCCCATTTGGGAGGGGAGACCGCCGGCCTTCCGATGCAGCAATGCTTCCGACCCCCACCTGTCAGGAGATATGCATTGCTCACGCGCAGACGTTTCAATCAATTGACGCCGGCTGCAACGGTCGGACTTTCCGGCTTCGTTCTTCTCGTGCCGAATGCGCGCGGTCACGGGCCGAGCAAAGGCCGCTGCCGTCCCGCAACAGCTTGCTAGGAGAAGGCAATGCCGGTTCGAAAGTATCTGATCGCATCCTCATTTGTTGGCGGCCTGGTGCTCGCCGCAGGCATCGTTGCTGTCGCTCTCAGCGAGCGGGAGCCTGCCAGTACCGTCCCTCCGGGAGAATTGGAGGTGGTGGTGCGGGCGGAGGAAACCGAGAATGGCGTCTGCAGACCCGAAACCTTCGTCACCGTGAACAAGCAGGCACAGGGCTTCTACGCCCTCTATGGTGAAGAGCGCTATATCGATACGCGCGATGACACGTCGACCGGTTTGCCGCTGCAATGGGTCTTCAGGGGCTGGAACGATGAGGGCATGTCGGAATTTCGCAGCACCACCGGGATCAACACGCAAACGCCTTGTGCCGATTTGAAGATCGCCTACGAGATCAAGGAGTGTCTGTACGATCAGTCCAGGCACGAGCCCAGGGCCTGTCCGGAAATTCACCTCAACGGCGAGGGGTTCGCCGGGATCGTGATCGAGACGGACCGGAGCCAGGACCTTCCCGAAATCGAAGGGACCGAGTGATCGGCTTGCGTCATCGGTCGTTTCGCAGCAACTCGTCGTTTCGACGAGGCCGCGCGTCTTTTCGCAAGGCAAGCATCCATGCAATGCCATAGGTGAACGATGCGGCCGCGAAGCCCCCGAAGGCGGCGTAGTTCAGATCGACGCCGACGAGGATCAGGCTGACCGCCACGCCGAGATTCAGCGAGACGATTGCGGCGGCGGCGCTGAGCCGCCGCCAGAGCAGCGCGGCGAGGACCGCAGGCAGGAAAACCACCAGCGAGCTGAATGCGGCAATGATCGAATTGAGCAGCGGCCCCATGGTGTAGGCGGCGATGGCAAGCACGGCAAACAGCGTCAGAACGATTAACTGGAGCTGACGCAATGTATAGCGCGTCCGTTCCAGACTGGTGACGAGTGGCATGACGAATGTGTCCATGGTCGACATGAGCACTGCAATCAGCATGACATCGGCCAGCCACCTCCAGTGATCGGGCATGGTCGCGCGCAATACGGCGAGAACCTCTTCGCCCGCATGGCCTTTGAGCCCCAGCCAGACAATGCCCATGTAGCAAAACAGACAAAGGGGAGCAGCGAGCAGGAACCCCCTGCGCGCGACTGCCGGCGCGCGGGCGGTTGCCATTCGTTGCCAATTGTCGATGGCAAGGACCGCGCTGACGGGAATGAACAACCAGATGCCGACAAGCAGCGGCAATTTATAGGGGCCGAGATCGAATATGTTTTCGATGTGCGGCATGCCGCCGGCATTCGTGACCGTGAGCACGCCAATCCCGGCGAGGATGACAATGGCCTGAAAGATATCGGTTTCCGTCGCCACGCGATAGCCGCCAATGGCGGTGTAGATCCCGGTGAGCGCGCTCGCCAGAACCAGCGCTGCCAGGTTCGAGACTGGCATGATCGCGGCCAGGATCGCCGCCAGCGCCAGAAGTTGCACCGCCGTGCGCAGCAGAAAAACGAAAGCGATCGGGAGCCAGATCGCCAATGGGTGACGCACGCCATGGGCCGCCACGATGAGGTCGACGAGCCCATGAACGCCATACCGGCGAGACTGCCGGTGAACCGCTGGCGCGATCGCAGCGCATATAACAAGACCGAGCGCATATGCGGCGGCCAGCGAAACGCCAAGTATCGGGCTGGCATCCGAAAAGAGCAGGAGCGCGACGAAGGTGCCGGCGCCGATGTTCCCGCAAACGATCCCCGCAACGGTCGCGAGGGTTCCGGTGCGGCCCGAATTGAAAATGAAATCGGCACGTGTCGCATTGCGCGCGCGCACAAGCGCATAGACAAGTGGCGCGAGCAGCACGAAGACGACGGGGCCGAGTTCCAGAATGTCAGCGGGCAATTGCATCGGTGACACGTATCATTCGTCGCCGCCCAATCGCCAGCTATTGTTCGCGCAGCCCCTGTTTGCCTCGATCCTTGCCACGGCCTTGCCTCCTCCCTCATTTGGGGGACGCCGTCATATCCGTGCCCGGTTACGTCATTAATCGGCGCAAGACGCGCCGCGTTTCAGGAGGCAACCGGCACCGGACATGATCGCGACTATCCTCACCATTGCCGCGGGCATACTCATATTCATCTACCTGCAGAACCGGCTGGCAGCGGCGAAGAACGCGGTGACGACCGGCTATTCGGGGATCGACGTGCAGCTCAAGCGCCGTCACGACCTCATCCCCGCCCTTGTCGATTCCGTCAGGGGCGCGATGGCGCAGGAAAACCGGATCTTCGACAGGCTTCTCGATGCACGCCGGGCTGCCATGAGCGCGCGCAACGGCGACATCGCAAGCGTTCAAGAGGCCGAGGCGGAACTGTCTGCCGCACTAAGCGCCTTTGTCGCCTACTCCGAGGATACGCCGGAGATCGGTTCGACGGGCAATGTCCGCGCGTTGCAAAAGCAGTTGGAAGAAACCGAAGACCAGATCAGCGCGGCGAGGCGGCTCTACAACGCCAATGTCGAGCGCTACAACACCCAGCTCGATGCAATTCCGTCCAACTGGATCGCCCGCGTCATGCGGTTCGAGCATGCAAAACCGTTCGCCCTGGCCACGGCGGAGGCCGAAGCGGTACGCACAATGCCCCGGATAGATCTGCCGGGAAGCCGCCCATGAGCACGCGCCGGCATTGGGATCCGTTCGACGGCGAGATCGTCGTCGAAACGCCCGATATTTCCGGAAGCCGCAAGGGCATTGCGCTTCCGATCTGGCTGAAACGTCTCCCCCTGCCGGCCGCGCTGCTCGCTCTGATGTGGACGTTGGCAGCGGGTTTTGTCGGCAGCAGCTTTCCCTTTGTTCCGGTTGCCGTGACCACTTTTGCCTTCGGCGCGATCTTTCTGGTGGATGCACTGGAGAACGTCGACGGTCGCAGAACCCACCGCAGGGTCCGTATCGCGCAGGACAAGGGCTGGTCCTACACTGGAAAATTCCTGGAATGGCAGATCGAACGGATGCCGTTGCGGGACTCCGATGGAAATTACGAGCGCCGCTCGCAACGCGTAAAGCCGCCGCGCCTGAGAAAGATCGAGGCGCATATTCCCGAACTGACGAAGGTTCAGGCCGGCTCCTTCATGGGCGCGCGGCTCGATGGGGAATTCTGGGGCGAGAGTGCGCAGGACGGGCTGCCCTTGTGGATCGCGGTCGGTGCCATGCAGATGGAAGCCGGTCTCGGCACGCGTGGCATGCGGCGGGACGCCCGCGGTGGCAGGGGCGGATACGGCCAGTTTTTTTCAGTGCTCGGAGCCTATCGGATCGACCGGAAAACGGGTATCCGCGCCGTCGTCCGCCCCGAGAACATCGTGAACAAGGGCCCCCTGGATCGCGACATCAAGACCGAGTCGATCCAGTTCAACGAGCGATTTCATATCTCCGGGCGCTGCCTGTCGGCAGGAAGCGAAACCGACGTCTCGCGCGAAATTCTGCAAATCCTCACGCCGGCCACCCAGGCCACCATGCTCGATCTCCTGACGCGCTTTCACACGGTCGGGTTCATCGTTGCAGACGATGTGTTGTTCTTTATGGCGCAGGACAAACTGGTTGGTGAGAATGCCTCGGAGGGCGGTATCGACCGCTTGCTGCCTGGCATGCTGGAGGAATTCGAAGCCGCAAAGCTTTCCATCAAACGCTATGTCGAATGATCCAGCGGGATCGCGCAGCATTCACCGCCGCGCTGCCCGATGTGCTGGAAGATCCTGCTGCTTGCGAAGGTTCCGAACCGAAACCGGGACATTGACCTGCTTCGAAAACTGGATTTTCCTCCACGACACACCGAAAGAGCGGTTCAATTGCCTTGCCGCAGTCCGCTTCATCTCCGCCAGGGCTTTTCCTAGTCGCGCCCGTGCACCATAAAAGCTGTCAGGTCCATTCAGGGCAGGTTCACACAATCACCGGTAGGCAATTTCCAGGTTGTCCTACGCGTTTTTGTGAAGGCCTGATTGGCTTGGGAGATGACTTATGGATGCGGAATTCCTGGTGGGCGAGAGCAACCAGCCGCTGTTCTTGCGCAAGTGGGCGGTAGACCCGGGCAACAGGCCGGCTCAGGGCCATAGGGCGGTGTTTCTGGGGCATAGCCAGCCCACCCATTCCGGGATGCTTCACGATCTGGGGGCGGGCTTTCGCCAATTGGGATGGAATGCCTATTCGGGCGATATCCGCGGACACGGCAAGTCTACCGGCAGCCAAACCCCTCTCGGACATCTCGACTACGAAGATGGCTGGCAACGCGCTGTCGCGGACATGCGCCTCCTATTCGAAAGGAGCTTCGCCGGCATCCCGTGGGAGCACCGGCTGGTCGTCGTTCCCAACATCACGGCGCTGCTAACGCTCGAAGTGCTCAAGACCTGGCCGGATCTCGCACGCCATATTGTCCTGATATCGCCACCGCCGAACCAGCGTGCCCTTGCCATGTTCGGCAAGACCTTCTCGCGAACACGCTGCATACTTGGCTCTCCGGACGCTCCCGACGAGCAGTCCTTGCATCACCTTTATGCGTTCCTGGGCTCGCACCTCAAGGAGCGCCATCATCCCGCAGACGTGATGAGCACGGATCGCGCCCTGATCGAGTCCGTGGTTGCCGATCCTCTGGGGTGGCCGACCCCCACTCCCGCATACTGGTACAACATCTTTTCGGGCATGCTTTCAGCCTGGAAGTGGCCAAAGGGGGCCTCCGTTCTGCCGGGGACGCGCTGCCTGATCCTGTTCGGCGGCGAGGATGCCATGCTGCGCGACGGCGGGTTTCTGCCGCCTGTGGAACGTTTTCTCGAACGCGTCGGTTTCGATGACATCGCGTCGGCCCGGATCGAAGGCGCGCGGTCGGCGCTGTTTCTCGAGGAGAAGCGCTTCGGCATAGCCGAGCGCATTGTCCGCTGGGTCGGCGAGGAGTGGCATCCGGTCGACGAGGGGGACGAGATCGGGGTCGCGGAACTCACATCGGAACTGTTGGCCAAGACCAGCACCCTCGGGGCGTCCACGGAGTTGAGCCCGGGAGAGCTTGTTGAACTGTGTTACAACGCCATCGATGACGAAAGCCGCTGGAACGAGATCATCTACCGGATGATCTATGAAGCCGAACGCGCGGGCGATCTGGCGGAGGCGGCGCTGCACAAGCGCATCCTGTCGCTGATGCCGCACTGGGAGCGTTCGTTCAACCTGAACCGGCAGGTGATGATGAACGCCACGCTGGGCGTCCTGCTACAGTCGGTTGTCGAAAGGCTTCAGATCGGCGTCGCCATTCTCGATAGCGACGGCGCGTTGCTTCATTCCAACCAAACCTACTTCGAGGCGCTCACCCGGCTTTTCCCGGAAAGTGTCCTGCCAAGTTCCGAACAGGGGATTGCCAGCTCTCTCACGCGCGAGTTGTTGACCGGAGAGCTTGCCGATCCCGCCAACCAGGCAGGCCGAGGCGACACGATCATTCTTCACGACGGCACACCTGTTGGCTTCCGGTTCTATCCCGAGGCGTTGAAGCACACGGGCCTGCAGCGGCAGGGGCCTGCCTCCGTTCTGGTGCTGCGTACCAGTCTCGGCCGGGATCTCGAGGCGGACTCGCGCATGGCGCTCATCGAGCTTGCATACGGCCTGACGGGCAAGGAGGCCGAAGTCGCGCTTCTCATCGCCGGCGGCAAGTCTCCGGAGGAAGCAGCGGAAACGCTGGGCATTCTGGTCAGCACCGTGCGCGGCCATCTGAAGAAGGCGTTCTCCAAAATGAATGTCCATAGCCAATCGGAGCTGACCTCACGGCTCCTGTCGGGGCCGCTTGGCTGGCTGGGGTGAGCACTTGGACGAGGCGCCTTGACGCTCCCGCGCGCTATGCCGCCACGGCCGTTGACCGCCCCCACCGCGATGCCGGAGACGGACAGAATGACCAGGTGCAATCTGAAATCACCTCGCGCTCACAGGCCCTGAATACTCCAGCTGCCAGGTCGCTGCGCCGGCGCGGCGACGTCGCAGTCGCAGTCCGCTGCTGCGGCAAGACCGGCAATCCGCGCCACATCCGATCCGAAGGGCTGCCTGACGAACGCGGTCACCGGTTGGGATTGGCCAGATGCGACATGATCCGCATTGCATCCATCAAGCTGATGCCGATTTCCTCGCAGGCGCCCGGGGCGTTGGTCGCGCAGGCTGCAAGTGGCCATTCGTAGGAAAAGTCGGGCAATTCCAGCCGATGCAGAGCCTGGTGAGGCGTCAGTCCTGCGGCAGCACCCTTGCAGCCGAAAGCGGCAGCACATGCCCATAGTGCGCGTTCTTCCTGACTGAAAGAGGTGATGTCTGCATCGGTGAACCTGTTTTCGGGCAACGCGCCGTCTTGGTTGTCCAGCGCTTCCTCTTCGGTGAAGGACATATTCGAGCCGTCCTGCACCACCTCGTCCTCGGAGAAAGACATGTCGGCACCGTCGTCGGTGACGTCATCCTCAGTGAACGACATGTCGCCGTCTTTCGTGTCGACGGAGAGGTCCGGTTCTGTAGCCTCCTCGGCGGTACTTGACTCCTGGTCCCCATATTTTTCGCGGAACGCCTCGCGCGCGGTGTCGGCGGTGTCGTGTCCGGTCAGGACCAGCGCGTCGTCCTGGTTCACGCCCAGTCCCTCGCAGCCCATGCCCGCCGCGCAGGCCAGCGCGTCATGCTCGGCAACGGACGTATCGTCGAAGCTCATTTCATTGCCGCTGGAGCCGTCTTTCTGTCCGGTTTCCACGCGGTCGAACAGGCTTCCGTCCTGCTCTGCCTCGTTTCCGGCCCCGGTCTGATCGGCGCCGTCGCCATCGATCGGCGGGTCCCGATCCGAAAGCGGCTCCCCGTACTGTTCACGGTAGGCCTCGCGCGCGGTGTCGGCGGTGTCGTGTCCGGTCAGGACAAGCGCATCGTCCTGGTTCACGCCCAGTCCCTCGCAGCCCATGCCGGCCGCACAGGCCAGCGCGTCATGCTCGGCAACGGACGTGTCGTCGAAGCTCATTTCATTGTTGCTGGCGGCGTCGCCATCGCTCGGCGAGCCTTGATCCGAAAGCGGCTCCCCATATTGTTCGCGGTAGGCCTCGCGCGCGGTGTCGGCGGTATCGTGTCCGGTCAGGACCAGCGCGTCGTCCTGGTTCACGCCCAGTCCCTCGCAGCCCATGCCGGCCGCGCAGGCCAGTGCGTCATGCTCGGCAACCGACGTCTCGTCGAAGCTCATTCCGGAGCCATCGCTCTTTTTGTCCTGCCGCGTCTCCAGCCAATCGAACAGGCTTTCGCCGCCCTCCGCAGTGCCCATGTCGCTCTGCGCCGAGACCGGGAGTGCCGGAATGGCGGCAAGGGCCGTTGCCAGCAGAACGGGAGCGAGTGCGCGACGCTGCATCATTGCCGGGGAACCTCTATGGCGAAGCGGTCGAACTCGAAATGGCTCTCGCCGGGCTGCGCCTTGTGCCAGTGCCCTGCAAGCAGGCTAGGGGCGCCCGACAGGCGGAGCATCGTGATCGGTTCGGTCGTGTAGGAGAGCGTTTCTCCGTTTCCCGGCATCTGCAGCTCCAGGGATGCCGTGATTTCCCGGTCACGCCGCTTCAGACGCAGTTTGGCGCCGTCCCGGGCCAGGGCCTCCAGAATCGCATCGGCCCGCGCGCGCCCATCGTAGCAGACCTCGTCCGCCCATGGCCCGCTGAACAGACTGGTGTCAAATGAGGTCGTCTGCGGGTCATCCTCGCTGCCGGACAATCTGACCAGCGACAGGTTGAGATAGTTGCCGCAGCCTAGAGGCTCGAGCCACATGTGGGCGCCGATTTGCTGGTGGGCGGCGTTGAACAGCGACAACATGACCCCCTCATGCCTGGTCTGCACATTCATCCTGACGTCGACAACCAGATCGAAGTCCCCCTCGGGGAGCGGGCGCTCCAGGACGAAACGATTTGTTGCATCCGAATTTTTGAAGTAGGGCGCCTTGCCAATCGCGGCCACGAACATCGCGCCCTCGGGTGTAAACGCGGTGAGTTCCTCGACGGGATTGTCTATCCGCCATGCGGCATCAAGCGTCGGGCCGTCAAAGGTCTCCTCGAAAACGATTGCCGTTGCAGGTTCTGACGCAGGTTCTGAGGTAGCTTCCGGCGCGGTTGGCGCTGTTTCTTCGACCTGTCGGACCACGTCGTTGACGGCGGCAACAAAGCTCTGGGCGTTGTTTGCCGGATAATAGGTGCCATTTCCGTTGTCTGCGATACACTGGAGCGCAGCATGCTCTTCCTCGCTCAGATCGAAGCCGACGACGTGAACGCGAGTCTTGATCCTGCTCTCGGCCAGCCGGGCTGCTGCGGCACACGGATCGCCGCCGCAGGTTTCCAGCCCGTCCGATATCAAGAGCACGCTCGAGGATTGCCCGGATTTGGGCATCGCGGCCGCCGCCTGTTCCAGTGCGCCGGCAATTGGCGTTTTCCCGAGCGGAGAAATTCCCTCTATTGCCGGTAGCAGTCGTCCCGCATCATAGTTGGCGACCGGGTACAGGAGTTCGGTATCGGTACAATCTACCTTCCGCCGATGCCCATAGGCCAGGAGCCCCACATTCATCGCCGGATCGAGATCCCCGACGATTCCCGAAAGCGCCTGCCGGGCCGTGGTGATCTTGGCTACGCCGTCGATCTGCCCCCACATCGATCCCGAGGCGTCGAAAATGATCAAGAGGTTGCGTCCCTCGGGATTGATGCCATTGCCGGGCAGGTCGCCCTGTTCCATCCCGGGAACGATGACCGGCTCGGATACGGTATTGGCTTCGGTGCCCGACGAAGCGATCGGGGCGCGACTATCCTGAGCCTGGGACTGAACGGGAGTCCCGCATGCGACTGCGCAGGGGATCGGTGGACCTGCATTTTCCAGGGTTGTTTCAGGTCCCGTTCCGCCACTCAGGTCGATCCCGAGATCGTATGCCATGTCGGCAAGCGACCAGTTGCTCGAGACCGAGTAGATATCGGAAATCTGCCAGACATTGTCGGGTGATACCGGCACGAGCGTGTAGACGAATTCCTGGCGCTGCCCGAAATTCTCAAGCGTCACGCGTATCTGCGCCGCCCCGCGCAGGAAGGGTGTCTCGGTGTCGGCGAAGACCCGGATGTTCGAGATTTCATAATCCTGCGCGTTGTAGACCGGGTCGAACCCGAGTTGTCCCTGCAACCCGTCTACCGCCAATCCGTCGACCACATAGGGCGCGGCCGCCTGCGCATTGTTGAGCAACGGGCCGTTCCTGGTGTCGAGACTGGTCCTGTGCGCATCGATAAACTGCTCGACAAGCGCGATAGCCGAATTGATGTCCTGTGCCTGAGCGCTCGCCCCGAACGCCGCGAGCAGAGACATGGACAGGCCGCAAGATGCAATCCTCAGAGTTCGAAACATAGGCCGAGTTCCCATTGTGCGGTTGGCTGCCGTCAGTTCACCGGTGCCGATATTGAAAAGCTGTCGAACTGCGCGACTGACTCACCTTTTCCAGCGCGCCGGAATTGCCCCAGCATGAAGGCGGGATTGCCGGCTGCCGTTGTCCGGGCCACCTTGTTGGTCACTGCAGTGACCGGACCGCCAGGATTGTCGCCGAAGGCTGGAAGATCGAGTTCGGCTGTCGCGAAATAGCGAAATCCGCGGCGTGACAGGGTCAGCGAGAAGCCGGTTTCGTTGAGGCGTTGCAAGATGGTATCGGCAATTTCCCGGTTGCCGGCATTGCAGGTGCTGGACAAAACGGGGCCCTTGTCGAAGAGATTGTCGTCGAACTCGCTGGTCAGCGGCTTGTCCAGATTGGCGACGGGCTGCCGGTTGACGATCCAGAGGCCGAGATAGGGACCGCAGCCATTGGTGTAGACGTAGAGATTGGCTGCAAGGAAGCTGGTTGAAGCCTCATAGAGCCCCAGCCACACGCCTTCTCTGCCCGTCTTGGCTTCGAGTTTCCCGGTCAAGGTCATATCGAAATCGCCTTCCGGAGCTCCCCCCAGCTGGAAGATGTTTTCGCTGCCCTCGTTGCGGAAGTCGTCGTCGCCGCCTGTCGCAATCTGATAGATGACCCCGTCCTCGACCACGAATTTGTCGGGGGCTTCGCCGATCACAGTCCATTGGGGGCCCAAAGCCGCGCCATCGAATGAGTCCTGAAATGGCAGGGAAGGTGTTGCCGTGCCGGCGGGGACATTGCCGGCCGCGACATCGCTTTCATCCGCTGCCGCAACGGCCGCTTGTTCTTGCTTGCCCGGTGGCTGCGCGGATGCGGCAGGCGCCCGCAGCGCGGCCTCGGCGCTTCCTTTGCCGAAAGACCAGCCATCTCCCCATATCCGCGTTATCAACGGGCGGCTACCCGATTGCGTGAGGGCGAAGGAAACCAATCGGACGGTGCCTTTGGATTCCACTGCGGCCTCGAAAACGATGCTGCTGTCGTCCGGCTGATCCGCTGACATCCGCAGTTCATAGTCGTCCACGGTGCCTTCATACGCGCCGACCAATGGACGAAAGCCACCGTCGCTGGCTGCGATCTCCTTGATGAGTTCGGGAGCGAGGAATGCGCGAAAGGAGGTCATCACATGTGTGCCACCCTCAAGTCCGGCGCCTTGCTGCTCCATCATGGAATTGATTGTGTAGAGTGAAAGGATCACGCTTCTGGCGACCGTGCCTTCCGGCAACTGAATCTGGCCTGTGGCCCCCACCGTCGACATCGCGACAAGCGCCGCCGCCGCCGCCCACGAGCGCACCAGACCGGTAGCCCTTCCTGCAAACTGCCGGATCATGTGGCGTGTTCTCCATCCGTGTCATGCTTCGGTGTTTCAGAGTTACACCGTCGTAAACCGGCTGCCGTCCCTCAAATGGGGGAGGGCGATCACGTGGGCAATCTCGACCTCATGAGGTGTCCTTGTGTGCGCGCTGCCAAAGCAGTCGAGGACTGACCTCCGTCGGCAAGTACGTTGATCCCGAGAGGTTGCCTGCGACCCTTTTCAGCCTGTCGCGGATTTCCGGCAGGCGTGTGGATCAGCGGAAAGCTCAAATTCTGGTCGAAATGGAAGCAGACAGTGAAGAACACTTGGAGTTTCTGAGCCCGGAGGGGATGAAAGAACATTTCCAGATCGAAGGCGATGGGGCCTTCAGGCGACACGGCGACACGATAGGAACGGCGGCGTATTTCGCAACTTCGGAGAACGAAGATTATTGCTCGGGAGGCTTTCGAAACTGATTTTTGGGATCGGCGGCTTTGGGCAGCGTTTCACCCTTCGTCTCGTACCTGTTGTCTCTGGGTTGCAATGGGCGTGCATCTGTTGGTGGGCTGGGATGTAACGCTTAAAAAACCTTGAGAAAGTTTGGCGACCCTTTTCTGCGCGCGTTCAAATAGTCCATGAAACGGTTTGGGTCGATTTGTAGGTAAGTTATTGAAATTAATGCAAAATCATAGTCCGCGTGTCGGCAGTTCGAATCCCTCTCTCCGCTACCACTTTCCAATACATGCGAAATATTGTGAGACCTGCCGGGTTGCGAGCGTTTGCTGTGCGGAGCAACCGAAGGCGGGTGCTGGCTGGGGTCCACACGCGACTTGAAGGCGTCCATATGGCTGGGGCGGTTCGGTGTCTGGATCGGTCGCCAGGCGTTCGGATTTTCGAACGCGCGAGCCGCCGGATGTTCGAACAGCTGAACGTCCGGCGGCTGGCTGGATGGGCAAATCATTGAAAAATATCATGTAACTATTCTGGCATCGCTTTTGCTCACATGACGGCATCGTCTTTCTTGAGGTGCCGACATGAACTCAGAAACCTTCGACATTCCCGCACTCGCGGCTTTGCTGCCCGGTGATGCGCTTCCCGCGCTCCTTCTCGTCGCCTTTCTGGGGTCGGCGCTGGGGTTCCTCGTGCTCGCGAGGGCCGGGAGATGGGCGGGGCCGCTGGCTGCCGTCCTGCCGGCGGGTCTCTTCGCGGCCTTCGTGGGTTACGTTCCGATCCTGTCGGCAGGCGAAGGAGTGCCCGCAATCGTGCAGACGGTGAGCTGGGTGCCTTCGCTCGGCATCGACCTCGTGCTCAGGCTCGACGGGTTCTCGTTGCTTTTCGTCCTGATGATCACTGGCATCGGCACGCTGGTGGCGCTTTACGCGGGCTCCTATTACGCCGACAAGCCGACCTCCGACCGCGGTCGGTTCCTGTCGTATATCCTGCTCTTCATGTCGGCGATGCTGGGCACCGTGCTCGCCGACAATCTGATTGTCATGTTCGTCTTCTGGGAGATGACGAGCCTGATCTCCTTCTTCCTGATCGGCTTCAACTCGACGTCGGCGGAGGCGCGCAAGGCCGCGCTCCAGTCGCTGGTCATCACCGCCGGTGGCGGGCTTGCGCTTTTCGGCGGACTGCTGCTGATCGGCATGGAGGCGGGCACCTTCTCGCTGATGGCGATCACGCAGGATCCCGCTCTCGTGTCGGCAAGCCCGTGGTTCGGCGTCATCGCGACGCTGGTGCTGATCGGCGCCTTTACCAAGTCGGCGCAGTTTCCCTTCCACTTCTGGCTTCCGAACGCCATGCAGGCGCCGACGCCGGCGTCCGCCTATCTGCATTCGGCAACCATGGTGAAGCTCGGCGTCTTCCTGCTGGCGCGCTTCGATCCGGTTCTGAGCAGCTCCCACGCGGTCACACTCGTCATCGTCGGCACCGGGCTTCTCACCATGCTGGTTTCGGCGGTGCTGGCGCTGCGCTCCGAAGGCGTGAAGGCCATTCTCGCTCATTCCACCGTCGCCTCGCTCGGCCTTCTGGTGACGCTGATCGGTCTCGACGGACCGACCAGTTCGGTCGGCATCGCCGGCTTCATTCTCGCCCATGCGCTCTACAAGGCGGCGCTGTTCTTCTGCGCCGGCATCGTCATCCACGCGACCGGCGCGACGCGCATCCGCGATCTCGGCGCGCTCTTCACGGTGCTGCCGCTGACGGGCATCGCCGCCATTCTGGCCAGCCTGTCGATGGCCGGCCTGCCGCCCTTCGTCGGCTTCATCGCCAAGGAGTATGTGTTCGAGGCCAAGCTGGATTCCTCCTTTGCGGCCGTCGTCACCATGGTGGCGGTGATCGTGAACTCCGTGCTCGTTGCCATCGCCGGCATCGTCGCGCTGCGCCCGTTCTTCGCCAGGAACCCGGCCTTTTCGGGCAAGCCGAAGCATGGCGAGCTGCCCGGTATGACGACGGGGCCGGTCGTGCTTGCGCTGCTCGGCGTGTTCTTCGGCCTCTTTGCGGATATTCCGCAGTATTACATCGTCGGCCCGGCGGCCGTCGCGCTTGCCGGCACGCCCTTCTACGTGTCCTTCGAGATCTGGCACGGGTTGACGCCGATGCTGGCTCTCTCCGGTCTCGTCGTGGCAACCGGCGGTGTGCTGGTGTGGAAGTGGAAGCCGATCCACGAGGCGATGAACAGGCTGACGTTTATCGACCGGCTTTCCTTCGAGAAGGGATTCGACGCGCTCTTCGACGGCCTGCTCCAGCTTGCGCGGGTGACCACGCAGACGCTTCAGAACGGGCGGATGCGGACCTATCTGAGCGTGACCATCGCGGTCGTGACTGCCGCGCTCGCCTATGCGATCCTTGCCGGCGGCCTGCAGTCGGACGGGCGCGGTTTCGCCATGCCGGGTTTTGCCGGCGACGAAATCCGCCCCTATCTCGCTCTCGTCTCGTTGCTGGTTGCCGCCGGCGCCATTGTCGCGGCGGTGGCGCGCTCCCTGGTCGTGTCGCTGGTCGGCGTGGGTCTTGCCGGCTACGGCATCGCCATCCTTTTCCTGAAGAACGGCGCGCCGGATCTCGCCTTGACGCAGTTCCTCGTCGAGACGCTCTTTGTCGTCATCGTCACGGCGGTGCTGGTGAAGCTTCCCGCCATCGGCGACGGCTTGCGCAGCTATTCCAGGCTCGATCTGCGGCCAGGCGACGCCGTGCTGTCGGGCGCCTTTGCGCTCGCCCTCTTCGTCGTGCTGTTGTCGATCGCGGCAAAGCCCTTCAACGCCACGGTGACCGATTATTATGCCGCCAAGAGCCTGACCGAAGCGTTCGGCCGCAATGTCGTCAATGTGATCCTGGTCGACTTCCGCGCGCTCGATACGCTCGGCGAGATTGCGGTGGTGGCCTTTGCAGCCATCGCGGCCTGGTCGGTGCTCGCCGGGGGCGAGGGCAAACGGACCTCCGCCTCTTCCGGCGACACGGCGCGGGCCTTGCCGTCCCTGATTTTCGCGACGACCGCGCGGCTGTTCTTCGTGCTGATGATCGCCGTCTCGCTGCTGGCGCTGTTCCGCGGTCACAACGAACCGGGCGGCGGCTTCATCGGGGGGCTTATCGCATCGGCCGGCTTTGCGGTCCTGGCGCTGGCCTTCGGCATAGAGACGGCGCGCAAGCGGCTTGTGCTGCATCCGGTCGTGTGGATGGGGACCGGCCTCGTTCTCGCGATCGTTTCCGGCCTGCCGGGCGCGGTGATCAATGAGTCCTTCCTCACCCACCAGTGGGCGGAGCTGAACTTCGGCTTCACGACGCTCAAGCTCGGCACGACTTATCTCTTCGACATCGGCGTCTATCTGACGGTCGTCGGCGGCGTGCTCGCCTTCCTGATCCGCGTTCAGCAGCAAATGGACGCGCCGCTGCCGGGCGAGGACGACCCGCTCGTCGCCACCGGAAACTCCATGCAAACCAAGGGAGCGTCGGCATGACTTTCCTCTATGCCGCAACCGTCGCCATCGTCGCCGGCGCGGGCATCTACATGATCCTCGCCCGCAACGTGATGCGCATTGTCATGGGCGTGGCCCTGCTCGCCGCCGCCGCCAACCTCTTGATCTTCCTGTCGGGACGTCTGGTGTCGGTATCGCCGCCAATCATCCCGGACGGCGCCGAGACGCTCGCCGAGACGGCGGCCAATCCGCTGCCGCAGGCGCTCGTTCTCACGGCCATCGTGATCGGCTTTGCGCTCACTGCCTTCTCCGTGGCGCTTGCGGTCAAGGCCTATCGCTCGCTCGGCACACTCGACGCGGGCGCGATGCACGACGCGGAAGATCTCGGCTCGCCCTTCGCCGCCGCCATCGACACCAAGCAAGGCTGACGTTCCATGCAAGAGACAACCTACAACCTTCTGGTCCTCGTCTTTCCCGTTCTGGTGCCGCTGGCGCTTGCGGCACTGACGGCGGTGTTGTGGCGCAACCACGGTCTTCAGCGCATCGTCTCGGTGATCGGCCTCGGCGCGATCCTCGGGTGTTCGGTGCTCTTGATGATGGCCGTGTTGCGCTACGACATCCTTGCGGTCGAGTTCGGTTCCTGGCCGGTGCCCTTCGGCATCTCCTTCGTTGCCGACAGGCTGGCCGCTGCCCTTGTCGCGATCACCGGGGTGCTGGCTTTGTGCGTCGGCATCTTCAGCCTGCGCGACATGCGCCAGCTCCACATCCGCGGCGGCTTCTATCCGCTGTTCTTCGGCATGATCGCAGGCGTCAACGGCGCCTTTCTCACCGGCGACGTGTTCAATCTCTACGTCTGGTTCGAGGTGATGCTGATCACCTCGATCGGCCTGTTGGCGCTGGGGCGCACGCGGGCGCAGATCGACGGCGCGATCAAGTACCTCTTGCTCAACCTGCTTGGTACGGTGCTGTTCCTGATGGCTGTCGGTCTGCTCTACGGCGCGGCCGGAACGCTCGCCTTCGCCGATCTCGCAAGGGTCTTGCCGACGCTTGAGGCAAGCCCGGGCCTCGTCGGCGCTGCGATCCTGTTCCTGTGTGCCTTCGGCATCAAGGCGGGCGTCTTTCCGCTCTTCTTCTGGCTGCCGGCGAGCTATCACACCGCACCCTTCACGATTTCGGCGATCTTCGCCGGTCTCTTGACCAAGGTCGGGGTCTATGCGGCCTTCCGCGTCTTTACGCTGCTGTTCACGGTGGAGGAGGCGGGCATTCGCGAGATCGTCGCCGTGGTCGCGGCCTGCACCATGGTCACGGGCGTCTTCGGCGCGGCGGTGCAGTGGAACATCCGCCGTATCCTGTCGTTCCACATCATCTCGCAGATCGGCTACATGCTGATGGGGCTGGCGATCGCAACCCCGCTGGCGCTCGCCGGGGCGGTTTTCTACATCGTCCACCACATCATCGTGAAGGCGAACCTCTTCCTGCTCGCCGGCGCGATCCGTCAGGCAAGCGGGTCGGACGACCTCAAGAAGTCCGGCGGGCTCCTGAAGAGCCATCCTTGGCTTGCGGTGCTGTTTCTGATCCCCGCCCTGTCGCTTGCCGGCCTGCCGCCGCTCTCCGGCTTCTGGGCAAAATTCCTGGTCGTCGATGCGTCGTTCAAGGGCGACATGGCCTGGCTCGCTGCCGTCGCGCTCTTTACCGGGATCCTGACGCTCTACTCCATGACCAAGATCTGGATGGAAGCGTTCTGGAAGGCACCGGCGCAAGAGCGCGTCCGCTCCCGCCGCGTGCCGCTGGCAATGACGGCACCGATCGCGATGCTCTGCGCGATCACCCTGTTCATCGGCTTGTCCGCAGAACCCTTCGTCCAGTTCGCCGAGAAAGCCTCCGTCACCCTGGCGAACCCGGATGTCTATGTCGCGGCATTCTTTGGCACCGAGACCGAGGTCGTTGACCTCGCAATCGAAAGGAGTGAGCAATGATTGATTTTGCCAAGCGCCTCTGGGCCTTCGCCATTCTGTGCGGCGTCTTCCTGGTCGAACTCGTCAAGGCCTCCGTCGATGTCGCCTTCGCGGTGTTCTCCGACAAGAAAAAACTGCGGCCGGCCATCGTCGCGGTTCCGCTCGACCTCAAGACCGACATGGGGATCGCGACGCTCGCCAACCTCGTCAGCCTGACGCCGGGAACGACCTCCCTGCATGTCTCTGAGGACCGGCGCACGCTCTATGTCCATGTCCTCGACCGCGACAGCGACGAGGACGTGATCGACGCCATCAAGACCACCTTCGAGACCCGCGTGCGCGCCGTCGAGCCTGCCGCCACGCGCGGTGTCCGCACCAAGGAAGGAGCCGTCGCATGACCGCCGAAACGACCTTGCCGATCTTCGACACGTTCAACACCATCCTCGTTCTCTTCGTGATCGCCGCCTTCGCGCTGACGGCGGTGCGGCTGGTGAAGGGACCGAGTTACGCCGACCGCTTCGTCTCCATCGACATGCTGACGGGGCTTGGCGTTGCGGCCTGCGCGCTGACCGCGCTTGCCGCGGGGCGAAGCGAGTTTCTCGACGTGGCTTTCGCGCTTGCGCTCATCGCCTTCGTCGCGACGGCGGCTTTCGCCGCCTTTCTGGAACGCAAGGTCGCGGCAACGAACCGGCGTCTGGCGCAGGACAGCATCCGCCGGCCGCGCATGACCCCGAAGGGAGAGGTGGCGCAATGATTGATAGTCTTGCTCTTGCGATCAAACTGGTCGGCGTCGGTTTCCTGATCGTGGCGACCGTCGGCCTGCTGCGGTTTGATGACCCCTTCCAGCGCATGCATGCCGCCACCAAGGCGGGAACGCTGGGCGCCGGTCTCGTGCTGATCGGAACAATGCTCAACAAGGGGAGTATGGATGCCGCCCTCACCGGCGGATTGACGCTGTTGTTCCTGCTTCTCACCATTCCCGTGGCAAGCCATCTGCTCGCGCGCGCGGCCTATATCTCCGGCGCGCAGCTGGCGGGTGTCGGTAACGCCGATGCGCTGCGCGATGTCATCGACCGGTTCGAGGAACCCATCGAGAAAAAGCTTGAGCGGGTTGCGGATGCGGGCCGCCCGTTCGGAGCCACGGGCCTTGCGCGCGGCTTTGCCGGCAGCGGTCCGGGGCCGGTCACGACCGATCCCGTGCTGGCCGGTCTCACGGGCGGCGATTTCGCGTCGTTGAAGGATGCGATCGCGCCCGAGCGGGTGCGGTTTGCGGCAGTCGGCGGCGGTGTGCCGCTGCTTGCCCACCGTGCGGCGGATTTTGCCGCCAGGACCGGGCGCCCGCTGACGGCGGTGATCGCTGTCGACACGAGATACGTGGATGCAACCGGCGACAGTGCCGCCACCATGCGCGCGATCCGCGACAGGGTCTGTTGCTGGCTGCCCGATCTGCGGGACGTGTTCCAGGAAAAGGGCGTGCCGCTTGATCTCGTCTATGAGGAGGGGGATGCGGAGGCGCTGATGTCGGGCGTTGGCGATGCGCGCGAGTTCCTCGTGCTTCCCACCGCCGGATGGGCGGATCACGGCGTGGATATTGCCACTCCCCATGCCACCAAGGAGCCGGACGGTCTGCTGCGGATTGCCAATGCCCATCCCGGGCCGGTGATGTATGCCGTGGACGAGCAGAAGTCCGGCCCCGTCGTCGTTTCGTTCGACAACTCCTATGACATCTGGCGCGCCATGGATCTGGCGCTGGTGGAAGGACTGTGGTCGATGAGCGAGCTGCGGATCGTCGGCTTTGTCGATGACGACATTCGCGCCGAAATCGAACGACGTGCGGAAGAGGCGGGCGTTCCGGTTGTCTTCGTCGTCGCGGATTCCGCTCCGCGCGGCGGGCCGCTCATCCCGGCGGATGTCGCGCGGGATGCGGTCGCGGTGATCCTGCCCGACCTTCCGCGTCCGTTGCGCACGCGGTGGTACGGCATGTTCTGGCAGGACAAGATCTCGCCGGGCTGGCGCGGCGATGTCCTTGTCTGGACGTGAGACCGCGCGCCTCTGCGGCCCCTCGGGTTCTTGAATGCAAGACCGGGCATTCTGACATAATGTGCGCAAAGGGACGGCGCGGCTTCGCCGTCCCTTTTTCGCGAACCCCATGCCGTCAGCCGGGACCTTTGGATTGCCGGAGGCATCGCCGCTAGGGATGAATGAGAACGTGGCGAAACCGAAGAGAGCATGGCGCGGGCCGGGAGACTGGCCGCTCGTCTGGCGGTTGCCGCTGGCGATGGCCGCACTGGTGCTGGTGCTCGCGGTGCTCCTGACACATTTCGGACTGCGCGAACTGGAGCGGCGCGAAACGCTGGTGCGGATCGAGGTGGCCGGGGCCTTTCTCGATACGCTGGCGGGCGTCATCGAACCTGTCATCGCCAATGGTGCCGCGCCGGCGCAACTGGAAGCGCTGCTTTCCGCCTCCGCGCGGTTCAAGCCGTCGCTGCGCAACGAGGTCGTGGGCGCATGCTGCGCGCGGGACGGCGCGCAGGTGATCACCTCGTCCTACCCGGATGGCGACGACCGGCGCGGGCCGCGCCGGGACACGGAAACGGCCCTGTCATCCTGGCTTTCGGCGAATGACGCTCTCCCGGTCGGGGAGAGCGCCGTCCAGATCGTTCCCGACACCGCGAAACTTCTGATCGTTCAGGCCTATCCGGCCGGTCCGGGCGGCAGGACGTTGCTTGCTGCGGCGTTCGATCTGGAGCACGAGCGTGCCGAACAGCGGGAGTTGCGGCGAACCGCCGTCGTGCTGGACATTTCTCTCTCGGTGTTGGCGGCTCTCGTCACGTTCTTTTTGGCGCAACGCAGTCTGAGACCGATCGACAGGTTGTCCCGGGCGCTCGGACAGGAAGACTACGATGTCTCCGATCTGTCGGATGAGATTGACCCGAATACCGAGGTCGGGCGCCTCCAGGACGCGCTGCGCAGCCGCGCCCGGTTCGATGCCCGCGCGGCCAATCTGGCGCGGCTGGAAAGCGAGCGCGCCCGCGAATCCACGCTTGCCCGGCTCGCCGCGGGACTTGCCCACGAGGTTCGCAATCCCGTTGCCGGCATGAGCGCCGCGGTCTCGACCCTGCGCCGCTTCGGAGACGACAGGGAGGTGCGCGACCAGACCATCGATCTCATCGAGCGCGGGTTGCAGAGCATCGACCGGGTTGCGGCCAGCATGCTGTCCACCTATCGCCCGCCGGAGGGAAACCGGGATCTGCTGCCGGCCGATCTGGAGGACCTGAAGGCGCTGATCAATCCGAAAATCCGCGCAAAGCGCGTCAGACTGTCGTTCCGAAATGCGCTTTCGGAGCCCTTTGCCACAAGCGCGGATGCGGTTCGCCAGATCGCTCTCAACCTCCTGCTGAACGCGACCGAGGCGACCCCGACGGACGGCGAGGTGCGTTTCGAAGCCCGGCTCGACGGCGGCTGTCTGATCCTTCGCGTTGCCGACGACGGTCCGGGCCTTCCCGACGACGCGATCCGCGTTTTGACCGGCGAGGGGCAGCCGAAAAGCCAGCGCTCGCGCCGCCTGGGCTTGTGGCTGGTGCATCAGCTGATAGACGATGTCGACGGACGCGTGGCGATCCACACGCGGTCCGAAGCCGGAACGATCATCACGATCACGATCCCGGCGCGGGCTCCGGAGGGGGACAAGGACTGACATGATACTTCTCGTCGAAGACGATCCGGTCCTGGGGCCTTCTCTGAAACAGCGATTGGAGCTGGAAGGGTTTGCGGCGACCCATGCCACGACGCTGGCGGAGGCGCGCGCGTTTCTTGGCAAGCGCGCGCCCAGTTTCGTCTTGTCCGACATCCGCCTGCCCGACGGATCGGGTGCCGACCTTCAAGCGGAGATCGTCGCGCAGCACGGATCGGTTCCCACGATCTTCATGACGGCCTACGGCAGCCTCGATCAGGCCGTTGACCTGGTGAAGGGCGGAGCACGCGACTATCTCGCCAAGCCCTTCGACCTCGACGATCTCGTCGCCCGCATCAAGGAACTGGCCGCGCCGTCCGAGGGCGGGCCGTCCGAAGGGCCGTTTGCGACCTTCGGCCTGTCCCCGGCGATGGAGGTTCTGCGCGCCACGCTCGACCGTCTGGCGGAGGTGGACCTGCCGGTGCTGCTTATCGGGGAGACCGGAACCGGCAAGGAGGTCGCGGCGCGCTATCTCCATGCGGCCGGGTCGCGGGCATCCAGGCCCTTCGAGGCGCTGAACTGCGGACAGGTTTCTTCCGATCTCGCCGATTCCATGCTCTTCGGTCACGAACGCGGGGCGTTTACCGGGGCGCACGACCGCCGTGCCGGCATCCTGGAGACGGTCGCGGACGGAACCCTGCTGCTCGACGAGATCGGCGAGACCCGTCACGATCTGCAGTTGAAGCTGCTCAGGGTCCTGCAGGAGCGGACGTTCAGGCGGCTTGGCGCGACCAGCGATCTCGACTTTCACGGGCGCATCGTCTGCGCGACCAACCGGGATCTTGAGGAAGCGGTGCGCGACGGCGTGTTTCGCGAGGACCTGCTGTTTCGCCTGAATGTCGTGACCTTGCGGCTGCCGCCGCTGCGCGAGCGGCGTGAGGAAATCGAGCCGTTGCTGAAGCGCTTCGCCCATGCTGCGGCTTCGCGCCTGGGCACATCGTCCGGGGAGGTCGCGGAGACGGCTCTTGCCGCCGCGCGCGGGCATGACTGGCCGGGCAACATTCGCGAATTGCGCAATCGGGTCGAGCGGGCGGTCGCCCTTGCAAGCGGGCCGGTGCTTGGCCCGGAGGACCTGTTTCCCGAATGGATATCGCAAAGCGGGGCGGGCACCGGGCCGTCGCAAACCGGCGCGATCCGGTCGCAGGGGTCAAGGGACGCGTTCCCGTCGCTGGCGGAGGCGCGGGACGAAGCCGAACGCGTTCATATTGAACGTGCTCTCGCGGCAACGGACGGGCGCCTGCAAGATGCTGCGGAACTGCTCGGCGTGTCCCGGACGACGCTGTGGGAGAAGATGCGCCGATATCGGCAAGAAGGGCATGAGCTCACGTGAGAACCGCTGGTCCGTCTTGCGAAAGAAAAGCCGGACGGACGCGGTGAAAAAGACGCTACCAACCGGGTCGCGCTCACCTGTCAAATCGCCATTCTTCAAAACCGATCCGTCTCCCATCGATCTCGCGGGCAGGATGCCTGTCATGCAGCCGGGCGCAAGCCGGCACCATGCGGTCGTTGAATGAAGGGCCAAAGCGTTGAGTTTGCAAAGTACAAGACAAAGGATCGGGGCAAGGCCAGCAAGACGCCTCGTCGTCGACGGAGACAGCGGCACCAAAGCCGGCGAAGCTCGCACGACAGCTGGCCACTCGTATGCGCCAAGGTGACCGTCTTCGCTCCGGTTTGCCGCCTTCGCGGCCCCTACCCAGATAGAGGCTACAGGCAGCATCGACATGGCATAGGATGAGCGGTCTGAAGCTTCAGAGGCCCGTCGGGCGCAGCCGCTCCTCTCCAACAGTGTGTGCCTGAACGTGTTGGCTTGCTGCTGCGGTTGCGGTGTAGATACCGTATCTGCTATTTTTGATAGAATTCCTTCTCTCAGGGTTGTTTTTCGTTTGTCCCTCTGCCTTCAATGCAATTCATGGGTTGTATGCGTGTTGCGGGACGGGGCCATGTCCACACGCCGTCGTTCTGACGTCGCAAGGCGTGGGTGACTGGCCGTTTTCCCGCAATCCTGTGTCCGACGGGGGCGAAGCTCCGTCGGTTGGGGGGGGCGTGAGGGAAAGACTGTCCAGCGAAGATGCCGGTCGGGACGGCCTCCTGGAGGGGGCGTCGCCGGGTGCTGCGGATGGCGGCGTGCGTGAGCTGAAAGCCGAGGCGCGTCCGCAAGCTCGCGCTTCAAGATGCGGCGTTTCGATATCCGCTGCCTCGAAAGCCGACGCTCCGGTATCCGGGGGGCGGGTGGAGAGGCCCCCGGCGCCCAATACCGCCTCAACGGGACATCGGGCTGCAGCCCCCCGCCTCCGATTGCGGCTGGCGCGGAACGACGAGTCCGATTTTCGCGCCGCGCTGGCGCTTGCCCGCGGATTTCACGAGCGCACGATTTTCCGCGACAGTCCCTTCAGCGAGGCCAAGGCGCGCCGGCTGTTAGAGCGTTCCGTGGCTCAGCGAGAGCGTTATGGTTTGATCCTGGCGGAGCGTCCGGGGCGTGCCGATGGCGCGGCGGGCGGTCTCGTCGGCTTTGCCTATGTGCAGGCGGGGGGGTATTTTCTGGCGGAGCGGGGTCTCTTGGCGACCGTTCTGACACTCAATGTCACGGAGGCGGTGACGGGAACGCCCTTCGGCGGCCGCGTTGCTCTCAAACTGGTCGCGGCGGTGCGCCAATGGGCACGCGAGCGCGCCTGCCGTCACGTTTTGGTGCATGCAACAAGCGGGATCGAACCGGCGCGAACGGATCGCTTCTTTCGTCGGTGTGGGTTCAATGTCGTGGGTGGGAATTATGTTTACTAGAATATACTCAGCCGCATTTCTATTATTTATATTTTCTTTTGCTTCCGCTTCTCAGGCAAGTGGCCGTACCGACGTGACATGGGTCGATTTATTCGAGAGGTGCAAGGGCGCAATCGAAGAAGTGAAATCATTTGATACAGATAATCTCGAATATATTGGTTCGTTTGTAGAAAGTGTCCCGCCGGTTGTTCACCCTGCATTACGTGATCCGATTTATCCGGGATATGACATTGATTTAAGGCGGTGGGCGGACCCGGCTTCAGTATTCTTCATAGAGGAAAGTTTATATCCTTCGGGAGCGGGTTTGAGACGGCGCGTCTGTTCGGTGAAGGTGATGGGAAAGGGAGAGTCTTTTATCATCAGAAGATATGATGAAATAGTAAATAAATTTAAAAATATCCTTAAATCCCTAGTTTCAGAGGGGGCGTATAGAATTTCTCCATATGTAGATTTATTTCAGGAAAATATAGGTGTAGTTTCTTATTCAAGAAACGCTAGGGGGTGCTATGTAAGTATATTTCTTCAGATGGAAACAAGGCGTGATAATAATTTTTTATTTCGAATATCGGTTGGGGAAATGTCTGGTTGTGTTGGGGGTCGTAAATTAAAGTGAGGTTGGGGGCTGGTCGTGGGAACTTATATAGGTTCAGTAGATGGAGTTTCGTATTATACTGATCGCGTCGTTTCAGGTCAGGTTCAGATTTCTGCGAATGTCGGGTATATTGAATTTTCTTCTACTTACGATGTGTATTCCAGAAACTGGTCAGATAGTAGTGGCTTAAAGAGCGCTTTTATTAAAGGAAAGGGGTCGATTCAGTTTGGTGTGGACCATAAGGGTAACCCAAGGGCTTCTGGAAGTTATGGGCTGGTCGACGTTGCTGTCGTTAAGAGCAAGGATGGAGAACTCTCTGTTTTTACAGGTGTTTCACTGGGGAAGCTTGCTGGTGTTGGCATTTCGGTATCCGGCAAAGGAGGCTATCCAGACAATCTGAGTACTTATAATACTATTAGAGTCAACGCCGACGGATCATACGCAAAGACAATTTTTTCACCAAGTAAAGGTGGGAAAAATAATCCTGGTGTTGTAGCTACAATCACTGAGTTTGATAAATTTGGGAATGAGGTGAATAAATATTTTACTTCGATCCCGCCATCCCTTGCTTGGCGTCTTAGTTCCGGTTTGGAAAGGCATATGTGGGACGAGGAATGCTTTCCGGCGGGTACACCAGTATTAACAGTAGTGGGTTGTCGATTGCTGTAGAAAAAGTTGGTGCCGGCGAGCGCCTACTCTCGTTCGACCCGCAAACGGCCAAAGGTCGAGGTGATCTAGTACCCAAACGCGTGTCCCGCACCTTCACGAATATCACCGAAGAATGGCTGCGGCTGACATGGGCCGAGAATGGCGAGGAGAAGGAACTCGTCACGACGCCGGGGCATCATTTCCTCGATCGCTTCGGTAAGTTCCCGCAGATCGAACGGATGATCGCGGACGGCGTCGGAACCATCATTCTCGCCGATGGGTCGGAGGCGACGGTGACTGCCGAGCGGATTGTCTATTCCGCTGAAACGGCGGACATGTTCGAGCAGGCGGAAGGCTGGGTTATGCGGTCAAGCCGGATCCGTGTTCTCAAGAGTCGGAGATTGCGGCAAACCCGGCGCTGTTTACGGCGTCTTGAACGTCAGAATCATGTTTTGGCTCCAGCGTTGCGACGTCGAGATCCGACGCTTTCGGTCGAGGCGAAGCGGTGGCTGTTCGCACGGCAGGTTCTTTTTGACGGCGAGGTGTCGCGGAGTCGGGCACGGCAAACCCTCTGGCGGCGTGGGCGGCGAGAGGCGTGTTACCGCCGCACGCTGCCGCGCCAGACCATCCGCGAGGAGAGGGTGACGGTCTGCGGCGTGTCGTTCGACGGTTCGCTCAGATAGGCGGCGGCGGCCTTAGCGATTTCCTCGACCGGCTGGCGGAAGGTCGTCAGGTGATAGGCCTCCCAGGCCGCCTGATCGATGTCGTCGAAGCCGATGACCGAAACGTCTTCCGGCACCCGCAATCCGAACCGCTGGCGCGCCGCGTCGATCACCCCGCAGGCAATGAGATCGGTCGCGCAGAAGATGCCGTCCGGCCGCTGGGGCATCGACAGCAGTTGCGTGCCGACATCCAGTCCGGTGCGGTAGGAGGTCATGCCGGTTGCATATTCGACGACCGGGGTGCCGACCTCCGCGGCCATCGCCCTGAACCCCTCTCCTCTGGCGACAAGGCATGGCGTGCCGGCCATCGAGGTGGCGAAAGCCGGGCGGCGGCATCCGGCGGCGGCCAGGGACATGAAGGCCTGGCGCCCGGCGATGGCGTCATCGATGCGAATGCGCAGCGCGCCCGGACGCTCCTCTTCCCTGTTGATGAAGACGAGCCGCATGCCGTTGCGCAGGCAGGTTTCGGCAAGCGATGTATCGGGCATGCCGGACAGCACGATGGCTGCCTCGGTCCGGTAGGAAATCGCCTTGCGCAGCGCCTGGGCGACGCTTTCGTCTGACCGGTCGGTGTTGATCAGCATGCCGACCTTGCCGGACTGTTGCAGCCTGCTGGACAGGGCTGCAAGCAGCGCCGCCCGATAGGGGGTCTGCACTTCCGACACGATCAGCGCCACGAGGCCGGTGCGGGACGTCAGCAGGCCGCGGGCGAGGTTGTTCACCTGATAGCCCAGCTTTTCCGCGGCGGCATAGACCTTCGTCCGCGTTTCCGCCGAAACCGAGGCGCCCGGCGTGAAGGCACGCGAGACAGCGGCGCGAGACACCCCCGCCAACTCGGCCACATCCCTTGCACTCACCTGATGTCTGCTCATTCCATCGCCTTGCAATGCTGTGCACCCGTGACCGTTGGGCGAAAGGTAATATAAATTTGTAACACCTCATTGACATGGCCCGGAATGAAATTCAACCTGATGCACAGGTGTGCAATTCACCTTTTCCGGTCACGGAAAAAACGGGAGGAAACAATGAAAGCTCTGAAACTCGCCCTTCTGGGCTCGCTCGTCGCCATGCCCGGCGCCGCCTTCGCCGATGAACTCAATCTGATCTGCTCGGCCGATGTCGTGATCTGCGAAAAGCTGGTCAACGAGTTCGAGGCCAGCCATTCCGATATCGACGTCAACATGATCCGGCTGTCGTCCGGCGAGGCCTACGCCAAGGTGCGGGCCGAGGCGCGCAATCCCCAGACCGACCTGTGGTGGGGCGGCACCGGTGATCCGCACCTGCAGGCGGGTCAGGACGGGCTGAGCGCGCAGTACAAGTCGCCGATGCTCGACCAGTTGCAGGATTGGGCGAAGGGGCAGGCGGAGGTCTCCGACTACCACACGGTCGGCGTCTATTCCGGCGCGCTCGGCTGGGGATACAACAAGGAGATCTTCGAGAAGAAGGGGATCGAGCCGCCGAAGTGCTGGGCCGACCTTCTGGATCCTGCGCTGAAGGGCGAGATCCAGATTGCCGATCCGAACTCCTCCGGCACGGCCTATACCGCGCTTGCGACCCTGGTGCAGCTGATGGGAGAGGACGAAGCCTTCGACTTCCTGAAGAAGATGCATGCCAATGTGTCGCAATACACCAAGTCCGGCAGCGCGCCGGTCAAGGCGGCGGCGCGCGGGGAAACCGGGCTCGGCATCGTCTTCCAGCACGACGCGGTGTCCCAGGCGGTCGCCGGTTTCCCGGTCGGCGTGGTCGCCCCCTGCGAGGGCACCGGATACGAGATCGGCTCCATGTCGCTGATCGAGGGCGCGCAGAATCCGGAAGCGGCGAAGACCTTCTACGACTGGGTGCTGACGGCGGAGGTGCAAAGCCTGATGCCGGAGGCCGGATCCTTCCAGATCCCCTCCAACGCCAATGCCACTCCGCCCAAGGAGGCGCCGGACCTGTCGACGATCAAGTTGATCGACTACGACTTTGCCGAATACGGCAACGCCGATCGCCGCAAGGCCCTGCTTGCGCGGTGGGACGAGGAGGTCGGCTCCTTGCCGATTCAGTAACCTCGGCTCGCGGCGGGCGGTCCCTGTGGGCCGCCCGTCCCTGCTTCTCCTCTCCCATCGGACAGACACATGACCTCCAGAGACAACCGCAGGCTCGATCTGATCCTGGCGGCAAGCCTCTTCGCGCTTGTCGCGCTGCCTTGGTATCGCATCAGGTCCGGCTTTTTCGGGCTCGAGTGGGTGCCGGACTTCTTCTCCTCTGAGAAGCTGTGGCCCGGTCTCCTGCAGGCCGTCAACGGCAAGTGGCAACTCCTGCCGATCCTTGTGCTGGTCGCGGCGGCGGTCGGTCTGCGGATGACGCGCAAACCCGGCGATCGGGGGGGCGCGATGATCGCGATCGGTATCTTTGGCCTTGCGTGGATGGTCACTGAAGGTCTTTCGATCGGGCTCAGGGGATGGAACTGGGGGCTGCTGGAGGCGCTCTTCGGGGATGTTGCGGGGCAGCAGGCCTTCGGCGCCGGCGCGTTGGTGGTGGTGACCGGCTTTGCGCTGATGATCGCTTTCGGCGCGGCCGAGCGCGGCGCCTTGAAGGGGGATGCCTTCGTTCTCGGGGCGATCACGCTGCTCATTCTGCTGGTGGCGGTCTTCGTCTTCTATCCGCTCGTTTCCATGTTCGCCGGCGCCTTTCAGGAGTTCGACGGGTCGTTCTCGACGGAGGGGGTTCGCCGGAATATCGTCGACCCCAAGATCTGGTCGCTCGGCTGTCTTGCCGGCGGCAATTGCGGCGTCGCGTGGCGAACCTTCTTCCTTGCGCTTTGCACGGCGAGCGGAACGACGCTGCTCGGGCTGGTGTTCGCCCTGGTCGCGACCCGCACGGGCTTCCGGTTCAAGAAATCCCTTCGTCTTCTGACGGTCCTGCCGATCATCACGCCGCCCTTCGTGATCGGTCTCGCGCTGACCATGCTCTTGGGACGGTCCGGCACCCTGACCAATGTGATCGAGACCGCCACCGGCTGGGAGCTCGGCCGCTGGCTTTACGGCCTCACCGGCATCTGGATCGCGCAGATGCTCAGCTTCACGCCGATCGCCTTCCTTGTCCTCATCGGCGTGGTCGAGGGGGTCAGTCCGTCGATGGAGGAAGCGAGCCAGACCTTGCGCTCCGACCGCTGGCGCACGTTTCGAAAGGTCACGTTGCCGCTGCTGGCGCCGGGGCTCGCGAATGCGTTCCTGATCGGCTTCATCGAATCCATGGCCGATTTCGGAAACCCTCTGGTGCTAGGTGGTTCCGGCGGGGTTCTTTCGACGGAAATCTTCTTCGCGGTCGTCGGCGCGCAGAACGATCCGGCGCGCGCGGCGATCTTGGCGACAGTGCTGCTGTTCTTTACACTGTCGGCCTTTCTCGCCCAGCGGCTCTGGCTCACGGGCCGCAACTTCGCCACCGTGACCGGCAAGGGCGACGGCGGCCGGCATATCAACCTGCCGAAGCGTGTTGCCTGGCCGGCGACAACGATCGCCGTGGTCTGGGCCGCTTTCACGATCACCGTCTATGCAATGATCGTGTTCGGCGGTTTCGTGAAGGTCTGGGGTCTCGATCATTCCCTGACGCTCGAGCACTACGTACAGGCCTTCGGGATCGGCTGGGACGAAGGCATCCGCTGGACCGGCGTCGCCTGGGACAGTTTCTGGACGACGATGGAGATCGCGCTTCTGGCCGCGCCGTTGACCGCTGCCGTCGGGCTCCTGACCGCCTGGCTGATCGTTCGTCAGAACTTTCCGGGACGCTCGGTGTTCGAGTTCGCGCTCATGATGAGTTTCGCGATCCCCGGAACGGTCATCGGCATCAGCTACATCATGGCCTTCAATCTTCCCCCGCTCCAGATGACGGGAACGGCGGCGATCCTGATCGCCTGTTTCGTCTTCCGCAACATGCCGGTGGGCGTGCGCGGCGGCGTCGCGGCGATGAGCCAGCTCGACGGCTCGCTGGACGAGGCCTCTCTCTCCCTCGGGGCGGGATCCGCCCGGACGATGCGCAAGGTCATCCTGCCGTTGTTGCGTCCGGCCATTCTCGCAGCCCTTGTCTATAGTTTCGTGCGCGCGATCACGTCCATCTCCGCCGTGATCTTCCTGGTCAGCGCGAAATACAACATGGCCACGGCCTATATCGTCGGGTTGGTCGAGAATGGCGAATACGGCATCGCCATCGCCTACTCCTCGGTTCTCATTCTGGTGATGATCACGGTGATCGGCGGTTTCCAGCTGCTTGTCGGCGACCGCCGCATCCGCCGCAGGGAGGAGCGCGTCTCCGCCCGATCGCCCGTCAACAAGGAAGCAAACGCATGACGCAGCCAAGAGGTGCCGTGGCATTCCGCAACGTGCGGAAGAGCTTCGGCGAATTCACTGCCATTCATGACCTGAGCCTGGATATCGCGCCGGGTCAGCTGGTCACCCTGCTCGGGCCCTCCGGTTGCGGCAAGACGACGACCCTGCGCATGCTCGCGGGCCTGGAAAGCCCCTCCGATGGACGGATCCTGATCGGCGGCGATGACGTGACGCGACTTCCCGCCGACCGCAGGGACGTGTCGATGGTGTTCCAGAGCTATGCCCTCTTTCCGCATATGAACGTGGGCCAGAATGTCGCCTACGGCCTGGAAGCCGGAGGGCTTCGCGCGAAGGAGGCGCGCAAACGGGCCGACGAGGCGCTGGACCTTGTGGGTCTGTCGGGTCTCGGCGGACGGCTTCCTGCCGAGCTTTCCGGCGGTCAGCAGCAGCGTGTCGCGGTCGCGCGCGCGCTCGTGCTGGAGCCGCAGGTGCTGTTGCTGGACGAACCGCTTTCCAACCTTGATGCCCGCCTGCGGCGCAAGGTGCGCACCGATATCCGCGAGCTGCAGCAAAGGCTCGGTTTTACCGCCGTCTATGTCACCCACGATCAGGAAGAGGCCCTGGCGGTGTCAGACACGATCGTCGTGATGAAGGACGGCGTGATCGCCCAGATCGGCAGTCCGCGCGAGCTCTACGAGGCGCCGGCATCGGAGTTCATCGCCGACTTTATCGGCGAGGCCAATGTCGTCGATGCCCGGGTGCTCGAGGTTGACGGTGACGTCGCACGCGTCGAGCTGGGCGGCGTTGCCTTTCCCCTGCCGTCGCGCGGTGTGGCGCCCGGTCCCGCGCGCCTGTCACTTCGCTCCAACGCGCTGAAGGTGAAACCGGACGGGGAGGGCATTCCGGGAAAGGTCGCGTCATCGGCCTATCTCGGGGATCACGTGGAGTATGAGATCGACGGTCCCTTCGGCCGGATCTTTGTCATCGACGACGAGAGCGATACCTTGCTGCCGTCCGGAACCGCTGTTGCCCTTGAGGTTCGCGCGCGCGGCATCGCCCTGATCCCGGGGGCAGCATGATGGAACAGAGCGAGTGGGCGGACCGGCTTGCGGCCGCCATCGAGATCGCCCGGCGTGCCGGTGCGCTGGCGCTTGAACGCTTTCATGCCCGCGATAGCCTGGTGATCGAGCAAAAACGCCACGCGACCGACCTGGTGTCGGACGCCGACCGGGATGTCGAGACGCTGATCCGTCAGGCCCTGTCCGAAGCCTTCCCGCAAGACGCGCAACTTGGCGAAGAGCACGGCCTGAGCCCGGGCAGTTCCGGTGTGATCTGGGCAATCGATCCGATTGACGGGACGGCACCTTATCTGAACGGGCTTCCCGGGTGGTGCGTCTCGATTGCGGCCTGCGACGACACGGGGCCGGTCCTGGGGGTGATCTACGCGCCGGTGCTGGATGAACTTTATTCGGCACGCCGTGGCGATGGTGCCTTCCTGAACGGTGAGCCGCTGCATCTGCTGGACGGAGACCTGAGGGCAGGCCTTTTGGGGGTTGGCGCCAACGATCGTGTCGAGAGCGCGCGGGTCGGGAAGATGCTGGCCGACCTGATGGATGCGGGCGCGGCCTGGGTCCGCTACGGATCCGGTGCGTTGATGCTGGCCTGGGTCGCCGCGGGCCGTCTTACCGGTTATGTCGAGCCCCGGATGAGCGCCTGGGACTGCATGGCCGGCTATGCGCTGATCGAGGCGGCGGGTGGACGCGTGCGCCCGTTTCCGACCGGCGACGGTCTCCAGCAGGCTGCTCCTGTACTCGGTGCGTCGGCCGGTGCCTATGACGAACTGAAGCGGATCTGCGCGTTCGGCACCTCGCCCGACTGGTAGCCGCCGTGCGGCACCTCCTCAACGGCAACCGTCTCCGGGTCGCCGCGAGGGGTCATGCTCCCCAGGTGTCGCTCAGGCGGTAGCCTTCGGGCCAGGGATCGTCGGGGTCGAGCATGTGCTGGTGGATGCCCGTGATCCAGCCGCGGCCGGAGATTTCCGGGACAATCGCAGACCGTTCACCGATCCGCGTTTCGGCGACGATCCGGCCCGAGAAGGACGACCCAATGATCGACGTTGCGGTGAATGTGTCGCCAACGGCCATTTCCCCTTTTGCGGCCATCAAGGCCATACGGGCGGAGACGGCCGTGCCTGTCGGCGAGCGGTCGACCTTGCCGGGTTGGATCGCGACCGCCGAGCGACCGGAAAGACCGTCTTCCCCGCGCGTCACCGGACCGCAGAATGCGCAAAACGAGATATGGGTCCAGTCCGGATTGTCCGGATGGGTGAAACCGATTTGCGCGTTGGCGGCATCGGTGATCCGCACGCCGAGGCGGGCGATATCCTTGGCCTCGTCCTGTGTGATTGAGAAGCCCAGCGCCTCGGCGTCGACGACGACGAAACTGTCGCCGCCATAGGCGGTGTCGACGCTCAGTGTTCCCAGCCCCTCGACCTCGAGCGGCACGCCGATCCTGTCCGCGAAACTCGGGACGTTCTGCACGAAGATCCGTTCCGCCTTGCCGTTCCTGCACTCCGCTCTCACCCGCACAAGCCCGCCCGGTGCCTCCAGCACCAGCGTTGTCACGGGCTCTTGCATGGCGATGATGCCGCTGTCGAGCAGTACGGTCGCGACGCAGATGGAATTGGATCCCGACATCGGCGGCGTGTCTTCCGGCTCCATGATGATGAAGGCGGCGTCGGCTTCGGGATGGTGCGGCGGTACAAGCAGGTTGACGTGCCGAAACACACCGCCGCGCGGCTCGTTGAGGACAAAATTGCGCAGTTTCCCGTCTTTGGCGACATGACTGCGTTGCTCCCACAGCGTCGCGCCGGGAGGCGGCGCCACGCCGCCGACGATCACGTCGCCGACCTCGCCCTCCGCATGGCAGGAGATCACGTGGATGGTCTTGCTGCTGCGCATGGCGGCCTCACGAGTAGCGGGCGACGGGCGCGCCGAGGGCCGCCGCAATCGGCGTGATCCCCAGGCCCGGCCGGTCGGATGCGGTCATGCGCCCGTCGACCCGCACCGGCGCGCCTTCCGCGATGTCGACGGTGCCGTAGCTGTTGAAGTCGGTGGCGGAGAAGGTGAACTCGGCCGGCGTGGACCGGGCCAGATGCGCGATGGTCGCCGTGACGATATCCCCGCCCCAGGTGTCCTCGATGGTCATCGGGATGCCTTGCGCGACGCAAAGATCGCGCATGAGCTTTGCCTTCGTCAGCCCACCGACCTTGGAGATCTTGAGGTTGATGCAGTCCATCGCGTCTTCCGAAAGGGCACGAACCAGTGTCGAGGTGTCGTCGATCACCTCGTCCAGCACGAAGGGAAGGGGCGTGCGTCGTCGGATCGAGACGCACTCCTCGTAGGTGAGGCAAGGCTGCTCGATATAGACGTCGAGGTCGGACACGGCGGAGACGACCCGCGCCGCCTCGTGCCGCGTCCAGCCGGTGTTGGCATCGGCGACCAGGAGGTCGGAGGGCTTCAGGACCGCCCGCGTTGCCTTGATGCGTTCGATGTCGTCATTGGCGTCGCCGCCGACTTTGAGCTGGAACTTGGTGTAGCCTTCCGCCGAATAGCCCTCGATCTTGCGCGCCATGATCTCCGGCGCTTCCTGGCTGATCGCCCGGTAGAGCACGACGTCGTCCTGCGCCGCGCCGCCCAGCAGCGTATAGACCGGTTGGCCGGTCGCCTTGCCGAGAAGATCCCAGCAGGCGATATCGAGCGGCGCCTTGGCATAGGGGTGCCCGCGCAGAGCTGCATCCATCACCCGGTTTATCTCGCCGATGTTGCGCGGATCGCGGCCGATCAGATGCGGCGCCAGTTCTGCCAGCCCGGTGCGCACGCCGCGCGCGAAACTCGGCAGATAGGCGGAGCCGAGCGGGCAGCATTCCGCGTGGCCGACAAGGCCTGTGTCGGTTTCGATTTCCACCACGGTGCTGTCGAACACCTCGATGAAATTGCCGTTGGACCAGCTGTAGCGCCCCTCCTTGAGCGGAAGGTCGACCTGATAGACGGTGATCGCGGTGATTTTCATGAATGTGCCCTTTGAAAGCGGTTTGCGGAAAAGGCGTGAAGGTCGAAGGGGGGCGGCGTGTCGGCAACCAGGTCGGCAACGAGCTCGGCGGTTCCGGCCGATTGCGTTAGCCCGAGATGCCCATGGCCGAAGGCATAGACGACGCGCCGGTCCCGGGGCGAGTGGTCGATCACCGGCAGGCTGTCGGGAAGCGAGGGACGAAAGCCCATCCACCTCCTGCCGCCTTGCCCGTTGAGACCGGGCAAGAAGCGTTTGGCCTTGTCCAGCAGGATGTCCGCGCGCCGATAGTTCGGAGGAAGCGTCAAACCGCCGAGTTCCACCGCGCCGCCGACGCGGATGCCGTCACCGATCCGCGTGACGACAAAACCGTGGGCGGGGAAGGTGAGGTGGGTTTTGATGTCGAACGCCGGGTCCGGCAGGGTCGTGTTGTAGCCGCGTTCGGTCTCCAGCGGGATACGGTCTCCGAGCGACGCGGCCAGATGATGCGACCAGGCGCCGGCGGCAACAACGACCCGACTGGCGAGAAGCGGAGCGCCCGTCGTTTCGATCTCGATTGCGTCTCTTCGCGGAAGGAGACGCTGAACACTCGCCTGCTCGAAGGTGGCCCCGCGCGCGGCAAGAACCGTTCGAAGCCGCGTCAGCCAGCGGCTCGGATCGCAGATGTTGATCCAGTCCGGAGTATAGCCGGCATGGGTGAAGCGACGGTCAAGACCGGGCTGGATCTCCGCGATGGCCTCCGGGCTTTCCAGAAGATCGAAGCGGACCCCGTGCCGGCGGCGAAGCTCCCAGCCTGCGAGGCTGGCGCGGAACGCGCGCGCTCCCTCGTAGAGTTGCAGCTGGCCTTCGTGCCGAAACAGCGCCTGCCCGTCCGCCTCTGAGATCTGCCGCTTCAGGGCGGCCTGCGACAGGTGCATGAGGCTCGATTGCGCGGCGACGGCGGCCTCGTACCGGTTCGGTCGGCTGGCGCGCCAGAAGCGCAGCATCCAGGGCGCGATCTTCAGTGCATACGCCGGCGGCACGGAAAGCGGACCCAGCGGATC
>PARB01000044.1 GCA_002709505.1 Paracoccaceae bacterium | reverse complement strand
GACCAGCTGGCTGCTGGCGGCCCCTGTCTCGGCTGCCGTGGTGCTGACGCTGGTGATCGTGGTCGTCACCTCGTGCATGCCGCTCGACACCTGCTCGATGTTGCGGGCGATTTCATGGGTTGCGGCACCCTGCTGCTCGACCGAGGCCGAGATCGCCGTCGAGACCTGACGGATCTGGTCGATCGTCTCGCCGATCGAGCCGATGGAGGAGACGGTTTCGTCCGTTGCGCTCTGGATGCCCTTGATCTGCTTGCCGATTTCCTCGGTCGCCTTTGCGGTCTGGCTGGCCAGTTCCTTCACTTCCGCGGCAACGACCGCAAAGCCCTTGCCGGCCTCGCCGGCACGTGCGGCTTCAATGGTGGCGTTCAGAGCCAGCAAGTTGGTCTGTTCGGCGATGTCGGTGATCAGGGCGATGACCTCGCCGATCTTTTCGGCGGCCGTGGTCAGGGCCGAAACCCGCTGGTTCGTCGCGGCGACATTCTTGACCGCGGCTTCGGAAATCTCCTGGGAATCGCTCACCTGACGGTTGATCTCGGAGATCGAGCTCGACAGCTCTTCCGCAGCACCGGAGACGGCCTGCACATTTGTGGAGGCTTCCTCAGCCGCGGCCGAAACGGTGGCCGAGCTGGCCGAGTTCTCTTCCGCGGACGCCGAGAGGGTCTGGGCGGAGGCCAGCATTTCGGTTGCTGCGGAGGAGACGCTGTTGACGATGCCGCCGACAGCCGCCTCGAATTCCGAGGCCAGCTTTTCGCGGGCGGCACGGGCTTCCTCGGCGGCGCGGGCCTCGAGTTCGGCCTGCTGGCTTTCCAGCCGCTTCACCTCGATCGCATTGTCCTTGAAGGTCTGCACGGCGGAGGCCATGTCGCCGATTTCGTCGCGGCGCCCCTGGTAGGGGACATCGACGGTCAGATCGCCTCCGGCGAGGTGGAGCATGGTTCCATTCATCCGGGTGATCGGTCCGGAGACCCCGCGGGCGAACAGGAAGCCGGCGAGACCGGTGACCAGAACGATGCCGGCACCGAGGAGGAGAACCCAGTTGCGCAGCTCGACGCTCGGTTCCTGCACTTCCTGCTCGTCAATGTCGGCAACCAGTGCCCAGGTGACGCCGTTGAAGGTCAGGGGCGTGTAGCTGGAGAGAACCAGTTCGCCGCGATAGTCGACCGTGTCGCCCACACCGCTCTTGCCGGCGAGGGCCTCGCGGGCGGATTCGCTGTCCACCTTCTGGCGCAGGATGCTTGAGGCGTCGCCCTGCTTGCGGAACCGGCTGTCGGAGCGCATCAGCATGTCGTCGCCGACAAGATAGGTTTCCCCCGTGCGGCCAAGTCCGGCGCCGTTCCCCATGATCGTGTTGATCCGGTCGATGGGCATCTGGAAGATCAGGGCACCCTTGAAGCTGCCGTCGGCGTTCATCACCGGCGTGGCAATGAAACTCGCCGGCGCACCATTCGAGGGGGTGTAGGCGGCAAAATCCGTAAAGGCGATGGAGTTGGAGGTGCCGGCGTCGCGGACCTGGCGGAACACGGTCGCGATGTCCGTGTCGCGCCATTTCCCGGTCAGCAGGTTGGTGCCGAAGTCATTTTCCTTGAAGACGGAGTAGACCAGATCGCCATTGGGCTCGACGAGGAACACGTCATAATACCCGCGCGCCTCCAGCAGATTGCGGAACCACGGATGGAATTGCGCGTGGGTCTCGCTGTAGGCACTGCCGTCCTTGGCGTCGTCAAGCTTGTGCTTTTCGCCAAGCGGGTTCGGGTTGTCGAAGATATAGGCGTTGCGAACCGCCACGTTCTCGGCGGCTCCGGTGCCGGCGTAGGACGTCTTGAAAGCAGCAAGGGCGTCGCGTGTCATGGCGTTGTCGGCCACGACCCTCAGGTCTTCCTCGATGCTCTTGAGATAGAGTGTCATCTCCGACTTGCGAGAACCGACCACCGCTTCCATGTTTCGCATCGCCGCTTCGGCCAGATACTGGCTCGACGAGATATAAGAAGAAACACCGGTAACTGCGGTTGCAATTACGGCAAAAGCAACCACAAGAAGAGGTATTTTTACGGCTATGGAAAGTGTAGGCAGTCGCGCGAACATTGCTGGCGCCCCTTTGCTTGCTTTAGTACTTCATGAATGGGCGTGAATGATTAATCATTGCTAAAATTATCATCGTTTTGCCTAATTTGTCGGCAAAGTTGATTGTAGTAATACGAATAAATTCAATCCTCGATTGAAACCGAGCGGTTCTTGGGGGGTATTCGCGTCCG
This sequence comes from Paracoccaceae bacterium, assembly GCA_002709505.1. GTDB lineage: Bacteria > Pseudomonadota > Alphaproteobacteria > Rhizobiales > Stappiaceae > Stappia. The sequence continues at coordinate 16,804 of PARB01000044.1, read as the reverse complement.
GCCGGTCGTTCCCGTCGTCGATGCGCCTTGCAAAGGACGCCGACGCCTCTCCTGCGAAGGGCGCGCGACTCACCCTGCGGGCGGTGTCGCCTGAGCGATGCAGGCCGTCGCGCCGCATCGCCTCGTCGACATGATGTCGGTGTTCAGCACCCGCCAGACCGTGACGCGCCTCCTGGAAACCGTCCGGGCCAGTCGCAGGTGATCTCGTTCCTGACCAAGCACAAGAGGGGCGTGACCGAGGAGCCGCTCGTGCGCTGCACCTTCCTGGTGCGCTTATCCGGCCGTCTGGATGTGCCCGAGGACGCGGGGCGGGCCGGCAAGCGCCTAGCGGACCAGGTCCTTCATCGCCGCTTCCAGCCCCTCAAGCGTGAGCGGGTAGTGCCGCCCCTCCATCAGCTTGCGGATCATCTGGATCGACTGGGTGTAGGGCCAGTGGCGTTCCGCGACCGGATTGAGCCACACGCTCTTGCGGTAGTGCGCCGTCAGCCGCTGGATCCACGCCGCGCCCGGCTCCTCGTTCCAATGCTCCACGGAGCCACCCGCATAGGCGATCTCATAGGGGCTCATGGAGGCGTCGCCGACGAAGATCGCCTTGTAGTCCGGCCCGTATTTGTTGAGCACGTCGAAGGTCGGCAGGCGTTCGGAGTGGCGGCGGGCGTTGTTCTTCCAGACGAATTCATAGGGGCAGTTGTGGAAGTAGAAATACTCCATCACCTTGAATTCGGTGCGCGCGGCGGAAAACAGCTCCTCGCAGATGCGGATGTGGTCGTCCATCGAGCCGCCGATGTCGAAGAACAGGAGGACCTTGACCGCATTGCGCCGCTCGGGCCGCATCTTGATGTCGAGCAGGCCCTTGTGCGCCGTGGCGCGGATGGTGTCGTCGAGATCGAGTTCCTCCGCCGCCCCCTGACGGGCAAAGCGGCGCAGGCGTTTCAGCGCCACCTTGATGTTGCGGGTGCCGAGCTCGACGGTGTCGTCCAGATCCTTGAAGCTGCGCTTGTCCCAGACCTTCACCGCGCGGCGGTGCCGGCTCTCGTCCTGGCCGATGCGCACGCCTTCGGGATTGTAGCCATAGGCGCCGAAGGGCGACGTGCCGGCCGTGCCGATCCACTTGCTGCCGCCCTGATGCCGGTCCTTCTGCTCCTTCAGTCGCTGCTTCAGCGTCTCCATCAGCTTCTCGAAGCCGCCAAGCGCCTCGATCTGCGCCTTTTCCTCCTCGGTGAGGTGCTTTTCGGCGAGCTTGCGCAGCCAGTCCTCGGGCAGCGTTTCCGCCTCGATCGCAGACCCCAGGTCGAGACCCTTGAAGGTGTGGCCGAAGATCCGGTCGAACTTGTCGAGATTGGCCTCGTCCTTCACCAGGCAGGCGCGGGCGAGATAATAGAAGTCCTCGACCTGACGGCCGGCAAGGTCGGCCTTCAGCGCCTCCATCAGCGTGAGGTATTCGCGCAAGGAGACGGGCACCCCGCCGGAGCGCAGATTGGTCAGGAAGGTTATGAACATGCGCGCAAGTTACGGGGCTTGCGGGGCGCTGTCGAGATCGCAAGCCCGCGAATGTCGGGGCCTGCCGCCCATGCGCGGTGACGGCGTGGTGGCGGCACGGTGCAAGGCGGGCCCATCCCTGCGGGCGCGCCTCCGGGTCAGCTGACCGCGGCCTCATCCGGGACGAATGTCGTGCCGGGAGCGATCAACTGCGCCAGGATGTCGGCCGAGACCGGGCGCGACAGCAGATAGCCTTGGCCGAGGCGCACGCCAAGCGCCCTGAGGGCCTCGAGTTGCTCATGGGTCTCGATGCCCTCCGCAATCACCTTGGCTTTCATCTGCAGGGCGATGTCGATGATGTTGGGGACGAGCGATGCGCGCAGGGAGGTTTCGCTGCGATCGATGCCCTGAATGAACTGCTTGTCGATCTTGAGATAGTCCGGCGCCATGCGCAGGACTTCCGCGAGATTGGAAAAGCCGACGCCGAAATCGTCGATGGAGACGGTGAACCCGAGGGCCCGCAAGTGGCTGAGGGCCGCCTGCTTGTCGGTGCGCAGCATGATGCCGGCCTCCAGGACCTCGCAGTTCAGTTTCAATCCGAACCGACGCGCCCGCGTCACCGCGTCCGACGCGGCGAGTTTGGGGAGATTGTCCTCGCGCAGGTCGTTCTGGAAGAAGTTGATCGAGACGGTCCAGGAGCGCGCCACGTCTCCCAACGCTCCGAGGTCGTCGGCGACGATGCCGATGATCCGCTCGGTAAAGGCCCAGGTGTCATGCGCCTTGTCGATTTCGGGGATGAAGACATCCGGCGTGAGCGGGCCGGTCTCGTCCCGGAAACGGGCAAGGGCCTCGACGCCGACGATCTGTCCGCTCCCCAGGTCGATGATGGGTTGATAGTGGCAATGAAAGCCGCCGCTGCCGGAGCTGCGCAGGGCGCGCGCGATGCGGCCGGGAATGCTTCTGCGATAGGCCAGGCGATTGTAGACCCGGCGCTGTGTGACCGCCGCGAACAGCAGGCACAGGGCGATGCTGGCGCCGATCAGGACCATGTGACGCTGAAGCAGCTCCTCGCCCGAGTAATAGCCCGCAAGGCAGAAGCCGAGTTGCTCGTTGTTGTTGCAGACCTCGGCGGAAAGCCCGCCTGACAGAAACCGGTTTCCTTCGGCGACAAATTGCTGAAACAGCCCCGGCGTGCCGTAGAGATGGATGCCGTATTCCTCGTCGGGCGGGCGGGTAAACGCCTCCCAGGAAAACGGTGTTTTGGTCCCCGACAGCGCGCGCTGATCGATCAGGACGCCGATCCGGCCGGCTGCAATGAAGAGATTGGCATTGCTTTGCGGCAGACCGTCGGCCCTGAAGTTGAGCCAGATGTAGCGTCCCGGGCGCCGGCGCGACTGAAAACTCGGCTCCGGAATGGCGATCGGGCGCGGAAAGACCCCGAAGGTTCCCGAACAGATGGCGAAACCGCCGGCAGCCTCGTCCAGGATCAGAATGTCATGAAGGAAATTGTTGGTGAAAAGGGTGGTGCTGAGTTTGCGCAGATAGGCGGGGCTACATCCAAGATCCGGATCCTTGCCAATACCGTTCAAGGCGGCATTCGCCTGCTGTGTGACGAGCCCGGTCCGCGTCATCATGGTCTGAAGAGCCGTGCGCATTTCGCCGCGCACTTCGTATCCATGCAGGAACTTGATCGTGACGAGAAGGACGGCGGCAACCAGAAAGGCTGAGCCTATGCTGACCACGCGATCTCTTGAACAAAAAGCCACATCTGGCCCCTGGCAGATTTCAATGTTTTCAGACTGACCGCCGCGTCAGGGAAATGCAAGAATTGTATAATCTAAATACATGTAAAAAATACGGATAATAAAACCCAATTTTTATCTGTCGGTCTGTTTGGGCGCTGGAGCGGGTCACTCGGGCGGCATCGCAGAAGCGCGCTACTTTTGCTTGTTTATGTGCGAATCAAAGAAAATAAAATCCCGCGCAGCTGGCGTCTTCGCTCAGGCCCGGCCGGATCCTTCTTCAAGCAGGGCGCGGGTTTCCGGGTCGCTGCGGAACATCTCGCCCATCACGTCCGACACCGCCGGTCCGCCATGGCCGACAAAGGGCACGGGACGGCACACGGCAATGGCGGCGATGCCGACGCGGGCGGTCAGAAGGCCGTTGATCACGCCCTCGCCGAGGCGGGCGGACAGGCGCGCGGCAAGGCCGTGGCCGAGCAGTTGCGACACCAGGCTGTCGCCGGCCGCCATGCCGCCGGTCATGGCGAGATGCGTTACCACATGGCGCGCGAGGCGCAGGAAGCCGAAGACGCCGGGACGGCCGCCGTAGAGGTCGGCAAGCCGGCGCATGACGCGCAGGTTTTCCATCAGCACCACGGCGAGGTCGAGAGCGGCACGCGGCGAGACGGCGGTCACCACGGAGACGCGCTTGACGCTCTCCTTGACGATCCGCACCGCGCGCGCGTCGATCTGCTTCATCAGCTCGCGCTCGGCGAGGCGCACCAGATCGCGCCCGTCGATCACCTCGCGCAAATGCGCGGAGAGAGCCGCACGGCCCGCCGCTGTTTCCGGGCGGCCGGAGTATAGCGCGATCAGTTCCGCAAGGCCGGCCCGCGCGGCCGTCTCGTCGTCCTGTTCGGCGGCCTCGGCCAGCGTCTGGCGCAGGCTGTCGATCTTGCGCAGCCGCAGGAGGCCGAAGACTTCGCGCAGGGCAAGGCCGACGGCGGCGATCGCGGCCATCGCAGCAAGGGCGACGGCGGTCCAGCCGAGCCAGTCGGTACGCGCGAAGAGGTCGCGGATCAGCGCGTCGACCGACAGGCCGATCGCCAGCGAGGCAAGGCCGCCGAGGCCGACGGCAAGCCAGCGTCCCCAGCGCGGACCCGTTCCGGACGGAGAGGGCACCACCGCGGTGTCGCCGTCGAGATCGGCACCGGCGTCCGCCGACAGGTCCTCGTCCATGCTCAGCCGCGTGTCGTCGAGGCGGAAGGCTGCCGGTTGCCGGCGCTTGCGTTCGCGCGGGCCGGCGGTTTCGCGGGAACCTGGCGCGTCGCTCATGTCAGATAGTCTCCAAAGAGGAAATGCAGCGCCCGGTCGAGGCGGATGTGCGGGAGGGAGAGTTTCAGCCCTTCCGCCGTCGTTTGCAGTTCAGGCGGGCGGAACCGCACGAAGCGCACCGGCGGCTGCGGCTCCGCGCCCGGGGCGAACACCGTCTCGGGATCGTCCGGCAGGTCGCCGGGAAAGAGGGCGATTTCCGTCTTGCCGTCGTAGGTCTCGCCGTTGACGCGCTCGCCGGGAAGGGGCGTGCCCAGGATCGCCGGCATGGCCTCGCCGTCGTGGGTGACGCGTGCCTCGCGGGTGGCCCGGATCGCGGCAAGCGCCAGGACGTCGACTTCGGCGCCGCTGTAATGGGCGCGCTCCAGCGCCCGTTTGACCAGACGGCGCAGGATCGCTTCCAGCCGGTCGTGGTCGGCGCGGTGCAGATGGTCCGCCTTGGTCGCCGCGAACAGGATCCTGTCAATCCGCCGTGTCAGGATGGAGAACAGCCGCGAGACGCTGCCCGGCCGGAAGGCGGCGAGGATCTCCGACAGCGCGGTTTCCAGATCGGCGAGCGCGGCCGGTCCGGCGTTGAGCGCGCTGAGGGCGTCGACCAGCACGATCTGCCGGTCGAGCCGGGCGAAATGGTCGCGGAAGAACGGCCGCACGACGTGTTTCTTGTAGGACTCGTAGCGCCGCTCCATCATCGCGCGCAGCGATCCGGGCGGCGCGGTTCCCGCATCCGGCGCGATGTCGAGCGGGGCAAAGGTCAGCGCCGGAGAGCCGTCCAGATCGCCCGGCATCAGGAAGCGGCCCGGCGGCAGCATGGAGAGCGCGCGGCCTTCCGCCCGGCAGTCGCCGAGATAGGCGGTGTAGTGGCGCGCGAGATCGCGGGCAGTCGTCTCGTCGGCCTCGGCGTCCGGGTCGATGCCGGCAAGCGCGTCAAGGAAGGGGCGGGCGATCGGCGCGCGGGCGTCCTGGCGAGCCCGCTCCAGCGCCTCGCGCGAGAAGGTCGCGAAATCCTTGTCGAGCAGCGGCAGGTCCAAGAGCCATTCGCCCGGATAGTCGACGATGTCGAGATGCAGTTTTCCGCGCCCCAGCGCGCGCGACAGGAAGTGTGCGGATTCGAACGTGATCGTCAGCCTGAGCTCGGAGACCTGGCGGGTCGACTGAGGCCAGTCGCGCGCCTTAAGCAGCGTATCGACATGGGCCTCGACGTCGAAGCGCGGCACGTCGTCGTCCGGCTGAGGCTCGAGCGCGGCGCGGGCGATGCGCCCTTCCGCCGCCGCATCGAGCATCGGCAAGCGCCCGCCGTTCACCAGATTGTGGATCAGCGCGGTGATGAACACGGTCTTGCCGGCACGCGACAGGCCGGTGACGCCAAGGCGCACGGTGGGGGTGCCCAGGTCGCTGACGGTCTCGGCAATGTTGTCGACGGAGTAGCGGACTTCGTCGCTCAGGCGGGAAAGAAGCGTCTTGCGGGTCAATGTGTGTCTCCGCGCCGCCATGTGGTGGGGGGCGAGTGGTCTTGCAAGGGAGAGGCGTCTGCAAAGAGGCGGAAACGCGCGGAAACGGCCGCTGCTCTCATGCGCCGTCGGTCGTGTCGGGGGACGTGTCGCCGCCGTCGTTTGCCGCCTCGGGCAATGCCGACAGCGAGGTCATCGCCGCCGGAAGATGGCGCGGCAGGCAATAGGCGAGGATGCGCCCGCTTGCGCGCTCCACATCGGACCAGCGGTTTGCGGCGAAATCGATCACGGCAAGCGCGGCTGTCGGGTATTTGCCCTCGATGGCCTCGACCAGCGACGGATTTCCGCCGCCGACGAGCTCCAGTGCCGTGTCGCGCATCGCGGGGTTGTGGCCGATCAGCATCAAGGTGCGCGAGCCGCCGCCAAGGGCGCGGATAAAGTCGACATAATCCATCTCGGACTCGTCGTAGATCCCGCGCGTGATGCGAATGTCGATTTCCCCGGCAAGGTGGGGCAGGACGAGCGCGAGCGTTTCCCGGGCGCGCTGGGCGGTGGAGCAGAGCACCTTGTCCGGCATCAGGCCGTGGCGGGCCATATGTTCGCCGATCGCCGGCGCGGCACCGCGCCCGCGCGCGTTCAGGGTCCGGTCGTGGTCGAGGGCGGAGGTGTCGTGCCAATCGGACTTGGCATGCCTCAAGAGCAGCAATCGCAGCATGGCGCGTCTCTCCGTCCGTCGGGTTTTGCCAAGCATACAAAGGGGATGTCCCACGCCACAAGGGCGCGCGTGCCCCTTCGGCGTATCCAAGGAGGGAGATCGGGGGGAGTGCGCTCAGCCGTCATCCTGGTCCGGGCGATACTCGATGAGGTCGCCCGGCTGGCAGTCCAGTGCCTCGCAGATGCGTTCCAGCGTTTCGAAGCGCACGCCCTTTACCTTGCCGGATTTCAGCAGCGAGACGTTCTGTTCGGTGATGCCGATGCGGTCGGCCAGCTCGCGGGAGCGCATCTTCCGCCGGGCCAGCATGACATCGAGATTGATGATGATCGCCATGGTCCGCTTCCTTACACGAACTGTCGGTTTTCGTCCGCAACCCTTGCCGCTTCCTCCAGCGTCCAGCCCAGCACGATCAAAAGCATGCCCGCGATGATTGCGGTGACGTCATTGCTGCCGAAGCCTACAGCCAGCACCCGTTCGCCGGGCGGATTGGGCAGGGAGACGACGACGCTGGCAATCGAGCGGATCACGATCGCGACGGGACCAAGGGCGGTGACGATGATGCCGATCCGTCTCAGTCGGCGTCCGCTTTCCGGCGTCAGGATGTCGCCGGTGGCAAATCCGTGAAACAGGCGCTGGACCACGACAAAACCGAGAAGCGCCAGACAAAGGGGGATCGCGGCAAGCGCGAGGGCGGCGAGGCGGGTCGCCGGCGTGAGCGCTGCTTGCTGCGACGCGGCCAGGGCCTCGACCAGGCGGGCGTCCAGCGTGGCCGGATCAAGGAACGCGAGAGCCACGGCCAGGATCGGAACGACGAGGAGGCCGACGACCGGAACAAGCGTGATCGCCGCCATGATGCGGCTGACACGCTGGATGCGGGCAAGGCGCCCACGGGAAGCGGGCGGTTCGTTTCCGCGCAGTGTCATGTGATGAGTCCCTTATTGACATAAGCTGTTTTTTTATTGTGTAACATTAAAAAATAATCGTCAATCACATATCCATCGGTCGCGTTTCCAGCATTGGAGCCTTCTTTATGCCCCGTCCTTTCCTGCCGGCTTTCGCGCGGATTGCGCTTTTTCGCGTTGCCGCGCCGGTGTGTGTCGCCCTGCTGCTGGCGGCCTGCGGTCATGTTCCCCTGACAAGCATGGTGAAGCTTCGCGCCTTCGACCTGAAAACCACCGATCCCGAGCAATTGATGGTCGCCGTGCGACATCCCGACTGGATCCGCATCCCGCAGGGCGGCGCGGTGATGATCATCGAGGAACGCAGTGCGCCGGAGGGGCCCGTCGTTCAGCGCGACGAGATCGTCTTCGAGCGGATCGAGGGCGCGCGCGAGCCCGCCGGCCTCGCCTCGGAGCGGCGAAACGGCACGACGCTGAGCGTCTTCGCCGTTGCCCCGGGGGATGCGGACAGGGTCAGGTCCGTGCAGCGCCGTCTTGGCGCGCGCCGGTCGCAAGATGCATCCCGGGCGAGCGGTTCGCTGTCGGTTTCCGTCAAGGGCTGCCGCGTCGGCCCGGTTCCGGAGGGACCCGTGCCGGTCTCGACCTTTCTGGCCGCCGGCGAGTTCGACGGGTTCGTGCCGTTGCTGCGCGATTTCGACCTGAAGGCGGCAATGCGCGAGGCGGGCGCGCCGGTGGAGGACACGATCGCGAGCTGCGACGCGGCCGCGGTGGACGGCGACTGAGGCACGGTTTGCGGGAGTCTCAGCGCGCGTCCGTTCGGGCCATGACCTCGGCAAAGGCGGTCACCATCGGGCCGATGCTCTCGGCCTGGGAGGGCAGCGTATAGACCATCCACAAGGTGTAATCCGCGGTTTGCGCGGTGAAGCGCCACAGGGTCTCGCACCGCGTGCCATCGCCGCGCCGCCCGGTGCGGAAGGAGACGCCGGCGGCGGACGCGCCGGTCGTTTCCAGTCGCGCAAAGCCCGCTTCGGAATAGCGTTTCGAAAATGTCCGCGTGATCTCGGCGCTGGTGCCGACCGGATGGCTGCGCAGGATCGCGTTGGTGCCGTCGTCGCCCTGGTAGACACAGCCGGCGACCCGGTCGACGCCGCTGCCGAGCACGTGAATGCGGTTGAGCGAGGCGACCCGGTCGGGGCAGGTCAGGCCGGTGAAATGGCGCATGCCGGTGGTCACCGTGCGCCAGCCGGATTCCGTCGCGCCGTCCTGCGCGCGGGTCTCGCCGGACAGCCCGCCGAGCGAGAGGGCGGCGGCAATCACAAGGGCGGCGGCGCGCGCTAAGGTCAGCGCCCGTCGCGGCGGTTGAGGAAGGCGAGGCGCTCGAACAGATGCACGTCCTGTTCGTTCTTCAGTAGGGCGCCATGCAGCGGCGGGATCAGCTTCTTGGTGTCGCGCTCGCGCAGGTCGGCCGGCTCCATGTCCTCGTTGAGCAGCAGTTTGATCCAATCCAGCAACTCCGATGTGGAGGGCTTCTTCTTCAGGCCCGGCGTGTCGCGGACATCGTAGAAGATTTTCAGTGCTTCGCGCAGCAATTCCGCCTTCAGGCCCGGAAAATGCACCTCGACGATGTCGGCCATCGTGTCGGCATCGGGGAAGGTGATGTAGTGGAAGAAGCAGCGCCGCAGGAACGCGTCCGGCAGTTCCTTCTCGTTGTTGGAGGTGATGATCACCACCGGGCGCTGGCGGGCGCGGACCATCTCGCCGGTCTCGTAGACATGGAACTCCATGCGGTCGAGTTCCTGCAGGAGGTCGTTGGGAAACTCGATGTCGGCCTTGTCGATCTCGTCGATCAGCAGCACCGGACGCTGATCGGCCGCAAAGGCCTCCCACAGCTTGCCCTTGCGGATGTAGTTGGCGATGTCGTGGACCCGGTCGTCGCCGAGCTGGCTGTCGCGCAGCCGGGAGACCGCGTCATATTCGTAAAGGCCCTGTTGCGCCTTGGTGGTCGACTTGATGTGCCACTCGATCAGCGGGGCGTTGAGGGCGCCTGCGATTTCCTGCGCGAGAATGGTCTTGCCGGTCCCGGGCTCGCCCTTGACCAGCAACGGCCGCTCCAGTGTCACGGCCGCGTTGACCGCGATCCGCAGGTCCTCCGTTGCGACATAGCCGGACGTGCCCTCAAAACGCATGAAACTCTCCGCTGATAACTGATCTTGCAGCGCACACTATGGGGCGGCCCCGGCCGGCGCAAGATGCCGCCGCCGAGCCCGCAGGCCGGCATTTGTTGCCGGGAGCGCGCGGACAAAGCTGCCGGTCGGTCGTGCCCTGCCTGGCCAGCGGTCCGGGTGCGGAATTCGAAAAGCTCGATATTCCATATGGTTAACGAAATTCCCTGAACTGGCACAGTGTTTGCCAACCCCAGGACCGAGACCGGCGTGCCCAGCAGCGCCGGAAAGTCCGTCCTGTCCGTCCTGGAGGATCACATGGGTGTTTTTGGTGCATTGAACGCGGCCGTTTCCGGCCTTTCCGCGCAGGCTTATGCGCTGGAGAACATCTCGGGCAACATCGCCAACGCGGCGACCGTTGGCTACAAGCGGCTCGACACGTCGTTTTCCGATCTCGTCGGCGGCGGCAAGGGCGCGCAGCCCGGCCAGATCGCCGGCACGGTGTCCGCCAACTCGCGCGCGACCAACGGCCTGCAGGGCGATCTGCAGCAGAGCCAGGTCGACACCTACATGGGGATCAACGGCGGCGGCTATTTCGTCGTGCAGGGCAAGGCGGGTGAGGTCGACGGCCGGACGATCTTCTCCGGCAACGATCTCTACACCCGTCGCGGCGATTTCGAGGTCGACAAGGAAGGCCGCCTGGTCAATGGCGCCGGCTACTACCTGATGGGCCAGCCGATCGACCCGGTCACCAAGAACGTGTCCGGCTCGGTTCCCCAGATCATCACCATCGACAATTCGGTCATTCCGGCCGTGACGACGGATCGCATCCGCTATGAGGGCAATCTGCCGACGACGCCCCAGACGAGCAACCAGCTCGCCGGCGGTGACGAACTGCTCGACGCAACACTGACCAAGGCCTCCACGGGCGCCGCTCCCGATGCGGCGGCCCTCGGCCAGACCGTTGGCGTCGATGCCATCAATGCCGCCGACGAGGTGGCCTTCCTCAACACCTCCATCGCCGGCGAGGCGATCACCGTCTACAACTCGAGCGGCACGCCGGTGAACGTGCAGATGCGCTGGGCCAAGACCTTCGAGGACGACGGCTCGCAGCCGGACACCTGGTCGCTCTACTACCTGTCGGATTCCGGGGCCACCGGCGCCAATCCGAAGTGGACCAAGGTGTCTGACGCGCAGTTCGATTCCAGTGCCGGCAACGGCGGACAGATGCTGGTTCCGGCCAACGACGCGATGACGATCACCGGCCTTGCCGTCGATGGCGAAGTCGTCGGCGACATGACGCTCGATTTCGGCTCCGGCGCGCTGACGCAGTTCTCCGATTCCAACGGCAGCGCCAAGATCTCGAAGCTGACGCAGAACGGCTATCCGGCAGGCGACCTCGCCGGGATCTCGATTTCGGAAGCCGGCCGTCTCGTTGCCTCCTACTCGAACGGCCGGACCCGCGAGCTGCACGAGATTTCGCTGGTGTCCTTCTCCGGCGAGGCCTGGCTCGAGCGTGTCGACGGCGGCGCCTTCGAGGTCACGCCGGAATCGGGCGAGCCGATCGCGGGCGCGCAGGGGCGCATCGTCGGCAAGCGGCTGGAATCGTCCAACACCGACATCGCCGACGAGTTCTCCAAGCTGATCGTCACCCAGCAGGCCTATTCCGCCAACACGCGGATCGTCTCGTCGGGTGACCAGATGCTGCAGGAAGCCATCAACATGATCCGGTAACCGGATCGCAAAGACCGCCCGGCCGGTGCGATCCGGCCGGGCATGACGTGATCGCAGGCGCGAGGGCCGGGTGAGACGATGGGACTGAGCAGCGCTCTCAATACCGCATTGATCGGACTGGGGTTCAACCAGCGCCAGCTCGATGTGACGGCGACCAACATCGCCAATGCCGACACGGTCGGCTATACGCGAAAGTCCGTCTCCGCGTCCGTCACCTATGACGGCAACGGCATCGTCACCGGTGTCGAGGCGGACAGCATGCGCCGCTATCTCGACACGGCGGTGCAGGGACAGTACCGCACCTCGCTGGCCGAGCAGAATTACGCAAGCGTTGCCCAGCAGTACACCGCGCGTCTCGACACGCTGTTCGGCACGATCAAGGACGCGGGCTCGCTGCCCAACACCGTCAATTCGTTCATTTCGTCGATGTCCAACCTGGTGTCCGGTCCGGAGGATTACACCAACCGGCTGGAGGTGATGCGCACCGCCGAAGCGCTGGTCGGCAAGATCAACGCGATGTCGGAAGACATCCAGGGCATGCGGCAGGAGGTCGAGTACCAGATCGGCGAACAGGTCGACCGGGTCAACGATCTTCTGGCGGACATCAAGGCGATCGACCGGCAGGTGATCGCGGCGAGCCAGGACGGCGACAAGCCGGTGGGGCTGATGGACCAGCGCGACATGCTGCTGGAGGAACTGTCCGGCTATATCGACATCGAGGTCAAGCCGACCGAGCAGGGGGGCGTGCGCGTCCATACCTCCGGCGGCACGATGCTCTACGACGTCGACGTGATGAAGCTGAAGTTCGACGGACGCGGCAACATCAACGCCGATGCGCTTTACAACATCGATCCGGCCAAGCGGCGCGTGGGAACGCTGACGCTGGAGAATTCCGAAGGCAGCCAGATCGACCTTCTGTCGACGCGCACCCTGCGCAGCGGGTCGCTCGTCGGCCTGGTCAACATGCGCGACGAGGCGCTGACCGACGCGCAGACGCAGCTCGACGAACTGGCCGCCTCGCTGGCGCGGGCGTTTTCCACCCATGTGGAGCCGGGAACCGCCTATCCCGCGTCCGGCACCCAGACCGGCTATGAGCTGGATCTTGCCAATCTCCAGCCCGGCGACAGCGTCTCTTTCGACTACAAGGATCTCGGCACAGGGCTCAGCAAGTCGGTGACGATCTACCGGTCCGACGGTCCGGAGCCGCCGGCGCTGACCGCGACCAACGACCCGGATTCGATCTTTCTCGCGGTCGATTTTTCCAGCGGCAACTATGCGACGATCGCCGCCAACATCCAGAGCGCGCTCGATGGCGACGCCCGCATTGGCGCCGGTACCTTCGCCGCGGCCAACCCGGGCGGCTCGACGCTGCGGCTGGAAAGCACGGCGCCGGCCAGCCTGCGGATTGAATCGGCGCAGACGAACGAGACGGTCTCCGGCCCGTCGGCCCACGGCGATGCCTTTGCGCTCTTCGTGGACGACGGCAACAAGACCTTCACGGGGATGGCGGACGGGCGGCCGAACATCACCGGGTTTGCCTCGCGCATTCGCGTCGGGTCCACCTTTGTCAACGATCCGTCGCTGCTGGTGGAATATGCCCCCGGGATTGCCAATGGCGATGCGACGCGGCCGCAGGCTGTCCTCGACAAGCTGACGCTGACCAAGACCACCTTCACCCCGAAGACACGCATCGGCGGATCCGGCTCGCTGTTCGAAGGGTCGATCAACGACTTCGTGACCGCCTCGGTCTCGCATCAAAGCGGTCGCTCCGCGCAGGCGAAGGCGACCGTTACCGGGCAGCAGGTGGTGACGTCGAACCTCAAGTCGCGGCTCGACGATTCCTCGAAGGTCAGCGTCGACCAGGAGCTTGCCCAGCTGGTCCAGCTCCAGAACGCCTACGCGGCCAACGCACGCGTGATGCAGGTCGTGCGCGAACTCTACGACATCCTGATGCGGAGCTAGTGACGAGCAATGGCGATCAATCCCTACGGCGGCGGATTTTCGGCTCCCAGCCAGGTCACCTATCTGACCAGTCTGCGCAACCAGATGAACGATCTTCAGCGCCAGCTCGGCACCAACCTGAAGTCGGAGACCTATGGCGGGCTCGGTTCGGAGCGGGTGCTCAACCTGTCGATGAAGCAGCAGCTTTCGGAGATCGGCGTTTACAAGCAGACGATCCAGATCGCCGACCTGCGGCTGTCCACGCTGGATCAGGCAAGCGAACGGCTGGAGGAAATCCGCATCGAGGCGAAGGCCGCCACCGACCGGAACAATTTCGAGCTGTTCAGCGACGGGCGCACCTCCACCCAGACGTCGACCGAAATCGCCCTGCGCGAGTTCATGGCCCATCTGAACACCGATGTCGGCGGGCGGTATCTGTTTTCCGGCAAGACGGCGGATACGCTTCCCGTCCAGAGCCTCGACTTCGTGCTGAAGGGCGATGGCAATTATGCCGGTCTCAAGACCGTGGTCGGCGAATACAACCAGGCGGATCTCGGAGCGCTCAACAATGGGCGACTGACGACCGCCCGGGTCGGGACCCAGGTGAGCGTTGCGGAAGACGGAGCTCATCCCTTCGGCTTCAAGATCGACAGCGTGGCGTCGGGGGCGAGCAATGTATCGATAACCCAGACCGCGGGACCGCCGGCCTCGCTTGACGTCGACTTTACAGGCCAGCCGCAGCCGGGTGAGACGATCCGTGTGTTTTTCTCGCTGCCGGACGGCTCCAAGAGCGAGGTCGAGATCGGCGTCTTCGGCGGCGCGAACGATCCCGAGTTCACCTTCCAGCGCGGTGCGACCCCGGCCGATACGGCGCAGTTCTTCAAGGATGCCCTCGACACCGCGCTGCAACGCGAGGCAAACACCGAGCTGAAGGCGGCGTCGACGGTGCGGGCCACGGAAGCCTTTTTCGACACGGCGCCGAAATCTCCGGTTCCGCCCGGCTATCAGCCGCTCGCCCGCGTGGTGCCGAGCGCCGGTCCGCCGGTGGATTTCACCACCGCCACGAGCCTGCGGGACGGCACCAATGACACGGTCGCCTGGTACACGGGCGACAACGACCTTGGCGACCCGCGCAAGGACAGCCGGGCGACGATCGACGAGAACCTGACCGTGAACTACGGCGCCCGCGCCAATGAGGCGGGGTATCGCGAGGTCATTCAGGCGCTCGCCAGCTTCGCTGTCGCCGACTTCTCAAACGGCCAGCCGGACAATCAGAAGTTCTACGAGGCGATGGCGCAGCGCTCCTACGACGGGTTGACCCCGCCGGGATCGGAGTCTTCCGGCATTCGCCGCAACCACATGGAATTCTCCGCCGCGCAACGCACGGTGAAGGATGCGGAGACCCGCCACAGGGTGGCGGAAGGGTCCGTGAAGTCGGTGATCGACGAGATCGAGGGGATCAACAAGGAGGAGGTTGCCACCAAGCTCCTGTCGCTGCGCACCGCCCTTGAGGTCAGCTACCAGGCGACGAGCATCACGTTGAACCTCTCGTTGTCGAACTATCTCTGAGGAACGAAACCGTTCCTCGCCGCCGTCAGGCGGCTTCAAGGGAACCGGACGCAGAAGGCGTCCTTGACCGCGCAGAAGGCGCGAAGACGAATGACCCCGGAACGGGGCGCAGAAGGCGCTCCGGAGCGCGCAGAAGGCGCAAATGCGGACCGGGTGGCGGGCACAGAATGTGCCCTTGAACCGCGCAGAAGGCGCGAAAGACCAGACCGGGACAGGCGCAGAAAGCGCCCTTGAACGTGCAGAAGGCGCGACGGACCACCGGACAGACGAACGCAGGATGCGTTGCGGATCGCGCAGAAGGCGCAAGCAAAAAGGGAACCGGCAGCAGCCTGCCGGTTCCCTTTTTTGTACGCGGCGACGCTGCGGGAGGCCGTGGCGGCGGGCTTCGCCTCCGCGTTCCGTTGTCGCCTTTCGCCCAGGCGGCAATGCGCGCACTACGGGCGCGTCTCCTGACGGCCCTGTTTCGTCTCGTCAGCGACCGGATTTCGGGCCGTAGAACGCAAAAACGCCGGCCAAGGGGCCGGCGTCTGGAAAACTTGCTGGGGGATCGGACCGCGGAACGGACGCCGTCCGGTTACGGAGCGGTCAGCTGCCGCGCAGACCCATTGCAATGTTGCGATTGATCTGGATGAGCGTCGTCAGCCGCTCCGGGCTCGGGTTCGACATAACGTCGAACGTATGCTTCAGGATGAAGGCGCCGAGCGAACCGAGGTTCTGCTTCACCTCGTCCGGAAGCGGGTTGTCATTGCTCGTCACGGAGGTCGCGAGGATCGTCCACAGACGGCGATTGTAGGTCAGGGCGTCGTCGAGCGTGACGGGTCCGCCGGTTTCCCAGTCATCCTTGACCGCTTGCAGGCGCGCGGCCGCCTTCATCAAGAGGGTCGCTTCCAGCTCCCTCGGGCTCACCGCCGTTTGCGCTGTCTGCTGATATGCTGCCGTGGCCTGATTGTACATGTTCGATCAGTTCCCGTTCATACTCGACCAGTTTTCGAGCCCGTCTCAATGCAGCGTAGAGCGACCCGGTTAAGATCTCATTGTTCACCGCATCGATCAGATCCATCGTGCTCGGTGCGGCCTGAATCAGATCCTGAATCAGCTCGAAGTAGATCTTCTTGTGCCGCTCGATGTCCTGGTTCAGGTACATGAGCTGGACGGCCAGATAGATACGCTTTGCCGGCGTATTCGCTGTCTGGGCCGTATAGATGTCCTTCTCGCGCAGGATCGGTTCATTGCCCTCAATAAAGATATGCGTCCGGTGATCTCCATTGGTGATGACCGTGGAACCGACGATAAATCTTTCGCGAGGACGCAATTCGATCTTGAGTGCCATGATGTGAGAATCGCATACCGGGTTGATTCAAGCAACAAATAAGTGCTCGAAAAGAAGATGTTCGGGGCGGAAAAATTTGCCGGGTAGTATTTGCCGCATATCTTTGTATTTCAATGTATTAGAGTGAATAAATCCCTAAGTCAATTTGCGGCATTTGGCGTCGCGCCTGCGCCTCTCCGGACCTGGCTTGCGGCGTCGCGCGAGCGATGCGGACAGTCAGAAAGCGGCGGGCGTGTCCCGTCGCAGATTGCCTCCCGGACGGAAAAGGGCGGCGGGTATCCCCGTCGCCCTTTCGGTGCTGTTTGGTGGTCGCGTCGTCTGACGCGAAAGGCCTGGCGCCGCTTAGAAGAGGCTGAGGACCGCCTGGTCGGCCTGCGAGGAAAGCGACAGGGCTGTCGTCGACAGCTGCTGGCGGGTCTGCAGGGCCAGAAGGTTGGCGCCTTCCTCGTTGGTGTCGGCGAGCACCAGGTTGTC
>PARB01000043.1 GCA_002709505.1 Paracoccaceae bacterium | reverse complement strand
GGAAGATCTCCTCGACGACCACCATCGCCGTTTCTTTGCCGAAAACGGCTATGTCGAGCAGCGCAACGTGTTGCCGGCGGACACATTCGCGCAATTGCTCGAGGAGGTGCATGGCACCCGCTTCGACGCCTGGGAAATGCGGCAGGGCAACGCGGTCACCCGCTTCATCCCCTTGCCTCCGGAAGTGCTTCGGCGCCTGCCGGCGCTTGCCGCCTTCGTCAATGGCGCCGTGTTTCAGGGCACGCTGAAATATGTCGCCTCGACCAGAGCCGAGCCGACCGTCTATCTCCATGCGGTTTTGACCGATCCCGATCTCGGCACGCCCGACCCGCAAACGCATTTTCACGCCGACACCTTCTTTGCCAATTCCAAGGCGTGGTTCTTTCTCGACGATGTGCCGGAAGCCGACGGTCCCTTCCGCTTCGTTCCCGGATCGCACCGGCTGACCCCGGAACGTGCCGCATGGGAGCAGACGCAAAGCGAGACGGCCGCCACGCACGGGAACCGGCTGCATGGGCGCGGATCGTTTCGCATATCCGAGGACGAACTCGCCACGCTCGGCTTTGCCCCGCCCGTCACCTTCGAAGTGCCGGCCAATACGCTGGTCGTCGCCGATACCTTCGGGTTTCACGCCAGGACGCCGAGCCTCCGCCCGTCTGTGCGGATCGCGATCTACGGCAGTGTCCGGCGCAACCCGTTCCTGCCGTTTGCCGGGCTCGATCCGCTGACGCTGCCGGGCTTGCGCGGGCGTTCGGCGCAACTGCTCAACGCCTATCGCGACACGCGGGCGCGGTTGCTGAAAAAACCGCAGTCGGAACGCTACATCGGCAAGACCTTGCTCACCGACCCCGCGCATCTCTAGCGGCGCTGCACCCTAGCGGTGCTCTTCCACCTGGTTGTTGATCAGCTCGGCGTTGAAGAAGCGCAGCGCCCGTACATGGGTGGCGTGGCCGATTACCCGTGTCGCATCGGCCCCATCCACCACCGGCAGACGGTTCCGGCCGCTGTCGTCGAAGATCTTGAGCGCGGTTTCCAGGGTGTCGGTGAGGTGAAGATACGGCTCGCCGCTCGCCGGATCGAACTCGACCGGCTCGGCATCCTCGTCCAGCCGCTCCACGAAATCGGACACATGGACGATGCGCACCAGCCATTTGTGCGCCCCCTCGTGCAGCATCACGCCGCGCATTTCCAGCTGCCAGTGGAAATAGGAGCGTCCGTGCACCGCCTGCGTCAGTCCGGTCGCAATCGACACGGTGACGAGCAGCGCGATGGAGAGCGCATAGCCGCCGGTCAGTTCGAAGACGATCATCGTCGTTGAGAAGGGCGCGCCGAGGACGGCGGCTGCGACCGCGCCCATGCCGAGGATCGCATAGAGCCCGTGCGAGGAGGCAAGCTCGGGAAAGACGGCGGCGGCAATCAGGCCGAAGGCGCCGCCGCACATGGCGCCGAGATAGAGCGCGGGCGAAAAAATGCCGCCGCCGAAGCGCGAGGCAAGGGTGATGGAGGTCGCGGCGGTTTTCGCCACCAGCAGGATCAGCAGGGTTGCGAGCGGAAGCTGGTGCTTCAGCGCGGCATCGGTTGCCTCGTAGCCGACGCCCAGTACCTCCGGATAGGCAATGCCGATGGCCCCGACCGCAAGCCCGCCGATGGTCGGGCGCAGCCACAGCGGCATGGGGATGTTGCGCGCCACCCAGTCGGTGCCGATCAACGCGAACTGGAAGATGACGGCGACGGCGGCGCAGGTCAGTCCGAGCAGCGCGAAGGCCGGCATCTCCAGGAGTGACGTGATCTGGTACTGCGGAATGGCAAAGGCGACGACATCGCCGAACCAGGCCCGGGCCATCAGCGTTCCAAGCACGGAGGCGATGACGATGGGCACGAAGGCCGTCAGCGCGTAGTGGCCGAGAATGACCTCATGGGCGAAGAGCACGCCGGCGATCGGGGCGTTGAAGGAGGCGGAGACCGCGCTTGCCACGCCGCAGGCCAGCAGCATGCGGCGTGCCGCGTCCGGCAGGCGGAAGGTCTGGCAGATGGCGGTGCCGATGGTCGCGCCGAGATGTACCACCGGTCCCTCGCGTCCCGCGCTGGCGCCGCTGCCGAGTGAAAGCGCGGTGACGAAGGCGGAGGAAAGCCCGGACCAGAGCGTCAGGCCGCGCCCGCCCTGCGCGCGAGCCTCGATCACGTCGGCGACGCCGCCGGCACGCTGTTTCGGCTGGATGAACGTCAGGTACAGGCCGACGAGGAAGCCGCCGCCCGCCGGCGCGAGCAGGATCGTCCACCAGGGCACCTCGGCGGTGGCGCTGACCACCGTTTCCGCCGCCGAGCCGAGCCATGTCCACTGGATCGCTCCGATGGCGAGACGAAACAGGATCGCGGCGGCGGCGGTCAGAATGCCGATCACGATCGCCAGCGCCCAGACGAGCGGGAGCCGCGTCGTGCGGAACAGCCGGATGTTCGGCTCGATCCAGCGCGCGGCGATCACCGGCAGGCGTCTCACTATCGTCGGCAGGCGGATCATGGACTGGGATCCGTTTGCGCGCGGACCGCTCCTGTCCTAGCGCTTGGTGATGGATATGCGGCGGCCGGCGCGCTCCGGGCGCCCGAGCACCGCATGGGCTTGTTTCATCCGCTCCAGCCTCTCGCGAATGTCGTCGGGCCAGGGAGCGACCTTGCGCGCGCCCATGTCGACATGCAGCGAGACCTGTTCCGAGGTCGCGGACAGAAACCCTTCCTCGGCATGATAGAGTTCCTGATAGAGATGCGCGCGTTTCTCGTCAAAATCAATGAGTTGAACCGTGGCATACACCGGAGAATGTTCTTCCAGTTCGCGCAGGTAGCAAAGATGCACCTCGGCGGTGAAGAAGGAGGCGTTGCGGGTCGCGACATACTCCGGCCCCAGGCCGAGGCTGATGAAGGCCTCGTCGACGCAGGTGTCGAACAGGACGTTGTAATAGGCCATGTTAAGATGGCCATTGTAGTCGAGCCACTCGCTCTTGACCGTTTGCAGCGAGCCCTTGAAGGGGGCGGCCTCCGGTGAGGCGGTTGTCATGGTCCTGCTCTTTCGTTCGGGGTGAATGGGAAACGGCGCAAAAGGCGGAACGCCGGTCGGAAGTCTTTGGCCGGGATGGCCGTTTTTGCTAGTGTGCGCCAAACCTAGTCCGAGGGTGCGCGCAAAGGCAAATCATGCGCCGGCACGCCGGACACTTGCCCGCAAAACCCGCAAGGGACGCGGATGTGGAGACCTTTTATGACGCTCGCCTCGATGCAAATGCCGGTGGAACGAAACGAGACGGGAATCAGCGTCGCCATACAGCTTCTCGCGCAGCGCTTCGGCGAGCGGTTTTCCTCCGCAGCCGCCGTGCGCGAACAGCATGCCCACACCACCACGTGGCTGCCCAACCAGGCGCCGGACGCGGTCATTTTCGCCCATTCGACCGAGGAGGTGGCCGAGGCCGTGCGGATCTGCGCCGAGCACAAGGTGCCGGTCATCGCCTTCGGCACCGGATCCTCGCTCGAAGGCCACGTCAACGCACCGGCCGGCGGCATATGCATCGACATGTCGCAGATGGACAAGGTGCTGCAGGTCAACGCCGAGGACCTCGATTGCACGGTCCAGGCGGGCGTCACCCGCACCCGGCTGAACGAGCATTTACGCGATACGGGTCTGTTCTTTCCCATCGATCCGGGCGCCGATGCCAGCATTGGCGGCATGGCCGCGACCCGCGCGTCGGGCACCAATGCCGTGCGCTACGGCACCATGAAGGATGCCGTCATGGCGCTGACGGCGGTGATGGCCGACGGCACCGTCGTTCATACCGGCGGGCGGGCGCGCAAGTCGTCGGCCGGCTATGACCTGACCCGCCTGCTTGTCGGCTCGGAAGGAACGCTTGGCATCATCACCGAGGTGACCTTGCGGCTCCACGGCATTCCCGAAGCGGTCTCCGGCGGCGTGTGCCCGTTCCCCGATCTGGAAGCGGCCTGCAACGCGGTGATCATGACCATCCAGTGCGGGCTGCCGGTGGCACGCATCGAGCTGCTCGACGCGATGCAGATCCGCGCCAGCAACGCCTATTCCAAGCTAGACCTTGCGGAGACGCCGACGCTTTTCGTCGAGTTTCACGGCACGCCGGACGGTGTGCGCGAGCAGAGCGAACTCTTCGGCGAGATCGCCCGCGACAGCGGCGGCGGCGACTTCGTCTGGGGCACCAAGGCGGAGGACCGCACGAAGTTGTGGAAGGCCCGCCACGACGCCTATTGGGCGGCGATGGGCTTGCGGCCCGGCGCCAAGGGGGTGTCGACCGACGTCTGCGTGCCGATTTCCCGGCTCGCCGAATGCATTGGCGAGACCAATCGCGACATCGATGCCATGGGGCTGACGGCGGCTCTGGTCGGTCATGTCGGCGACGGCAACTTTCATGTTCTGGTGCTCGTCGACACCGACAATCCGACGGAAATCGAGACCACGGAAGACTTCATCGAACGGCTGAACTGGCGCGCCATCGAGATGGGCGGCACCTGCACGGGCGAACATGGCGTCGGGCAGGGCAAGATGAAATATCTTGCGCGCGAACATGGCGCGGGTCTCGGTGTGATGCGGGCGATCAAGATGGCCCTCGACCCCGACAACATTCTCAACCCCGGCAAGATCGTGCCGGCGGCGTGAGCGGTCTCCTGATCCTCGCGCGCATGATTGAGGGAGAGAACTCCTGAACTCGATCTACATCACGATCGGCCTCAGCGTGATCGCGGTGCTTCTCGCCGCGCTCATCGGCCCGTTCTTCATCGACTGGACCGCCTATCGCAGCACGTTCGAGGATTACGGCGAACGCCTGCTCGGCCACCGTGTCGCGGTGATGGGCGATGCGGAGATGCGGCTGCTGCCGACCCCTACGCTGACCTTCTCCGACGTGCGCGTCGGCGAGCCGGAGGATCCGCTGCTTGCCGTGTCGCGCTTTGCCGTGCGCATCGAGCTGCCGCCGTTGCTGAAAGGCGAGGTCCGGATCATCGACATGACGCTCGACGAGCCGTCGCTGCGACTGTCGCTCGACGAGCAGGGCCGTCTCGACTGGTTCACCGGCCTCAATCGCGACGGCTTCCTGCGCGATGTCGATCCCGATCTGGTGATGCTGGAACGCGCGACCATCCGTGACGGACGCCTGTCGGTGGTCGACGCGCGCAGCGGTCGGAGCCATTCCCTCGACGACATCGACCTGCTCGTGGGCGCAAGGTCGCTGCTTGGTCCCTACAAGCTCGATGGCATGGTCAGCCACAATGGACAGCGCGCCACCGTGGTGCTGGCGACCGGCCGGCGCGATGCCGAAGGCGCGTTGCGGTTGCGGGCCGGGATCACGCCAGTTTCCGTGCCTGTCGACCTGGTGATGGACGGACAGGTCTCGCTCGCCGAGGGCAAGCCGGCCTATGAGGGTGGCTATACGCTGAATTCCGTGGTGACGGAGGAGGGGGCCGCGACGGGCTGGGTCAGCGAGGGCGCCTTTGCGCTCGACGTGGCGCGGCTGGGCCTGACGGACGCGAGCCTGCGCTATGGTCCGGAGGACCGGCCGGTCACCATCGAGGGTGGGCTGGACGTCGCCTTTTCCAATCCCTCCCGCTTCGACTTCACCGGGACGGCGAAGCAGATCGACCTTGACCGGATCGCCGGACGCGGGCCGCAGGAGCCGCTCTCGCCGGGCGAGGCCGGCGGTCTCCTGCTTTCCGCCCTGCAAGGATTGCCGCACCCGCCGATCGACGGACGGATCGCGCTCGACGTTCCCGCCGTCGTGGCCGGCGGGGGTCTGGTCCAGGACGTGCGGATCGAGGCCGAGCGGCTGGCCAGCGGCTGGCGGCTGGCCGAGATCTCGGGGCAGATGCCGGGCCGCAGTCCGTTCCTGGCGCGCGGCGATCTGGAGCTGAAGCCCCGTGCGGCCTTTCGGGGCAGCTTCGCGGCCTCCGTCTCCCAGCCGAACGTCTTTGCCGACTGGTGGCGGCAGGGCGTCGTGGTGGATGCCGTCGTCGATCCCTTCGCGCTGGAGAGCCGGATCGAGGCGTCGCCCGCCGGGCTGGCGCTGACCGATCTCGTGTTCGAGCTTGCCGGGGAACAGGGGCGCGGCGCCGTCAGCTATCGTGCGCCGCCCGCCGGGGCGCCGGTGTTCGAGGCCGATCTCGATGCGGATCTGCTGGATGCGGATCAGGCCGCCTTGCTGGCTCGGCTCTTTCTGGGCGGCGAAAACGGCATCTTCGCACGCCCCGGCGAGACCGCGACTCAGGTGGCGCTCAGGCTTTATGCGCAAAAGCTGAAAGTCCGTGATCTCACCGCGTCGTCGATCGCGCTGCGCGCCTCCTATGAGGGCGACATCCTGGAGATCGAGGACCTGACGGTGGCCGATCTCGCCGGCGCGAAGCTTGCCGCGAACGGACGGATCACCGACGTGTCGACGGCACCGGCCGGTGCCATGCAGCTAAAGGTCGATGCCGACCGGCTTGGCGGTGTCGCGACGCTTCTTGAAACCCTGTTTCCGAACGCGGAGGCGCTTGCGCTTTTCACCGACCGGCCGGAACTGTTCGCGCCGGCCAGGCTCGATGTCGCCTTCCAGGGCGAGGCGGCGGGCGGCAATGCGCTCGCCGGCACGCAGGCGACCGTCACCCTGTCGGGCACCGCGGGCGGCACGGAGGTCGATGTCAGCCTCGGTCTGCGCGGGCGGCTGGATGCGTGGCGCGAGGCCACTCTCGACTTTGAGGCCGGCTTCACCGCGGCCGATGGCGGCGACCTGCTGCGCCAGTTGGGTCTGACGGTTCTTCCCGTGGCGCAGCTTGGCGAGGCGCGGGTCGAATTGGGGGGCGCGGGCGTGCCGCAGCAGGGGCTCGACGGTCACGCGCGGCTTTATCTCGACGAGGCCTCCCTGGTCGGCGTTGGCACGCTCAGCCTGCCCGAAGACGGACCCTCGAGCTACTCCGCGGATCTCGGGGCCAAGGCGTCCGACCTGTTGCCGCTGACCCTGATCACCGGCCGGCTGCCTTCGCTCTCGAGCTCCGTCGGCGATGTCGACCTTGTGGCGACGCTGGAGGGAGAGGGCGACGAATTTTCGCTGAGCGGACTGTCCGGGCGCATTGCCGGGACCGAGGTAGATGCCGATCTGCAGATCGACCTACGCCGAAGCGTTGCCAGTCTTCAGCCGCAGGTGCGCGGCAGCGCGGCGCTGTCCGATCTCGATCCGGCCGCGCTGGGCGACCTGCTGCTTGGCGCCGACCAGCTGACGGCAGCGCGCGACGGCGCGGGCTGGCCCTCGATTGCCTTCGGCCCGCCGGTGGTCTCGGGCGTCGACGTGGCGCTCGATGTGACGGCGCGGCGCCTGCCGCTTGGGCCATCGCTTGAGGCGAGCGACATGACGGGTACGCTCGGCCTCAAAGACGATGCGCTCAGCCTCGATGTCGATGGCGCCGACCTGGCCGGCGGCAGGCTGACCGGCGCATTGTCCGTGAAACGCACCGACGGCCAGGCCGGGCTGACGCTTTCCATGCGGGTGGAAAACGGCGCACTCGGTGATTTCATCTGGCGGCGCAATGCCCGACCGGTCGCAACCGGGCGGATGGATCTGTCGCTCGACCTGGAGGGCACGGGGCGCTCGCTCGCCGGGATCGTGTCGGGGCTTGCGGGCGGCGCGACATTGTCCATTCGCGACGGCGAGATCCGCGGCATCAACCCGGAGGCCTTCGGTCTGGTGATCCGCGCTGCCGACGCGGGACTGGAGCTGGACGACGCGGCCGTTCGCTCCGCTTTCGAGAGTTATCTCGATGCGGGACGTCTGCCCTTCGAGGCGCTTGAGGCGGGTGCGACGGTTGCCGGCGGCGTGGTGCGCGTCAGCAATGTCACGCTCGACAACACGAGCGCCACCGTCTTCGGCAATGCCCGGATCGATCTGGACGCACAGACGCTCGACAGCGACTTTTCCCTGAAGGTGGACCCCGGTGCGGAGGCCGTGACGGGAGCCGAACCGGAGGTCGGGCTTGTCTTCTCCGGGGCGCTGGGCGATCCGGGTCGTTCCATCGATATCGCTCCCTTCACGGCCTTCCTGACGCTGCGCGCCTTCGAACGCGAGGTGCAGCGCATCGAGGAGCTTCAGGCGGAAATCGACGCGCGCGAACAGGCGATGGAAGAGCGCATGCAACTGCTGCAGCAGGAAAAGCGGCGCGAGGACGCCAAGACCAGACTTCCAGGCGATCCGGAACCCGAGGCGCCTCAGCCCGAGGAGGAGGAAGAGGCGGCGGCGTCTTCGCCAATGCCCGCCATCGATGTGCCGTCAACGCCCGGCGTCGCGACGCCGAATGCGCCACAGGCCCCGGTGGTGGCAACCCCCGCCGCACCCTCGGCGCCGGCCGTGCCGCGCCGCCGCGAGACGCTTCCCGCGTCGCAACCGTCGCAGGCCGCAAATCCGGCGGCCGAAAGCGGGTTCCGGGACCGGATCCGCTCCGCGCTGGAACAGATCGACGCGACCGGTCGTATTGCCCCGTCCGAGCCGGAGCCGGGAGAGCCGATGCGCCTGCTGCCGCCGCTCGATCCGCCGGTGTTCATCGACGTCACGCCGGACCGCTAGGACGTCAGGCCGCCACCATTCCTGTAAAAGCCAAGCGCTGCCACGCGCAGGGCGGAGGAAAGCGCCGGCGCATCGCTCACCGGATCCATGTGCCGCGCATCGTCGATCCCCGCGACAAGCGTCGGCAGGCTGACGCCGTCGCGTGCGGCCATGGCATCGAGCGCATCCCAGAATTCCGGTTCGAGCGCGAGGCTGGTGCGATGGCCGTGCAGGGTGAGGGATCGTTTTACAAGAGGCACGAGACTGGCCTCACAGTGACCGGACCCATAGCTTGCCGGGGCGAGACTGATCCGATAGCCGGGGGTGTCGTGGGCCGGGCAGTCACCGGTCCGTATCCGGATCTTCGCGATCCGTGGCGCCGGCATCACTGTCGACGTCGGTCCCGCGCAGATGCGCGTCGATCCGCCGTTGGGCGCGTTCGTTTTCCGCCTTGACCACCGTCCGTTCCGCTTTGGTGCGGCCGAAGACAATCCGGTTCTCGGCGGCGCGGGCGTCCTTGTCCTGCCGCTTGCGGGCCTTGCGCGCCTTGCGAAGATTTATGATCTCGCCGCTCATCGCCGTGTCCGGCCGCTTCGTTCAGGGTTTCTTGCGGAAGGCATCGAGCGACACGACGTCGGCGCTGGCCGTGTCGTCGTCGCCGGTCTTGTCCCCAGCCTTGTCGCCCGTCTTGTCGGTGGCGTTTCCGGCCGTCTTCTTGGACTTCGGCTTGTCTGCAGCGGTCTTTGCCGTCGCGCCGCGGTCGCGGGACAGGGTGTCGTCGATATCCGCCAGCGTGGCTTCGGCGCGCTCCTGGTCGCGCGCCGCGTCGACGAGTTCTTCCGGCAGCTCTTCCGCCGTCTTGCCCGGCTCGAATTCGAGCGCGAATTGCACGGACGGGTCGAAGAACCCCTTGATCGAGGAAAACGGCACGAACAGCTTTTCCGGGATGCCGCCGAAGGACAGGCCGACCTCGAAAGCATGGTCCGTCACGGTCAGGTCCCAGAACTGGTGCTGCAGCACCACCGTCATCTCGTTGGGATAGCGTTCGTGCAGGCGCGGGGAAATCCGCACGCCCGGCGCGTTGGTGTCGAAGGCGATGTAGAAATGATGCTCGCCCGGCAGCCCGATGCGGACCACCTCGGTCAGGATCTTGCGAACGGCGCCGCGAAGCGCGTCCTGAATGACGATGTCGTAACGGATCAGGTCTTCGGCCATTTTCTTCAACTGCCGGTCTTTGGAATCACTCTGGCGCCCAACATGGCCTGTGGCGGGCAAGATGAAAAGGCTTCCAGGCCGCCTTGCGCCATTCTTTTGCACCCTTGCCGCGCAGGCGGTGCCCCAAGGGTTTTCAGGGCACGGGAAACCGCGCGTCACGACGTCAAAAGCCAGGCAAAAAAGAAGTGGAGGCTTCTGTTGCCAGGTGCCTCCGAACCCCGCCTGAAGGGGCTAACCAACAGGACTTAGTGGACTACCGGCACTGCATTACGCAGCGACAGCGTTGTCCATAGCATAGTTGTCATTTGCAACTATTGAGACGGCCCGATAACGGCGGAACCATGCCGGACGAAAGAAAAGCCTTTACACCCTCGTCGATCCTATTTCGCCCCCCCGAAGCCCGCCTGATCCGCTTGCGCGAGACGGGCTTGGGTGGAGGCGCCGGGTACCGCCCCCGGGTCCGATAGGCTTATTACGCAGTCCGTTTATCGTCATAGTCGGCTTGCGCCGACACACCCAATATAGGCAGTGCCCGTCGGGATGAAAAGGGGGTGTCTCGCGCGCTTGTGAGCTTGTGTCATTGGCGCGCAAGCAGTTGTGGTGCTTAGAGTGTCGCTCATCAAGGGTCTTGTCCGGCTTGCCATGGCCGCGCGGACGCGGGTTGGAAGGAGTGGCAGTGATGAGCGGAATTTCCAGACGGCAGGTTCTGATTGCGGGCGCGCTTTTTGCCGGGGCCGCGGCGATCGGCGCACGGGGGGCGGCTCAGGCCGGGTGGTTCGGGCTGGGCAGCGACGACACCGGCCCGGTCTATACCGGTCTTGTCGATGGGGTGGCCGTCGGCGGCTACGATCCGGTCGCCTATTTCACGCAAGGAAAGCCGGTGGAAGGATCGCGCGATTTCACCGCGACGCACAGGGGCGCCGAATGGCGCTTCGCCAGCGCCGCCAACCGCGACGCCTTTCTGGCCGACCCGGAAAAATACGCGCCCGCCTATGGCGGCTATTGCTCCTGGGCAATCGCGGAAGGCAAGCTTGCCAAGGGCGACCCAAAGAACTGGGACATCGTCGATGGCCGCCTCTATCTCAACTACAACGACGCCATTCAGAAACGCTGGCGCGCAGACGTGCCGGGCTTCATCTCCAAGGCCAACGGCAACTGGCCGGCAATTGCCGAAAAGTAGCCTCGTCCCCGGCCATTCTTGCGCCGATACGGTGGATTGCGGGTGAAAGGCGACATGCCCCGATGCCTCGGCGCTTGTCGCTGCGGCGTGCCCGCGCGACACTTTGCGTCAATCGAATCGACCTCCGGACGGGACGGGCAAGGTGCGCCAGTATCACGATCTCATGCAGCGGATCCTCGACGAGGGAACGAAGAAGACCGACCGCACGGGGACGGGCACCTTGTCCGTCTTCGGTCATCAGATGCGTTTCGACCTCGCGGAGGGCTTCCCGATGGTCACCACCAAGAAGCTGCACCTGAAATCGATCGTGCACGAGCTCCTGTGGTTTCTGGCCGGCGACACCAACATCCGTTATCTCAAGGAAAACGGCGTCCGCATCTGGGACGAATGGGCGGATGAAAACGGCGATCTCGGCCCGGTCTACGGCTATCAGTGGCGCTCGTGGCCCGCGCCCGACGGCCGGTCCATCGACCAGATCGCCAAGCTGCTCGACATGATCCGCACAACGCCCGACAGCCGGCGGCTGATGGTCTCGGCCTGGAACCCGGCGCTGGTCGACGAGATGGCGCTGCCGCCGTGTCATGCGCTGTTCCAGTTCTATGTCGCCGACGGAAAGCTCTCCTGCCAGCTCTATCAGCGTTCCGCCGACGTCTTCCTCGGCGTGCCCTTCAACATCGCCTCCTACGCGCTGCTGACGATGATGGTGGCGCAGGTGACCGGCTATGAGCCCGGCGACTTCGTGCATTCTTTCGGCGATGCGCACCTCTACACCAACCATCTGGAGCAGGCCCGCGAGCAGCTGTCGCGCGCGCCGCGTGCCCTGCCGACGATGACGCTGAACCCGGACGTGAAGGACCTTTTCGCCTTCCGCTTCGAGGACTTCACGCTGACCGGCTACGATCCGCATCCGCACATCAAGGCGGCGGTTGCCGTCTAGCGGGACACCCGGCGCTCTTCCATGCGAAAGGCCGGACGGCGCGATGTCGCACCGTCCGGCCTTTTCTGTCGTTCGGCCGTTCGCTGTCGTTCGGGCGGCTGATCAGGCGCGCAGGCGCCAGCCGGTCT
Source organism: Paracoccaceae bacterium (assembly GCA_002709505.1). GTDB lineage: Bacteria > Pseudomonadota > Alphaproteobacteria > Rhizobiales > Stappiaceae > Stappia. The sequence continues at coordinate 27,162 of PARB01000043.1, read as the reverse complement.
TGAAGATCCAGCTGATCACGGCAAGGCAGATCACCAGGAACAGGAAGGTCATGAAGACGCTGAGGCCGATGCTCACGTCCGCCTGGCCGTAGAAGCTCCAGCGGAAGCCGCTGATCAGATAGACCACCGGATTGAACAGCGTGACCGTCTGCCAGAAGGGCGGCAGCATGTTGATCGAATAGAAGCTGCCCCCAAGGAAGGCGAGCGGCGTCACCACCAGAAGCGGCACGAACTGAAGCTTCTCGAAATTGTCCGCCCAGATCCCCAGGATGAACCCGAGCAGGGCGAAAGTGACGGCCGTCAGCATCAGGAACAAGAGCATCCAGACCGGGTGCTGGATGTCGAGCGGCACGAACAGATGGGCGGTCGCCAGAATGATCAGGCCGACCAGGATCGATTTCGTCGCCGCCGCGCCGACATAGGCAATGACGATCTCCAGATAGGAGACGGGCGCCGACAAGACCTCGTAGATCGTGCCGGTGAAGCGCGGAAAATAGATCCCGAAGGAGGCGTTGCTGACGCTTTGGGTCAGGAGCGACAGCATGATCAGTCCGGGCACGATGAAGGCGCCGTAGCTGACGCCGTCGACTTCTTCGATGCGCGAGCCGATGGCCGCGCCGAAGACGACGAAATAGAGCGATGTGGACAGAACCGGCGAGACGATGCTCTGGAACAGCGTGCGGCCGGTGCGCGCCATCTCGAAACGGTAGATGGCCTTGATGGCGTGAAAATTCATGACGGGGCCTTCACGAGATTGACGAAGATGTCCTCAAGCGAGCTTTGCCGCGTCTGCAGGTCGCGGAAGCGGATGCCGGCCGCATGCAGGTCCTTGAGGAGCGCGGTGATGCCGGTGCGCTCGGCCTGGGTGTCGTAGGTGTAGACCAGCGTTTCGCCGTTTTGCCCGAGCTCCAGCCCGCGTTCGGCGAGCGTTTCCGGGACGGCTTCCAGCGGGTCGGCAAGATGCAGGATGAGCTGCTTGCGCCCCAATTTGCGCATCAGCTCGACCTTGTCCTCCACCAGGATGATCTCGCCGCCGTTGATGACGCCGACGCGGTCGGCGAGATCCTCCGCCTCCTCGATATAGTGGGTCGTCAGGATGATGGTGACGCCGGTCTCCTGCAGGCGGCGCACGACCCGCCACATGTCGCGGCGCAGCTCCACGTCGACGCCGGCGGTCGGCTCGTCGAGGAACAGCACCCGCGGCTCATGGGCAAGTGCCTTGGCGATCAGCACCCGGCGCTTCATGCCGCCGGACAGGGTGATCAGCTTGTTGTCGCGCTTGTCCCAGAGCGACAGGTCCTTCAGCACCTTTTCCACGATGGCGTGGTTCTTCGGCTTGCCGAACAGGCCGCGGCTGAAATTCACCGTCGCCCAGACCGTCTCGAAGGCGTCGGTTGTGAGCTCCTGAGGCACCAGGCCGATCTCGGCGCGGGCGGCGCGGAAATCGCGGGCGATGTCGTGGCCGTCGACGGTCACGGTGCCGCCGCTGGCGTTGACGATGCCGCAGATGATGCTGATCAGGGTGGTCTTGCCGGCGCCATTGGGCCCGAGCAGCGCAAACAGCTCGCCGCGCTTGATCTCAAGGTCGATGCCCTTCAGCGCATGGAAGCCGCTGTCATAGACCTTTGAAAGATTGGTTATTTTCAGGATTGGCGACATCAATGGGTCTTTGCTTGCTGGAAAGCCTGACCGGGAGGCGGTGCCGACGCCTTGAGCAGGGCGCCAGCCTCCCGAAAACACGTGCGGAGCATATAGGGATGCGCCGGCGCTTCAACCGTCGTGTGGCCTCAACAAGTTTGTGGAGGTTTGAAGGTACGCCCCCAGCACAAGCTATTCGTGCATTTCTGAAAATCGTTTCTATTTACTCGTCTACGAACATCCTGAAAATCGACGATAAGTCCGAGGTTGATTCGAGATAAGGAAGATGCACTATGCGAAGCGGGAGGGAAGTGACCCGAAATGAATTAGAGATAAACAAGTCTATTTCAAAATATATTGAGCAAATATCTCATCAAGGATTAGATATTGTGCAGTTATTTGATTTTAATTTACTTAGTCGAATATGCCATGATAGGGACAAGTTGGAGAATGAGCAATTTTCACTTACGGAGCAATTCTCGACAAAGTACTTCGACTTTAGCCCTCAAACTGCTTTTTGGCTGGCTGCAAGAAATTCTGATGGCCAAGTTGTTTCCGTCCAGGCGGCAAGGCTTGACCAACTTGGAGAATTAAGCCTAGCTGATTTTTGGATGCAGCAACAAAGGAGAATATACTGTGATCCCTATCCTGATATATCTGCAGAATTAGGAGATTGGCATTGTCCCGATGCATACCATATCTCAGGTCTATGTGTTTATCATGGAAATATGTGGATAAGAAAAGAATGGAAAGGGCGAAACCTGTCGAGACCTCTCTGTAGATTGGGTCAGCTTATAGCTTTTGCAAAATGGGAATTTGATTACATTTATTGCTTTATACAAAAAGAACTCGTTAGTAAGGGTTTTGCGGCGCATCAAGGCTACAATCATACTAGTCCGTGTGGAACGGAATGGAATATTGCGCCTGATCATATCCGTGGCGATGATTATCTATGTTATAATCGACCAGCAGATCTTGCTCATCTGGTCCGAGTAACAAATGAGTCATCTTCAGCTTCGCTGTCATACATGCCGTAACAAAATTGGTATCACTTATTTTAATTGGGACAATGAGGCGCTCGTATGTAAGTTTAAGATGGTGGAACTTCGAAGCGCGTGTAACGACATGAACCAGATCAAAATTTGGTTCGCCTGCGATTGCTCTGTGATAACCACCAGATGCCAATATTTCGAGTTCTGGGTCTGGTGTTTCAGCTTCGAAGATAGCTGATTTTGCCCATTCCTTTCCGAAGCACTCTGCTAGAAACGAGTCTTCTCCAACACACAATAATTTTGGTGATGATCCCTCAGCAGCAAAACCTTTACTTACAGTTAGGCGACTTAATATTGAACTGTCCAGGTCCGGTAGTAAGGCTTTATTTCCCCCGCTTTCCCGCCACCCTTTCCAGAATGCGGAGATCTCCGGCTGCACAATTGCGCGGTCGATTGCCGAAAGTGGGATTTGTTCAACATAATTCAATGTGAAACATGTCCCCCGTTGTCACGAAGTTCGTTTATAAGTCTCCAGCAAATCGCCGTCGCAAGATCAAATTCTTCCTCGGGAACTTCGCTAAGCTCCTCGTATCCTGTGTGTGATTGTAATACTAATTTTAAAAAATCTGTTGCATTTAGTCTTGATATTTCAACTGATATAGCAAGCTCTCGCTCTGCTCGCGTTTGAATTCGAGCATTCGAATATATTCTCCTAATGCTTGGCTTGTCAAATATACTCAATTTACAGTCTCGCTTTCCTCGGAAATGCTTTCATTGGTATAAATGCTAGCGTAAACTCGCAATATAAGCTCAGATAAATCGTGGGGCTCTAATGATAGACCAGCACACTCTAAAGATCGGACTGCAATGCGAGTCGCTCGAGCATGTATTTCAGCATCGAAATGGTGATCATCGATTGAGAGGAGCATTGCTATGCCAGGAGCTATTATGCACGGTTTGGTAGCAATAATGTACGACACTTTCTAGAGATTGCCAATCCAGAACGCCTTGATGTCGCTTTGCACGATCCCGCGGTCGAGAGCCGACAGGCTGAGAGGCATCACCTCGTTCATGCACCCGCCTTTCTGGTTCCGTGGATGATACTCGGCCTCCCGGAAAACCGAGGCCGGGGGAGTCGGCCTCGGTCGTTTGCGTCACGGTCAGAAGCCGACGTTGATCAACTGAACGCGCCGGTTGATCGCGCCGTCCGGGTTGGAGGGATCGCGCAATTGCTCCTCGCCCAGGCCGATGGCCTCAAGCTGTTCGGAGGGGACGAAGAAGGTTGTCACCAGCGCCTCGCGGACCGCGTTTGCCCGGCGCTGCGAAAGCTCCAGATTGTACTCTCGCTTGCCCTTGGCATCGGTGTGGCCGACGACGAAAAACGTCTGTCCCCACAGGTAGGGGGTGTGCAGCGCGTCGGCGATCACGCCGATGGTCTCGTAGGATTCCGGCCGGATCCGGTCGGAATCGAAATCGAAGGTGATCTCGACATTGAACTGGCGCAGCTTTGCGAGCTGCGCGGAGATCGGCAGCGACGTTGTGGCATTGTCGCCTGGATATTGCCGAATGTTCTGCAGGGCCTGGGCGCGCACGTCGGCGGCGTTGATCTCCGCCTTGGTCTGGGCGCCCTGCAGGCTGTTGACGATCTCGTTTCGCGACAGCTGGGTCTGCGCTTGCGCGCCGGACAGGGTGAGTGGCAGCGCGATGATCGACGCCGCAAAGAGATGGGTGAAATTCAAGGCATGTCCTCCGAAGGATTGCGGTCCAAGCCGGGCGGGCTCAGCGATAACCGGCATCGTCGATCGCCTGATTGCAGTCGGCGCTGACGCTCGGCTGCGCCTTCAGCAGGCACCGCAGGACATGGCCCTTGCCCGGTTCGGTTCCGCTGCACAGACGGCGGGCGTCGCGGTCGCAGATCCTGGACACGACGGATTGCGCGGCGAGCCGGGTCTGCAGGGAAATATAGACGCCGGCATAGTCCGCCTTGCAGCGGGGAGAAATGCGCGCTTCATTCTCGGCCAGGCATTTCTGGATGCGGCCGTTGCCGATATTGGCGGACTTGCAATACTTCTCGATGTCCTCGCCGCAACTGGAATTCAGGATCTTGATCGCATCGGCGAACCCGATGGTCTGGGCATAGGCGCCCGGCATATGAATCATGGTTCCGGCCAGAAGAAAAATGGCCGCCCAAAGTGATTTTGACATTCGTACCCCCGGTATGTTTTTTGCCGCCCATCGGCGGGAAAAATCCGAATTGTCATCTTATTCCAATGGCATGAAAGATCCATCTTGATACTTGTCGCAAGGGGGTTTCGCACAATGCACGCCCACCCCTATCCTGACAGGAAGCGGCATCGCATAGGGGGAGACGAGGGCAGATGAGCGGACATTCCTACCAGACAGGTCGGCTGAACCTTCCCTTCGTCGGCATCGCGACCTTCGGCAAGCGCCCCTATTGCGAGGACTGGTCGAAACTCGATGCCGACGTAGCGGTGCTCGGGGCGCCGTTCGATTTCGGCACGCAGTTTCGCGCCGGGGCCCGGTTCGGTCCGCGGGCCATCCGCGAGGCGTCGACGCTGTTTTCTTTCGGTCACGCCGGGGCCTACGACCATGAGGACGACGCTACCTATCTGCCCGAAAGCGTCCGGATCGTTGATCTCGGCGACGCCGACATCGTGCATACCGACACGGTGGCAAGCCACGCCAATATTGCAGCCGGGGTGCGGGCGATGCTGGAGGCCGGAGCCTTTCCGGTGGTGCTCGGCGGCGACCATTCGGTCAACATTCCCTGCATCGATGCCTTTGCGGGCCATGGACCGATTCATATCCTGCAGATCGACGCGCATCTGGATTTCGTCGACGAGCGCCACGGCGTGCGCAACGGCCACGGCAATCCGATGCGCCGGGCGGCGGAGAAGGACTATGTCACCGGGCTGACGCAGGTCGGCATCCGCAACGTTTCCTCGACCACCCGCGAGGGCTACGAGGAAGCGCGCGCCTTCGGGTCCGACATTCTCTCGGTGCGCCAGATGCGCAAGCTCGGGCCTGAGGGGGTGATCGCGCGCATTCCCGCGGGGGCAAGGGTCTATGTCACGCTCGACATCGACGGCTTCTGCCCGTCGATCGCGCCGGGGACGGGAACGCCCAGCCACGGTGGCTTTCTCTACTACGAGGTGCTGGAGATGCTGCAGGCGCTGACCCGCCGCCACGAGGTGGTCGGCATCGATCTGGTGGAAGTGGCACCGGACTACGACCAGACCGGCTCGACGGCCATCCTCGCCGCGCAGATCCTGCTGAATTTCCTGGGGTTCGTGTTCCACGAACGGGGGCAGCGGCGGGAAGGCGCCTGACGCGGAGGACGCGCGTTTGCAGCGCCGAAGCGCACTGTCTCATCTATCGTCAGGAATAGAAGAAAATGGTGGGTGCACGGGGATTCGAACCCAGGACCGGCTGATTAAGAGTCAGCTGCTCTACCAACTGAGCTATACACCCACGGCCAATGCGGCCTGACGGCGGGAGCGGCAATCGCCCGCGCCGTGGAGTGGGTATATACAAAGCCCGGCGGTGCGTTGCAAGGGGGTAATCTCGTTTCCTGTCACCGGGCGTTCGAAGCTGGGGATATCCGCGCAGCGCAGCGGGGCCGATACCCGGCGAGCAGCCTGATTTCGGTGTCCGTATCTGCCCGCGAGGGTTGGCCGGGAGCCGGGGTGTCTGCAACATTCGACAAGATTTGCCATTCCGCGGCGAAATTTCCTGACATAGCGCTTGACCCCTTGGGAGGGCGCGTCTAGTTTGCGCGGCGTCGGGTGACGGCGGTTCGCGCGGGGATAGGTGCCCCGCTGGACAGGCCGGACACGACACCGGCAAAACGGGAGTGGTACGAATGATGGGCTTCACGCTCATTCTTGTAGGCGGGGCGCGCGCAAACGGGACGAGGTGACACTCGTTTCCCGACGATGATGCGCGCACAAGGCCTCCTCGGGGGCCTTTTTTATTGCCTGAAGGTCGTGCCCGGACTGTCCGCCTCAATCGCGGCGGGGCCGTTGCGCCAAACCAGAACGATGACATGTGTCGAGACAGCAAGCTGCGATAATCGAGGAAAGCGAAAATGAAGCGCGAGATGACCGGCGCCGAGATGGTGCTCCAGGCACTCAAGGATCAAGGGGTCCAGCATGTGTTCGGCTACCCCGGTGGTGCCGTGCTTCCGATTTACGACGAAATTATCCAGCAGGACGATGTCGCGCATATTCTCGTGCGTCACGAGCAGGGCGCCGGCCATGCGGCCGAGGGCTATGCCCGTTCGACCGGCAAGCCCGGCGTGGTGCTGGTCACCTCCGGTCCCGGCGCGACCAATATGGTCACCGCGCTGACCGATGCGATGCTCGATTCGATCCCCATGGTCTGCATCACCGGCCAGGTGCCGACGCATCTGATCGGCAATGACGCCTTTCAGGAATGCGACACCGTCGGCATCACCCGGCCCTGCACCAAGCACAACTGGCTGGTGCGCGACGTCAAGGACCTGCCGCGCATCCTGCACGAGGCCTTTTACGTCGCAACCGCCGGGCGTCCCGGTCCGGTCGTCGTCGACATCCCCAAGGACGTGCAGTTCGCCACCGGCACCTATGAGGCGCCCGGAACCGTCGCGCACAAGAGCTACCGCCCGCGCCTGAAGGGCGACATGGAGGCGATCCGTGGCGCCATCGAGCTTCTCGCGCGGGCGCGCCGGCCGATTCTCTACACGGGCGGCGGTGTCATCAATTCGGGCACGGCGGCCTGCCACCTGCTGCGCGAATTCGCCCAGATGACCGGCATTCCCGTGACCTCGACGCTGATGGGGCTTGGCGCCTATCCGGCTTCGGGCAATGAGTGGCTCGGCATGCTCGGCATGCACGGCACCTATGAAGCCAACATGGCGATGCACGATTGCGACGTGATGGTGAACATCGGCGCGCGTTTCGACGACCGCATCACCGGGCGTCTCGATGCCTTTTCGCCGAACTCGCTGAAGGTGCATATCGACATCGACCCGTCGTCGATCAACAAGACGGTGAAGGTCGATATCCCCATTGTCGGCGATGTCGGCCACGTTCTGGAAGACATGGTGCGGCTGTGGCGCAGCGGCGGCCATTCGCTCAATGCCGAGGCGCAGAAGGAGTGGTGGGCGCAGATCGACACCTGGCGGGCGCGCAATTCGCTGGCCTATCGCCCGACCGACGACGTCATCATGCCGCAGTATGCCATCCAGCGGCTCTATGAGCTGACCAAGGACCGGGAGACCTATGTGTCGACCGAGGTCGGCCAGCACCAGATGTGGGCGGCGCAGTTCTACGGCTTTGAATCGCCGAACCGCTGGCTGACGTCGGGCGGTCTCGGGACGATGGGCTACGGTCTGCCCGCGGCGATCGGCGCGCAGGTCGCGCATCCGGACGCATTGTGCGTCGACATTGCCGGCGACGCCTCGATCCTGATGAACATCCAGGAAATGTCGACGGCGGTGCAGTTCGGCCTGCCGGTGAAGGTGTTCATCCTGAACAACCAGTACATGGGCATGGTGCGCCAGTGGCAGCAGCTGCTGCACGGCAACCGCCTGTCGAACTCCTACATGGAAAGCCTTCCCGACTTCGTGAAGCTGGCGGAAGCCTATGGCGGCCACGGGATCCGGGTGGAAAAGCCCGGCGATCTGGATGCGGCCATCGAGGAAATGATCGCACCCCCCAAGCCGGTGATCTTCGACTGCCGGGTCGCGAGCCTCGCCAACTGTTTCCCGATGATCCCGTCCGGCAAGGCGCATAACGAAATGCTCCTGCCCGACGAGGCCAACGACGAAGCGGTGGCCTCGGCCATTTCCTCCGAAGGCAAGGCGCTGGTCTGACGGCAGCAAGAAGCGGGAATACAGACAATGAACGCACAGAACCTGAATGCGCCGTCCGCCTACTTCATGGCAGAAGTGAGCGAACTCTCTGAAAGCCACACGCTCTCGGTCCTCGTCGACAACGAGCCGGGTGTCCTTGCCCGGGTGATCGGTCTTTTCTCCGGGCGCGGCTACAACATCGACAGCCTGACGGTGTCGGAGACGGAGCACGAGAAGCACCTGTCGCGCATCACCATCGTGACCACCGGAACGCCGATGGTGATCGAGCAGATCCACCATCAGCTTGAACGGCTGGTGCCGGTGCACCGGGTCACCAACCTGACGGTGGAGGCCCGCCGGCGAAACTTCGAAAAGCCGCTGGAACGCGAACTGGTGCTGATCAAGGTGGCCGGCGTCGGGGAAAAGCGGCTCGAGGCCCTGCGCCTTGCCGATGCCTTCAAGGCGACGGTGATCGATGCGACGGCGGAGCATTTCGTCTTCGAGATCACCGGACGGACCAACAAGATCGAACAGTTCATCGGCATTCTGAAGCCGCTCGGATTGGTGGAAGTGTCGCGCTCCGGCGTCGCCGCATTGCAGCGCGGCCCCGAGGGTCTGTAACGACGATCCGCGCCGGTGCTTGCATCGGCGCGGGCTTTCCGCTACCAAATTGTTAACGGTTTGGTCAGTCTTTCCGGTGACCCTTGGGGTCTGCCGAAAAGTCACGCGATGACCGGCAATACGGACAGACCGCCCCGGCCACCTTCGTTGGCCCGTCGGGCGCAAGACACGGGAAACGAGATCCGCATGATCGCCGCTGGCACCATTGCCGCTTCTGCGATCGACGCGCACAATTTGCGCGGCGGGCTGCTACCGATTTCCGGTCTCCTTCTTCTTATCAGCCCCTGAGCGCTGACTGCTTCCGCCATGACCGGGAGCGGGCACTCAGGGGAGCCAGCATCATTCCCAACACCAGATTTTGATAGGCTTCGCGCGCAACGCATCTGCGGCGCCGAAGCAGGCTAAAGAGGAAACCCGACCCATGTCCGGCCAGGATCACGTCTTCATCTTCGACACCACCTTGCGCGACGGCGAGCAGTCGCCCGGCGCTTCCATGACGCTGGAGGAAAAGCTCCAGGTCGCCGAAATCCTCGACGACATGGGCGTCGACATCATCGAGGCCGGCTTTCCGATCGCCTCCAACGGCGATTTCGAGGCGGTGAGCGAGATCGCCAAGCGCGCCAAGCGGTCGGTGATCGCCGGTCTGGCCCGCGCGATCCACGCGGATATCGACCGTGCGGGCGACGCCGTGCGTCATGCCGAGCGGGGCCGCATCCACACCTTCGTGTCGACCTCGCCCATTCATCTGGAACACCAGATGAAGAAGACCGAGGCGCAGGTGCTCGACATCATCACCGATACGGTGACGCGGGCGCGCAACCTGATCGACGACGTCGAATGGTCGGCGATGGACGCGACCCGCACGCCGATCGAATACCTGTGCCGCTGCGTGGAAGCCGCCATTCGCGCCGGCGCCACCACGATCAACCTGCCCGACACCGTTGGCTATGCGACGCCGGACGAATACAAGGCGATGTTCCAGGCCATTCGCGAGAGCGTGCCGGATGCCGACAAGGCGGTGTTCTCGGTCCATTGCCACAACGACCTGGGACTGGCGGTCGCCAACTCGCTCGCCGGTGTCGCCGGCGGCGCACGCCAGATCGAATGCACGATCAACGGTCTGGGCGAGCGCGCGGGCAATGCGGCGCTGGAAGAGATCGTGATGGCGCTCAGGACCCGCTCCGACGTGCTGCCTTACGCGTGCGGCGTCGACCCGAAGTTCCTGACGCGCGCGTCCAAGCTCGTTTCCGCCGTCTCCGGCTTCCCGGTCCAGTACAACAAGGCCATCGTCGGCAAGAACGCCTTCGCGCATGAAAGCGGCATCCACCAGGACGGCATGCTGAAGAACGCGGAGACCTACGAGATCATGCGTCCCGAGGACGTCGGCGTGCGCGCGACCTCGCTGGTCATGGGCAAGCATTCCGGCCGTCACGCGTTCCGCCAGAAGCTGGAGGAACTGGGCTACGAGATCGGCGACAATGCCTTCGAGGAGGCCTTCCGCCGCTTCAAGGAGCTGGCCGACCGCAAGAAGCATGTCTACGACGAGGACATCGAGGCGCTGGTCGAAAACGAGATCGCGACTCAGGGCGAGCAGATCAAGGTGATCGCGCTCACCGTGATCGCCGGCACCGGCGGTCCGCAGAAGGCGATCCTGACGATGGATGTCGACGGCAAGCACGAGACCCGCGAGTGCTCCGGCGACGGACCGGTCGATGCGACCTTCAACGCCATCAAGGCCATCGTGCCGCATGAGGCAAAGCTCTCGCTCTACCAGGTGCATGCGGTCACCGAAGGCACCGACGCCCAGGGCGAGGTCTCCGTGCGGCTCGAGGCCAACGGGCGCATCTCCACCGGCAAGGGCGCGGATACGGACACGTTGGTCGCCTCGGCGCGCGCCTATGTCTCGGCGCTGAACAAGCTGCTCGCCCGTCAGAACCGTCCGGATCATCAGGAACTGAAGGCCGTGTGAGGTCCAGCTTCCTGCGGCTGTCCTCGGCGGCGGTCTTGAAGATGACAAACGCCCTGCGGTCGATGGATCGCAGGGCGTTTTTGTTTCCCGGATGGTTGAAGTGCTGCTCTAACCCGCGTTCGAGGCGAAGCGTTTCGCCAGCGCCGGGGAGAGGATCTGCAGGCAGTCGAAGGCCGCGTCGTCGATCAGCATGCGCTGGCGCTGGCGGAAGCCGTTGGCTTCCATCATCCGGCGGGCCGGTTCGTTGCCGGCGGCCACGAAGGCGATCAGATGGGTGAAATAGGTGGTGTCGAAGAACCATTCCACGAGGGCGTCCGCCAGTTCCGACGCATAGCCCTTGCCCCAGAATTCGGACTTCAGGCAGATGCTGAGCGCGACTTCCGAGGTCTCGGGATAGACCGAGAAACCGGCGCGCCCGGCGAAGGTGCCGTCGTCCAGCGACGCTTTCCACTGGCTGAAGCCGCGCCGCTCCTGTCCGGTGACATAGTCGCTGAGATGGCGCCTGGCGTCTTCGCGGGTGTGGATGATCTCGTGGGACCCCAGGAACCTGTTGACCTGCGGGTCGCAATGCAGGGCGTAGAGGTCGGCGAGATCGTCCTCGGAAAATGTGGTCAGCGCCAGTCTTGGCGTGGTGAGGATCGCTTTCGACGGCATTCCGTCCTCCTACGGTGTCGTCCCGGCGCCATGTGCCGGAAAAGCCATGCGTGCGCATGTCGCGTTCACCGGGCGTTTACCGCCTCTCATTGAACGCTGATTCGGCGTCTTGCGGGAACAAGACCCGACTTATTCAGGCCCGGCTCAAGGATTGCGCGGAGTGGATACCCGCATAATGTGCGCAAACCGTGGCGGTGCAATCGTGGGCTTTATTATATCACGGATGGCGCGCCAATTGTGTGACGAGTTCGCACAAGGTCGAGGCGCTCGGATCAAGACGCGGCCAATCGCCGAGCTGGCCGCGGAAGAAGGTCTCCTGCCGCTTTGCGTATTGCCGCGTCTGGGCGACGCAGCGTTCGACAGCGGCGGCAAGGCCGGCATCCATGTCGGGCAGGTTGGCGAGCTCGCGCACGCCGATCGCCTTCATCGCCGGCAGGGCAGGGGAGAGGCCGCGCGCCGCAAGACGGCGCGCTTCGGAAATCGCGCCCTGTGCGATCATCGTGTCGAAACGCGCGGCAATGCGCGCATGCAGCCAGCGGCGCGGCGGCGCCAGAACGACCCGTGGAGCGGATGGGGCGACCAGCGGGGTTCCGGTCTGGTCTTGCCAATGCAACAACGACCGGCCGGTGCTTTCCACGACCTCCAGCGCGCGGGTGATGCGCTGCGTGTCGCCGGGCTCCAGACGGTCCGCCATGTAGGGATCGCGCGCGCGCAACAGCCGGTGCAACTCATCGCCCGGAGCCTCGGCCGCCATGGCGCGCAGTCTGGTGCGTACCGCCTCGTCGATTGGCGGGACGCTCGACAGGCCCTTGGTCAGGGCGCGGAAGTAAAGCCCGGTGCCGCCGACCAGGATCACGGGGCGCCCGTCCTCGCTGGCGGTTCCCAGAAGCGCTTCGACATCGCCCAGCCAGCGGGCGACGGAATAGGCATCGGCGGCGTCGATATGGCCATAGAGGCGGTGGTCGGCGCGGGCGAGATCGTCCGCCCCCGGACGCGCCGTCAGGACATCGAGATCGGCATAGACCTGCATGCTGTCGGCATTGACCACCAGCGCCCCGGTCTTTTCCGCCAGGGTCACGGCAAGCGCCGACTTGCCGCTGGCGGTCGGCCCGGCTATCAACGTTACCGCTTGAGATCCCATCCAATTCCTCTCAAAGGCAGAGCCGACCATGACCCTGGTTGCCACCCTGATTGCCGCCCCGCAGCGTCCGGTTATTGACGCCAGGCTTCTGGAGGCCGCGCGGGCGGTCCTGCCCGAGGGCGCGCAAACCGTGACGCTCGACGCCGGGCACGCCGTTGACCTTTTGTTCAATGCCGACCCGGCGAGTGCGCCCGCCTTCGAAACGGCCCTGCGCAATGCGCTCGACGGCGTGCCGGTCGACCTTCTTGTGCAGAAGCAGGAAGGAAGACGCAAGCGCCTGCTTATCGCGGACATGGATTCCACCATGATCGGGCAGGAATGCATCGATGAACTGGCCGATGCCCTTGGCAAAAAGCCCGAGATCGCCGCGATCACCGAGCGGGCGATGCGGGGCGAGCTGGAGTTCGAGCCGGCGTTGCGGGAGCGGGCCGCCATGCTTGCCGGGCTCGATGTTTCGGTGATCCGGACGGTGCTCGACACCCAGATCACCCTGACACCGGGTGCGAAGAGCCTTGTGCAGACCATGCGCCGGGATGGCGCCTATTGCGCGCTTGTGTCCGGTGGCTTCACGGCCTTCACCGAGGTGATCGCGGCCGAGATCGGGTTTCACGAAAACCGTGCGAATACACTGCTCACCGCCGACGGCAAGCTGACCGGCGAGGTCGCGGACCCGATCCTTGGACGCGAGGCCAAGCGTCAACGCCTTGAGGAGTTGCTGGCAGAGCAGGGGCTGACGGCCGACGATGCCATTGCGGTCGGCGACGGCGCCAACGATCTGGCGATGATCGAGCTGGCCGGCCTGGGCGTTGCCTATCACGCCAAGCCGTCGGTCGCGGCGGTCGCGGATGCGCGCATCGATCACGGCGACCTGAGCGCGCTTTTGTATCTGCAGGGCTACGCGAAGGCGGATTTCGCCGCCTGAACACGGGCTGCCGTCACCTCCCACGGGAGGGTCGAGAGAAAACGAAAAGGGGCCGCGGCATATACCGCGGCCCCTTTTTTGTTTCGAACGCGTGATGCGTCCAACCCGGTCAATCCTCGATCGGGACCGGGATGAAGCGAACCTCGCCCTGGGCGTTGGAGATCAGCAGTAGCGCGAGGCGGCGGCCTTCCTCCTTGAGGGTCTGCACGCGCGCGCGAATGTCGGCGGGCGCCTTGACGGCTTCCTGGGCCACCTCGACGATCACGTCGCCGGCGGTGATGCGCTTTTCCGCAGCGTCGGACCCGGCCTCGACCTCGGTCACGACGACGCCCTCGACATCTTCGGCGATCGTGTATTTCTCGCGCAGTTCATCGCTCATCGGGGCAAGCGTCATGCCCAGCATGGAGGAGGTTTCCGACGGTTCGTCGGCCGGGCTTTCGCCGGATGCGTCGGCAACGGCGGAATCCGCTTCCTCGAGACGGCCAAGCGTCACCTTCAGTGTGACCTCGGTGCCCTTGCGCAACACGACGACATCGACTTCCTCGGCGACGGGCGTGTCCGCGACCATACGCGGCAGATCGCGCATGGACGGCACCCGCTGGCCATTGAACTCGATGATGACGTCACCGGCCGTGAGGCCCGCTTCTTCGGCCGGCCCGCCTTCGGTGATGCCGGCGACAAGCGCGCCTTCGGCATCGGACATGCCGAGGCTTTCCGCGATCTCGTCGGTGACTTCCTGGATGCGGACGCCGAGCCAGCCGCGGCGGGTCTCGCCGAACTCGCGCAGCTGGGCGATCACCTGCATCGCCGTCTTGGAGGGAATGGCGAAGCCGATGCCGATCGAGCCGCCGGAGGGCGAGATGATCGCGGTGTTGATACCGATGACTTCACCCAGCTCGTTGAACAACGGTCCGCCCGAGTTGCCCCGGTTGATGGAGGCATCGGTCTGCAGGTAGTTGTCATAGGGACCGGAATTGATGTCGCGGTTGCGCGCGGACACAATGCCGGTGGTGACCGTGCCGCCAAGCCCGAAGGGGTTGCCGATCGCCATCACCCAGTCGCCGACCCGCATCTTGTCGGAATCGCCGAAGGCAACCGCCTTGAGCGGACCCTCCGGATCGACCTTGAGCACGGCGAGATCGGTTTTCGGATCCGTGCCGATCACCTCCGCCGCTAGCTTGGAGCCATCGTTGAAATTGACGGTGATCTCGTCGGCGCCCTCGATCACATGGTTGTTGGTGATGATGATGCCTTCGGTGCCATCGAGAACGAAGCCCGACCCCAGCGACTGGACCCGCCGCGGGCGGTTGGTGTTGTCGCGGTTCTGCCGGTTGAAGAATTCGTCGAAGAACTCCTGGAAGGGCGAGCCGTCCGGAACCTGC
Organism: Paracoccaceae bacterium; assembly: GCA_002709505.1. Taxonomy (GTDB): domain Bacteria; phylum Pseudomonadota; class Alphaproteobacteria; order Rhizobiales; family Stappiaceae; genus Stappia. The sequence continues at coordinate 11,989 of PARB01000043.1, read as the reverse complement.
GGCATCGGCACCGAGCGCTGTCCGGTGACATTTTGCGCGGTCGAAATGTTCACCACGGAATCGAGGCGGGATTCCGCGAGATCGGGTACTGACTCCGGTCCGTGCGCCAGGGCCGGGCGCAGGTCGGCCGCAAGGCTTGCAGCGCCAAGCGCGAAGGCCAGGGTCAGAACTGCGGCGCGGCGGAAGATCCGCTGCGCGCCGGACGTCTTGGTGTAAGAGGCGTCGTCGCGGGTCGTCAACGCGCCTTGAGGTGTCATCAGGGCCATTGGCCGTTGTCCTCCAGTGCCTTCGTCCTGACGCCGGGAGATGCCGGCGCCGCTTGATAGTCTATCCCCGATCAATTGGGGGAGGAAACCGTTCCGGCCGCCTCGCCGTCGTGAGGGGTGCTCACCCGCGCACGAGCCATACGATACAGACCCCGATGGCCAGCGCGGCGACACCGCCGCCGCGCAGGATATTGTCCGGCAGGTCCAGCATCTGCCGGATCGCCTGTTTCATCGCGCCCGGGGCCAGCGCATAGAGGGTTCCCTCCAGCGCCAGCACCAGTCCGAGCGCGACCCACAGATCGCTCACTGCGCGGTGGCGGCGGGCGCTGCGGGCTCAGCCGTCGGCGCCGCCGGCATTTCCGTGGCCGGAACGCGCGTGGGCGTCAGTTCGGTTCCGCGCGGATCGCGGAAATAGCGGAAGAACTCGGAGTTCGGCGACAGCACCATCGAGGTCCCGCTTGATTCCAGTCCGGCCGCATAGGCCTGCATCGAGCGGTAGAAGGAGAAGAACTCCGGATCTTCGCTGAACGCTTCGGCAAAGATGTTCGTCCGCTCCGCGTCACCGTCACCGCGCAAGATCTCCGCATCGCGCCGTGCCTCGGCGATCAGAACCGTCGCATCGCGGTCGGCGCGCGACCGGATCCGGCGGGCCTGTTCCTCACCCTGTGCACGAAGCTCCGTCGCCTCGCGCTGACGCTCGGTCTGCATGCGGCGGAAAATCGCGTCGGAGTTGGTCTGCGGAAGGTCCGCGCGACGGATCTTGACGTCGATGACCTCGATCCCGATCGGCGCGGCGCGGATTGCCACGTCCTCACGGATCTCGTCCATCAGTTCGGCGCGTTCGTCACGAACGACCTGCACGAAGGTCGCCCGCGCCAGCACCGAGCGAAGGCTCGACTGCAGGAAGGTGGACAGACGCTGGTTCGCCTCGTCGATGTTGTTCACCGTCTGGTAGAACAGGACAGGGTCGGTGATGCGATAGCGCGCGAAGGCGTCCACGATCAGCCGCTTCTTGTCCGAGGCGATGGCCTCGATCGGCGGCATGTTCAGGTCGAGGACGCGCTTGTCGAAATAGCGCACGTTCTGCACGAAGGGGACCTTGAACTTCAGGCCCGAGTCCTGCTCGCTCTTGCGGATTTCACCGAACTGGAGCACCAGCGCCTGCTGATCCGGGTTGATGATGTAGATCGACAGATATGCGGTGAACGCCAGTGCTGCGATCAGCAGGGCGCCAAGTCCGAAAAGACCGTTTTTCATTACTGGTTGCCTCCGCTGCGGGCGGCGCCCTGAGACTTGTTGAGCTGGTCGAGCGGGAGATAGGGGACAATGCCGCCTGCGCCGCCAACGTTGTCGTCGATGATGATCTTGTTGTTGGCGCCCAGAACCTTCTCAAGCGTTTCGAGATAGAGCCGCTCGCGGGTCACGTTCGGTGCCTTGCGATACTCCTGGAGAACCTTGGTAAAGCGCTGGGCCTGACCGTTGGCTTCCGCGATCGTCTGGTCGCGATAGGCATTGGCCGCCTCGAGAACACGGGCCGCCTCGCCTCGCGCTTCCGGCACGATCCGGTTGGCGTAGGTCTGCGCCTCGTTCTGGATGCGCTCCTGATCGGCACGGGCCGCCTGCACGTCGCGGAAGGCGTCGATGACCTGCTGCGGCGGGTCGACCTTCTGCATCTGCACCTCGGTCACCTCGACGCCGGCGCCGTAGGTGTCGAGCGCACCCTGCATCAGCGTGCGCACGGCCTGCTGGATCGGCAGGCGATTCTCGCCAAGGATGGAATCGATGTTGCTCTCGCCCACGACCTCGCGCATCGCGCTTTCGGCGACCGCCTTCACCGTGGCTTCCGGATCCTGGATGTTGAACAGGTAGTCGGAGACGCCCTGCGGCGTGTTCCGGATGCGCCACTGAACCTTGAAGTCGACGTCGACGATGTTCTCGTCGCCGGTCAGCATCAGGCTTTCCTCGACCACGTCCTGCGCGGTGACGCGCGAGCCGCGCACCGTCTCGCGAAGGCCGACGGTGATTTCGCGGATGCGCAGCACTTCCGGCGTGAACACGGACCCGAGCGGATAGGGCCAGTTGTAATTCAGGCCCGGCGCCGTCTGGCCGGTGATTTCGCCGAGAACGAGTTCCACGCCGACCTGGCCCTGTTCGACCCGGTAGAAGCCGTTGGCGAACCAGATGCCGATCACGACGACGATCGCCAGAAGGATGCCCTTGAAGCCGAGATTGCCGCCGCCGGGAAGCACGCTCTTCAGCGTGTTCTGGCTACGCTTCAGGAGTTCTTCCAGATCCGGCGGATTGCCGCCTCCGCCGCCACCGCCGCGCTGGGGACCATTTCCCCAAGGGCCGCCGCCGCCACCGCCCGATCCGCCCCACGGACCGCCGTTGCCGCCGCCTTTCCAGCCGCCGCCGCCGTTCTGGTTGCTCCAAGGCATCAACACATCCTTCGCTGAGGAGCCCGGCGCCGTATGCGCCAGGGTCCGGTTGTCGGTTTGCCCCGGTTCAGGGCCTCGTCGGGTTATAGGAACTCTTCCCGGCGCTTTCAATGAAGCGTATCGGCCGTCACTCCCCTGGTACCGACTTGGATACCGCGACCTTGCTTGTCAATGCGTGCCGGGGCGACAGGTGGCCGGTTTCGCGGTTTTCGCGTCGATTTCGGTCGCGATGGTTTATCCGGCCGCCGACAGGGCGGCCCGGGCGGCCTCCAGTCCGCTTTGCCGCGCGCCATGGGCGGTGGAAAAGGCCGTTGCCGAAACCGCTTCACCGGCCAGAAACAGGCCGCCGTCGATGGGCGCGCGCAGGGCGGCGCGGGCGTCGGCATGGCCGGACAGGGCGCAGGAATAGGCGCCCAGGATGTGCGGGTCCGAGGTCCAGCGGGTCGCGGTGGCGCGGCGGATGCGCGCTCCAATTCCGCTGCCGAAAACGTCCTTGAGGGCGGCAAGGCCGAAATCGACCATCGCCGGCTCTCCCGCCGCTTCCAGTTCCCGCGCGGTTTCGCCGCACAACTGGCCGACGATCACCGGCTGGGAGAAGTGGTTGATGACGAAATTGATCGGCGCCCGCGCCGGATCGCCGGGCGTCATCGTGTCGATATAAGCGGTGTCGTCAAAGCCTTCGACCGGTGCATCGAGCAGAAACGCGACCTTTTCGGCCACCCCGGTCGGACAATGTGCGGCGGCCTCCCGCACAGCGTCGGGAAGCGCTGGCGTGAAGCGGATCTTGCCGGAGGCGAGGATGTTGGTCGAGACGGTGAGAATGACGGAGCGGGCGCGCAGGGTGCCGCGGCTGGTTTCGACGCGGATCGGCGTCGACGACCGGTCGATCGCATTGACCTCCACATCCAGATGCACCGGCACATGCGCCGCAGCGCGGGCAATGAGCGCGCCATAGCCGGAAACGACCGGCCAGTTCTCCTTGGTGTCCTGATAGGCGGCAAGGTCGAGCGTGGAGATCTGCTCCGGGGGCATGGCGGAGAGCAGCGACATCCAGTGTCGGGCGAGCGGCCACCACGGGCCGGCGGTGTCGCATACGCTTTGCGCATCGACGTCCCGGCCCGCCTCGCCGGCCGCGTCAGCGGCCGCGAATGCCGCCTCTACCGCGTCCCAGGCGGCCCTCGTCGTTGCCGCATCCGCCTTTTCGCCGGAGAGATACAGACCGCTGGAGCGGCGCGTTCCCATGCGCCGATAGTCGACGCCCAGCCGGTCTGCGATCTCGCGGAACGGATTGTGCGAGGCGCTGTGCATCCAGTGACAGCCCCGATCGAAGGGGATGCCGGGAAAGATGCGCTCGTCCGTCCAGGCGCGGCCACCGACCCGGGCCTTGGCCTCGAGGACGGCGAAAGACACGCCGGCCTGTGCGAGGGCTTCTCCGGCAGCAAGGCCTGCAGCACCTGCGCCGATGACGATCACGTCGTAGTCGGACATTGGGTCTCCGGAAATCGGTTCTTGAAAATAAGCCGGTCAGCCGGTCAGCCGTTCGGCGTGCCAGGCCATGTGGTCCGGCAGGAAGGTCGAGACGAAGTAATAGGAATGATCATAGCCGCCCTGCAGGCGCAGGGTCAGCTCGACGCCAGCCTCGCGGCACGCCGCGTCGAAGGCCCAGGGCTTGAGCTGCTCTTCCAGAAAGCCGTCGGCAGATCCCTGGTCGATCAGGATATCGCGCGCCCAGCCTTTGGTTCGAACGAGATGGCAGGCGTCATGCGCCTCCCAGGTCTTGCGGTTGCCGCCGAGATAGGCGCCGAGCGTCTTCTCGCCCCAGGGGCAGGCGGTCGGATTGACGATGGGCGCGAAGGCGGAGACGGAGCGGAACAGGTCGGGGTATTTCATGGCGAGCGTCAGCGCGCCATGACCGCCCATGGAATGGCCGGTGATACCGATGGCGCTGTCCCACACCGGCAACTCGGCGCTCACCAGGCCCATCAGTTCGTCGGCGACGTAGCTTTCCATGCGGAAATGCGGGGCCCAGGGGGCCTGCGTTGCATCGACGTAGAAGCCCGCGCCCTGGCCAAGGTCATAGGCCTCGTCATTGGCAACGCCTTCGCCGCGCGGGCTGGTGTCGGGGGCGATCACGATCATCGCGTTTTCCGCCGCGAGCCGCTGATAGCCGGCCTTCGAGGTGGCGTTTTCCCAGGTGCAGGTCAGGCCGGAGAGATAGACCAGCGTCGGGCAGGCCTCGCCGCGCAGGGCCTCTGCCGGCAGAAAGGCGGCGAATTCCATGTCGGTGCCGGTGGCGGTGGAGGCATGCCGGTAGACGCGCTGCTCTCCGCCGAAGGCGCGGGCGCTGGAAACAAGATCAAGGGTCATGGATGGGCGGTCTCCGAAGGGGTGTCGTGGCGCGCGGCGGCCGGCTCGATCCCGGCCGGGCGGCGCATGTCGATATGCGGGATCCCGTCCTCGTCGTAGATCTCCGAGACGGGGCGGAAGCCATGGGCCGCGTAGAAGCCCTGCAGATGGGCTTGGGCGGAGAGCTCCACCGGCCGGTCGGGCCAACGCGCGCGGGCGCGAGCTATGCCTGCCGTCAAGAGATAGCCGCCGAGGCCGCAGCCGCGCCAGTCCGGTGCGGTGGCGATGCGGCCGAGGCGCGGTGCCCCGTCGCCGTTCGGCGGCAGCAGGCGCAGGCAGGCGGCAAGCCCGCCGTCCATTGTCTCCAGCAGGAGATGTTCGGCATCGGGGTCGCGCCCGTCGATCTCCGCGTAGGCACAGGCCTGCTCGACAACGAAGATGGCGACGCGCAAGCGGAAGAGCGCGTGGATCCGTGCCGGGGACAAGTCGTCCAGGCAGCACCAGGTCGCGTCCAGCCGGGGGCGGCCGGCGATAGCGGGCGGCGGGATCCGGATCACGAGGACCCGGCCGCCTCTTCGGCCTGCGACCGGGCTGCGCGCGCCAGACGCTCGATCTGCTCTTCCAGCCGGTCGAGCGCCTCGCCGGTGCGCTCATGGGTGTCGCGCAGGTTCTTGAGGCTCGCCGAGATCATCGAGAGCTCCGTCGTCATGCGTTCATCCGTCGGCGCCTCGCCCACGCCATACAGAAGCCAGGTCGGGCTGACGGCGAGAAAACCCGCAAGCATGGTCAGCCGGTTGGCGCGCGGCTCGGAGCGGCCGCTTTCCCAGGCATTGACCGTCGCGGTCTTGATGCCGAGACGGCGCGCAAGCTGCGCGCCGCTCAGGTTGGCGGCTTCCCGTGCGCGGCGGATGCGTCCGCCGATGGAATCCAGGTCGCGTGTCTCCGACCACATCGTTTCCGCCTCGCTCATTGCGGGGAGCTCCTCAGGTTGCACGCATGCCGGCTTGGGGGCCGCGTGAGGGACAGGGTCAGTCGTAGAGCACGACCGAGCGGATCGACTTGCCTTCATGCATCAGGTCGAAGCCGTGGTTGATTTCCTCCAGCGGCATGGTGTGGGTGATCATCGGGTCGATCTCGATCTTGCCGTCCATGTACCAGTCGACGATTTTCGGCACGTCGGTGCGTCCGCGTGCGCCGCCGAAGGCCGTGCCGCGCCAGGAACGGCCGGTGACGAGCTGGAACGGGCGGGTTGAGATCTCCGCGCCCGCGGGCGCCACGCCGATGATGATCGATTCGCCCCAGCCCTTGTGGGCCGCTTCCAGCGCCGTGCGCATCACGTTGACATTGCCGGTCGCGTCGAAGGTGTAGTCGGCGCCGCCCTTGGTCAGGTCGACGAGATAGGGCACGAGATCGCCCTCGACCTCGTTCGGATTGACGAAATGGGTCATGCCGAAGCGCTCGGCCATTTCCTTCTTGCCGTCATTGATGTCGACGCCGACGATCATGTTGGCGCCAACGAGACGCGCGCCCTGGATCACGTTCAGGCCGATGCCGCCGAGACCGAAGACGATGACGTTGGAGCCGGGCTCGACCTTGGCGGTGTTGATCACCGCGCCGATGCCGGTCGTCACGCCGCAGCCGATGTAGCAGATCTTCTCGAAGGGTGCGTCCTGGCGCACCTTGGCGAGCGCGATTTCCGGCAGGACGGTGAAATTGGCGAAGGTCGAGGTGCCCATGTAGTGGAAGATCTTCTCGCCGTTCAGCGTGAAGCGGCTGGACCCGTCCGGCATCACGCCGGCGCCCTGCGTCGAGCGGATCTTCTGGCACAGGTTGGTCTTGGGGTTGAGGCAGTATTCGCACTCGCGGCATTCGGGCGTGTAGAGCGGGATCACGTGGTCGCCGGGCTTCAGGCTGGTCACGCCCTTGCCGACCTCGCGCACGATGCCCGCGCCCTCATGGCCGAGGATCGCGGGGAACAGGCCTTCCGGATCGGCGCCGGAGCGGGTGAACTCGTCGGTGTGGCAGATGCCGGTGGCCTTGATCTCGACCAGCACCTCAAAGGCCTTCGGGCCTTCCAGGCTCACGGTCTCGATCGTCAGGGGCTTTCCGGCCTGCCAGGCCACGGCCGCGCGTACGTCCATTGTGTCGTCCTCCAGGAGCGGGTCGTGCGGCCGCGATGGGGCCGCCTGTTCTGGCCCGATCCTAGGCAGGCTTTGCGACGAGCGAAAGGGCGCAGGCCGACGCGGATAGGCGCAGACGCGACAAAGGGCGCGTGCGCAGTTTATTTGAGGGTAAAGGTCTTCAACTTTTTAGTGTACCGCGCCTTGAAATAAAACTTGAAAATAGGTGAATTTGGCCTGCTTTTTGAACTGTGCGCCAGATCAAAGGGACAGCTCGAACTGAGGCTCTTCTTCTTGTTGCTTCTCAAAATAGTGATCTGAGAATTTTAGTTTCCTTGCTATTTCCTCGGTGCTGTACTTGTCCATTAGGTCAAATTTTGTGCGCGCATCTGTATAGAGTTTCGTTATATCGATAGTCCTAACGGTTTTCCGACGCCTCTCCAATACAGTGAGACGGAAAGGGAATTCATCGACGTCAGTCTTCGGAAACTCAGTTTCCGAAATCGTCTTCCACTGGCGCTTATCAAAATCGAAATCAAAGAATGCATCGCCAGATATTTCTCCAGTAAATACATCTGTCAAGTAAACTTTATTTATAAACTCTTCAAAAACACGATAAATCTGGTCTCCTCCGATAATGAATATATCTCGAACTGATTCAGAAATAGAGTAAACATCTGCCGAAAAAAGTGCCTGCTCAAACGAATTGGCAATTTCTACATCTGCATTCGTGAAGTTATTTTGTTTCGAAAGTATGATGTTCTTGCGGTTTGGTAGCGGGCGCCCGATAGAATCAAAGGTCTTACGACCCATAATGACAGCGTGGCCCTTCGTAGTTTTCTTGAAGTTTTGAAGGTCTGTTTTCAGTCGCCAAGGCAATTGATTTTCACAGCCGATGACCCTGTCGGGATAGCTCCGGGCTACCACGCAAGAAATTGAGGGCAGGATGAGTTCTCTCAGGTTCATCGATTCTGTCCATAACTGCTTTCGCGCAACCGCATTTCACGCGGCGCGGCGGCAGCCTTTAAAGTAGGTTGTCATTTGGGAGCACCATCTGCAAGGCGCCTCTAGCACGGAAGGCCTAGCATGTGGAGTTAAGATTCTCCGACTCAGTTGGTTGAAAGACCATTTGCACAGAGCCGTTTGAAAATCCCGTTTAGATTTCTCTCAAAATAAACGGCCCGCGCGAAGGCGGGCCGTTTCGTTTCGCGTGGATCGGCCGCGAACTGGAGCGCTTAGTTGCGCTCCTTGTCGACCAGGGCGTTGGACTTGATCCACGGCATCATGCCGCGCAGCTTCTCGCCAACTTCCTCGATCTGGTGGGCGTCGTTCAGGCGACGGGTCGCCTTGAAGCGGGCCTGACCGCCCTTGCATTCCTGCATCCACTCGGAAGTGAACTTGCCGGTCTGGATGTCGGTGAGGATGCGCTTCATCTCCGCCTTGGTTTCCGGCGTCACGACGCGCGGACCGGACATGTACTCGCCCCACTCCGCGGTGTTGGAGATGGAGTAGTTCATGTTGGCGATGCCGCCCTCGTAGATCAGGTCGACGATCAGCTTCACTTCGTGCAGGCACTCGAAGTAGGCCATTTCCGGGGCGTAGCCGGCCTCGACCAGGGTTTCGAAGCCGGCGCGGATCAGCTCCACGAGACCACCGCACAGAACGGCCTGCTCGCCGAAGAGGTCGGTTTCGCACTCTTCCTTGAAGGTCGTCTCGATGATGCCGGAGCGGCCGCCACCGACGCCCGACGCATAGGCGAGGCCGAGGTCGAGCGCGTTGCCGGAAGCGTCCTGGTGAACGGCGACCAGGCACGGCACGCCGCCGCCCTTCTCGTATTCGCCGCGCACGGTGTGGCCCGGGCCCTTCGGCGCGATCATCAGCACGTCGACGGTCGACTTGGCCTCGATCAGGCCGAAGTGGACGTTGAGGCCGTGGGCGAAGGCGATGGCCGCGCCGTCACGGATGTTGTCGGCGATGTGGTCCTTGTAGATGTCGGCCTGCAGCTCGTCCGGGGTGGCCATCATCATCAGGTCGGCCCAGGCGGCGGCGTCCGCGACGCTCATGACCTTGAGGCCGTCGGCCTCGACCTTCTTGGCGGTCGTGGAGCCGGGACGCAGGCCGACGACGACCTCCGAAACGCCGCTGTCCTTCAGGTTCAGCGCATGGGCGCGGCCCTGCGAACCGTAGCCGATGACGGCAACCTTCTTGGACTTGATCAGATTGAGATCGGCATCACGATCGTAGTAAACGCGCATTGTTGGATACTCCCGTTTGGCGTTTCATGCTTGGGCGCCGGTTGGCCGGCGTCCGGGGTTTTGACGTCAGCCCGCCGGGCGGCCCGTGTTCTGGGCGTCCGGCGGGAAGAGGGTGAGAAACTGGTCGACCGACAGGTTTGCCCGCGCCGCGAAATCGGCCTCCGCGCCCTCGGGCTCCTGGCCGAGCAGCCAGCGGCCGTGGGCATCGCGCACGATCAGCCCGTAGAGCGTGCGATAGGCTTCCGTCGCATCGACGGCGGCGATATGCCCCTGGGCGGCACCGGCTTCCAGCAGCACGCGGGCGCGGGTCGCGATCCTGAGGCGCCCGCGCTCCAGGAGCAGGCGGCCGAGCGGCGAGCCCTCGCGGCTTGCCTGGCCGATGGCGAGCCGGTTCAGCGCGAGCGAGGTGTCGCCGGCCAGCACCGTGAGCAGATCCTCCGCGAAGGTAACGAGCCGCTCGCGAAAGGCGGAGGCGCTCAACTGATCGTCGTTTTCATGCGGCACGCGCACCTTCGACGCCTGATGGGCGACGATCGCCGCGAGCAGTCCGTCGCGGTCGCCGAACCAGCGATACAGGCTTTCCTTGGAGCAATTGGCCGCCCGCGCCACCGCCGCTGTCGTCAACGCCTTCTCGCCGCCCTCGACCACGAGCCGCAGCGCCGAGGCGAGGACCTCGTTCTGGCGGGGCGTGAATTCGGGGGCAGGGGCGGTCATCGGAACGGGTCGCGGACTGGAGGGTGGCATTTGTCTGGGCCGGAGGTTGCTTGCGCAGGCCGGCGACGGCTTAAGTGGGTCGGAAAAGAAGTGGTACCGTACGGTACGGTTCGGCGGCGACAATGCCCGCGATGCTCCCTGCCGTCAAGCGGGAAAATGGGGCGCGCTTCGGTGTTCGCATTGGAGGAAAGCCGTCACCCGGCTTTCGCGACAGCTCGGCCGGTGTGACATGCGGAAGGTAAGGGGCCGTATCCTTGGGGCCTTAAAGAAACAACTCGCCCTTGGAGACGATGACCGCCTGGCCGCCGATGCGCGCGGCGTTGAGTGCGCCGGCCTCGATGTCGAGTTCCAGGTCGATCATCGAGGGGCGGCCCATGTCGTAGCCCTGTTCGATGCGCACATAGTGGGTGCCGTCGGTCGGCTTGTCGAAATGGCGCACGACGCCGGCGAAGGCGGCCGCCGCGGAGCCGGTTGCAGGGTCTTCGTAGATCCCCATGCCGGGGCTGAACATGCGGGCCGAGAAGGTGCCGTCATGCGTTGTCGTCTGGCGACAGTAGACATAGACCGCCGCGCCGCCGTCGCCGCCATAGGCCTCCTGCCAATAGGCCTGGACAGGCCGGGCGCGCGACAGGGCCTTGAGATTGGCGACCGGCACGAAGGCGAAGGCGACGCCGGCCTCGAAGGCGGAGGGGCGATGGTTCTCGAAACCGATCTCATTGGGTTCCAGCGACAGGCTTGCGGCGATGATGTCCTTGTCGCCGAGCGGATCGGCGGGACGGGCGAGCCTCGGCACGTCGAATTCGGCAAAGCCGGCCGCGCCGTTCTTCAGCACCACGCCGCAGCGCACGTTGCCGACGGCCTCTTCCAGCACGACCATGGCGTTCTGGTCGTCGTCGGTGTCGCCGAACCGCTGGCGGGCCAGCAGGATCGCGGTTCCAACCGTCGGATGGCCTGCGAAAGGAAGCTCTTTCGTCGGGGTGAAAATCCGCAGCTTGGCCGAGTGCGCAGGGTTTTCCGGCGGCAGCACGAACACAGTCTCCGACAGGTTGAACTCGCGTGCGATTCCCTGCATCCGGGCGTCCGACAGGCCTTCCGCGTCCAGAACGACCGCCAGCGGATTTCCCGCAAGGGCCTGATTCGTGAAGACGTCGAGGACGTAGAACCGTCGTGCCATCGTGCGCATTCCCCTGTTTCTCTTGTCGCCGTTGTCGCGATTGTCGCCATGCCCGAGCGTGCGGGCGGACAGACTGTCGCATGCCGTGGCCGGCGTTGCCAGCGCCGGACGCGACTTCGCGCCCGGTCATCGTCAACCAAAGGTTAACAAAACACGCCGGGCCGGTCTTCCCTTGTGCGGTTTTGGCCAGAGGGCCGGCTTGAGACCCGTGAACCGGTCGGCGAGATTGGCCGTAGGACAGGCCATGACCTTCTCATTGAACAGTTTTCCTCCCGGCGGCATTGCCGTTGTCATCGGCTCGACCGGCGGGATTGGCTCCGCGTTCATGGATGCCCTGGACGCCTCGGGCCGCTTCGGCGCCGTGATCGGCCTGTCCAGAGGGAGCGAGCCGCGCCTCGATCTTCTGGACGAGGCGAGTATCGAGGCCGCAGCGGCTTACGTGAAGGATCAGGGATCGTTGCGCCTCGTCGTCGATGCGACCGGTATCCTCTCCGACGCCGAGATGTCGCCGGAAAAGGCGCTTCGCCAGATCGACCCCGCGCAGATGGCGCGCTCCTATGCGATCAACGCCATCGGCCCGGCGCTTCTCCTGAAACACTTCGGCCCGGCGATGGCACGCGACGGCAAATCGGTGTTCGCGACCCTTTCGGCCAAGGTCGGCAGCATTGGCGACAAT
>PARB01000002.1 GCA_002709505.1 Paracoccaceae bacterium | reverse complement strand
AGACAAGCGAGACCGCGCCAACGCGTTGTCCGGTCCAAAATCATCCTCATCGACGTCATAGAGAATGAGGTCCACGTTCACTTCGTCAAGGCGGCTCTTTGCGGAGTTATCATCCTCGCAAAAGATCAGCCGATACCCATCCAATTCGCTCAGAGCGCTGGAAGCGGACAGGGTCAAAGCCTTGTCCTTGGACTTGATAAGAACCGTAGATATATTCGACAAGGTGCTTGGACCTCCGTTGCCACTGATGATTGCCGGATCAGTATCAGCAAACATTCTTTGCATAAAGAGAACTATTTATGCAAGTTCTGCTTGCAATCTAGCTTCAGAGTGCAAATCCAGCGCCACTTCGCCTGTTGTGGGGTCGAGTCCGGCTGAGTGCAGAATAGGGCGTTAAGCCTGGATTGGGCTTCTGTAGTCGAGCTCAGGCCGCGTTTTCGGTGAGATAGCGATAGATGGTGGCCTTAGAGAGGCTGTATTCAGCCATGAGGTCTTTGATCAGCTTACCTTGAGCGCGTTTTTCGCGGAGCTCTGCGATCTGATCATTGGTGAGCGCAGGCCGTTTGCCGAACTGAACGCCGCGATCTTTCGCCTTCTTGATTCCGTCCATTTGCCGTTCGGCCCGGATCTCAGTCTCGAATTGGCCGATAGCACCCAGCATGTTGAACAACAGACGACCAGTTGCATCGGATGTGTCGATGTTCTGGTCGAGGACGACAAGATCGACGCCCTTTTCGCGCAGCGTCTCCGCGACCTGACATAGGTGCAAAGTGGATCGGGCCAGTCGGTCGATGCGCGTTACAATCAGCTGGTCGCCTTCACGGACATAATTCAGACATTGCTTGAGCTGAGGGCGGGCATCGGTGGTGCCGCTGCGCTTTTCTTCGAACAGTTTGTCACAGTCGCTCAGTTTTTCACGCTGCACGTTTAGAGATTGTCCGACTGAACTGACGCGGGCATATCCGACTTTGGCCATGGGGTCTCGAATATATTAAGGGTTCATGCGACAACCATATTGAGACATTGAAAAAGACATGGCAAGCGTGATGTCTCAATATGTCTACTTTCAAAGACCACATCTCCTAACGAAAGAACAATCCGATGGCACATCGAGCGGTTCTGACCGCGCGACAACGCGCGGCACTTTTTGATCTCCCTACAGAGGAGATGGCGTTGCTGCGGCATTACACCCTGGATGATGAGGACATTGAACATATCCGCACACGGCGGCGACCAGAAAACCAAATCGGCTTTGCGCTTCAGCTTTGTGCCTTTCGGTTTCCGGGCCGTTTGCTGAAGGCTGGCGAAGTTATACCGGAACCTGTGTCCCGGTTCATAGCCGCTCAAATTGGACTGAAACCAGATGACCTGTTGCAATATGCCGCCCGTGAGAAGACACGACGAGAACATCTCGGCTCACTGCGTAAGATGTACGGTTACAAGATGTTTGCTGGCAAACATGCCAAGAAAATGCAGAGGTGGTTGGACCAGCACGCCGAGGCGGCTCAATCGAGTGAGGGTTTGGTTCGCGGGTTTGTGGAGGAATGCCGCAGGCGACAGGTTGTCCTGCCCGGCCTGTCGGTCATAGAACGACACTGTGCTGACGCATTGGTTGCGGCCGAACAACGGATCGAGGCTCGCATTGCGGCACGTCTCGACCTCGAAATGAAAGCCAAACTTAACGGTTTGCTCAATGAAGACGCTGATAGCCGGATCAGCCGCTTCATCTGGTTGCGACAATTCGAGGTGGGCAAGAACTCTGCCGATATCAACCGCCAGCTCGACCGGCTGGAATTCCTGCAGGGGATCGCGTTGTCGCCAACAATCCTGGACGACATTCCCGCACATCGGGTCACACGCCTTCGCCGCCAGGGGGAACGTTACTTTACGGATGGATTGCGGGACATCACCAGTGATCGACGACTGGCCATCCTTGCCACCTGCGTCGTTGAGTGGTCGGCTGCCATCGCAGATACCGTTGTCGAAACACATGACCGGATCGTTGGCTCAATCTGGCGGGAGGCAAAGAGGATTTGCGATGCCCGTGTTACCGCGGCGCAATCGGAGATCGCGGCGACCCTGGCCGGGTTTGAGACTCTGGGCACGACATTGTTGATCGCCAAGGGAGATGAGGTGGCTATCGCCGGTGCCGTGGATGCATCTTGTGGCTGGGATGCTCTGGAAAACCTCGTTGCAACAGCAAGGTCACTCAGTAAGACCGTCAAGGCGGGTGCACTGGCTTATGTCGAGCAGGGGTATCATCGGTTCAAGCTCTATGCCCCCCGAATGCTGGCAACATTGGACATCACAGGGGCCAGTGTGGCTCAGCCTTTGCTTGCGGCGGCCGATGTGATCCGCGACAGGCAAGATATTCCAAGCCGCTCTGCGCCATTTCTTCAGCCCCGATCAAAATGGCGAGGGCATCTCAGCGACCCCGAAACGAACCGGGACCGTCTCTGGGTTGTCGCGGTGCTGTTCCATCTGCGTGAGGCCTTCAGATCCGGTGATGTCTGGCTTGCTCATTCTCGCCGCTACAGCGACCTGAAACAGGCTCTGGTTCCGGTCGAGGCCGCGCAGACTATGGGATTGTCGATGCCATTGAAGCCGGAAGTCTGGCTTGCAGATCGAAAACAACGGCTGGACGACGGGCTGCACAGGCTTGCCAAGGCAGTCAGGAACGGCGCCCTCCCAGGCGGGATCATCGAGGATGGGCGATTGCGCGTCGAACGCCTTGAAGCTGACGTTCCCGCTGAAGCCGATAGCCTGATCCTGGACCTCTATCGTCGCCTGCCAGAAGTGCGGATCACAGATATGCTCACGGAGGTGGCCAATGACACAGGGTTCATTGACGCCTTCACCCATCTGCGTACCGGGGCACCGTGCAAAGACAGGCTTGGCATGCTGAATGTTGTTCTCGCAGAGGGTCTGAATCTTGGACTCAGCAAAATGGCCGGGGCGAGCAGTACCCATAACTTTAAGCAATTGGCCCGGCTCTCAAACTGGCACGTGGAAAGTGAGGCCATCAATCGGGCACTGGCTATGGTGATCGAGGCGCAGGCGTGGTTGCCAATGGCAAAATACTGGGGTGCTGGTGAAACCGCTTCCAGTGACGGTCAGTTCTTTCCCACCACACGCCAGGGCGAGGCGATGAATCTGATCAATGCGAAGTACGGCCATGAGCCCGGCCTGAAAGCCTATACCCATGTATCAGATCAATATGGCCCCTTCGCCACACAGGTGATCCCAGCTACAGTGAACGAGGCACCGTACATTCTGGACGGTCTGCTAATGAACCCGAGCGGCAAACGGATCAAAGAACAATACGCAGATACGGGCGGCTTCACAGACCTCGTCTTTGCGGCCACCTCGTTGCTCGGCTACCGGTTCATCCCGCGCATCAAGGACTTACCTTCAAAGCGGCTGCATGTCTTTGATCGTCATGGGGTCCCGAACGAACTAAAAGGCCTGGCCGGTGACCGCATCCGCGAAAACACGATTATCGCCAACTGGCCGGACGTGTTGCGCTGCATCGCGACGATGCTCTCCGGGAGAATGCAACCGAGCCAGCTTCTGAAGAAACTGGCAGCACGGCCACGGCAACATGATCTGGCCATTGCCCTTCGTGAAATCGGACGTATCGAGCGGACGCTGTTTATCATTGATTGGCTACTTGATACCGATATGCAGCGCCGCGCACAGATTGGCCTCAACAAAGGAGAAGCACATCATGCCCTGAAGAACGCACTGCGGATCGGTCGCCAAGGCGAAATCCGCGACCGTACAACTGAGGGCCAGCATTTCCGCATCGCAGGGCTGAACCTGCTCACCGCCATCATCATCTATTGGAACACCAAGCAACTCGGTTTTGCGGTCGCCGCGCGACAAAATGCTGGGCTCGATACACCCGCATATCTTCTCTCACATATCTCGCCCCTCGGATGGGCACATATTATCCTCACAGGTGAATATCGGTGGAGGCGGATGATGGAAAACCCATGAAACCTCGTGCAGCGACAACACCGGTCATTCATCAGCAGCCAGCGAAATCTGACTCCAAGCCCACTTTGACCAATGCTGCGATCTGCATGGATGGTGGCTTCAGTGAAACGGGCAGGATCAAGATCCGTGCTGACCAACCGCCACCGAGTGATTGCTTTGCATTACATAGATCAAATGTAGTCGTGCGCCAGTTTGCGGATCGGTCCTAGCCAGTTAGAAAGCGGGACAGCTTTGTTGCGATTTCGTCGTCTCTGATCGTCTTCAGGCGGGCTGTGAAGAATGTCTTCTTCATCGCCATTCCTTTGATGGAAATACCGATCAGTGCGCCGGTATCAATTTCATGGGTTACAGCTTCGGCGAGAATGATAGAAGCACCCAAGCCGGACATGACAGCCTGTTTGACGGCTTCGGTCGATCCGACATTCGCGCGCGTGCGCAGTTCGCCGGCCCTGTCGCCCAACACATCGCGCAGGAGCGTGCCGGTGCCGGATCCACTTTCCCCGCCGATCATTTCAAGTGTGAGGAACTCCTCGACGGTGATCTCGCGGCGGCCCGCCCAAGGATGGTCGGTGGGCAGGATCACGATCATCTCCGCGCTGCGCCACCGCTCTGCCGCGACATCCGGGTGTGGAAGGGGCCATTCCATTGCCGCAATGTCGATCTCCCGGCTCAGTAGCATCTCGGCGATGCGGGGATTGGGTGCCGAGGTGATTTCCCACCGGCCTCGCCAGTCCTCCGCGTCCAGAAACCCTTTGAACGCCTTGGCCATATAGTAGCTGGCGATATTGCCACTGCACCCAACGATCAGACTGTCGTCGCGCGCGATGGTCTCGGCGCGTGCAGCAGATTTCAACAGATGGCGCGCATGAGGCAGGAAGCGTTCGCCATGCCGTGTCGGACGGCTGCCAGCATGACTACGCTCGATCAGTGGAACGCCTAAATCCTCTTCAAGCTTTTGCAAATGCTGGGAAATTGTCGGTTGTGCGATCTTCAAGCGGGTCGCAGCGCCATGGAAACTACCCGCTTCGACAAGACCGACAAAGCTCCGCACAAGGCTCAGGTTCAGCATCACACTTATCCTTTCAGGACTTGGGGGTTCAGCGCTGTCTCGGGTAGGTCGCCTTTGAGCGTTGTGATAATGCTGTCCGCCGCCGAGGCTGCGATGGCGCGCCGCACCTCAACCACAGCCGATCCGATATGCGGTGTCAGAACGGTTTTCTCCGAAGCCAACAGGGCGGGGTGGACGTGCTGTGGACGGTCGGGCCTGGCCCAGTCTTCCATCTCATAGGTGTCGGCAGCGTATCCACCCAGATGGCCGGTTTCGAGCGCGGATGCGACGTCGGCTTCATTGACCAGGCTGCCGCGCGCAGGATTTATCAGGCAGGCCCCTGGTTTCATGCGGGAGATAAATGCGGCATCGACCATCCCAAGCGTCGCCTCGGTCAAAGGAACCGCCAGAACAACGAAATCCGATGTGGCCACGATTTCGTCCAGCGCAGCCTTGCGCGCGCTCAGCGCTTTCTCGGTTGTCGGATCCAGTGGCGTCACATCGTGATAAAGCCGCGTTCCCCGAAAGCCGGATAGCAGTCGCAGTGTTTCGCGCCCGACAGCCCCCGCGCCGATGACGCCGACCACAGCGCCCTGCAACGTGCCCCCGTAAAAGCGCGCGCGCCATCCAGCGTAGGTGCCCGTCCGCATGTGCGTATCGCCGTCCCGCATGTTCCGGGTCAGAGCGATCATCAGCCCAAGCGTGAGTTCCGCCGTCGGTTCGGTCAGCAGATCGGGCACGATCGTGACCAACACGCCATGATCCGTGCAGGCAGTGACATCAATGTTGTCAAAGCCTTTCAGTGCCCCCGCCACGATCTTCAGATGCGGGCAGGCTTCGAGAAATGCGCGGTCCACCGCTTCCGTCATGAAGGCCATCAGTGCAGTTGCGTCCGCACAAACCTCTTTCAGCCGTTCGAACGATAACGGCTCTGTGCTGTCATTCGAAATGACCTCGCCGACCATCCGTAGGGTGGCCAGTGTCTCGTCCTCGATCCAGTTCGGCACAATGATTTTTTCGCGCATTGAGGTCATCCCTTCCTTTTTTCGCATTGCTATCAAGGCAAGAGGGTAATCGCAATATGTAATAATTCTGTTGCTTTGATCGCGTAGCAGAATGGGTGACGAAGGGGAATCGGTCGATATGGGACAGCAGCAGATGGCTTTTGATCGGAGCGATACGAAGACGGATGCGGCACCAATCCTGTGCCTGGACCAGGTCGAAGTGATCTATCCGAACGGCACGGTCGCATTGCAGCCGACGACCGTTGATTTCGAAGACGGCGAATTGACGGTGTTGCTGGGTCCTTCAGGCGCGGGCAAATCCACTTTGCTGCGCACCTTGAATCTGCTCGTGCGGCCCACATCCGGGGCGGTCCTGTCACGGGAGATCGGAACGCTGGATGCGACTCAATCCATCCGGGCGCATCGCCGCGATACGGCGATGATCTTCCAGCAACACCAGCTTATCGGCCGGATGGGGGCAATGCACAATGTCCTCTTGTCCCGGCTTGGGCGGCATTCCTTCTGGCGCACCCTTGTTGGTTTCTCGGAAGAGGAACGACGGCTGGCCCTTGAGTGCCTGACACGCGTGGGCCTTTTCGAAAAAGCGCTGACGCGCTGCGACAGCCTCTCGGGTGGCCAGCAGCAGCGCGTCGGCATCGCGCGTGCGCTGGCTCAAGAGCCGAAGATGATCCTCGCCGACGAGCCTGTAGCGTCGCTCGATCCGGCCTCATCCGAGCGCGTGCTGAACGTCCTGCGCTCGATCTGCAAGGAAGACCGCATTCCGGTGATCGTCAGTCTGCACCAGCTCGATTACGCCAAGGCTTTTGCGGACCGGATCATCGGCCTCGCCGGTGGGCAGATCGTCTTCGACGGCCCGCCCACACAGCTTTCCGAAACTGTCCTGACCCAGATCTATGGATCGACCGGGCAGGATGCGACTTGAGTTCATCATCATAGGAGACCCAAAGATGAAATCGACCACCTACGCCATCGCCGCGACTCTGCTGGCTGGCGCCGCCTTCGCCGCCGGTGACCATGATCCTGATACGTTGCGCGTGGCACTTCTGCCCGACGAAAACGCGGCGACCGTGATCCAGGACAACGAACCTCTTGCCGCGCATCTCGAAGAGACGCTCGGCAGAGACATCGATCTGATCGTCACAACCGACTATTCATCGATGATTGAAGCCATGCGGTTTGGCCGCATCGACGTCGCCTATTTCGGCCCCGCTTCCTATACGATCGCAAAGGATCGCATGGACGGCAGCGACCTAGATATCGAGCCCTTCGCGGCCCGTATCAGCGGTGGCAGCACGACCTATCAGGCAGTCCTCATCGCTAACGCGGAGGCGGGCATCAGTTCCATCGCAGATATCGAAGGGTCCGGCGTGGACGTCGCCTTTGGCGATCAGGCATCGACATCAAGCCACTTCGCCCCGAAATACACGATGCTGCTTGAAGACGTCGCGACTGGCGAGGATTATAACGAAAACTTCACCGGCGCCCATGACGCCGTGGCCCGCAACGTCGAACTTGGCAACGCCCAGGTCGGTGGCCTGAGCCGTCCAATCTTTGAACGCCTCGTCGAGCGCGGCACGGTGAACCCCGACAATCTGGTGATCCTGGGATATTCCGCCGATATTCCGCAGTACCCATGGGTCATGCGCACCGACATGACGCAGGAGCTGCAGGACAGCATCCGCAACGCCTTTCTTGATCTTGAACCCGGCACCGAGGTCGGCGATGCGGTTCTTGGCCCATTCAAGGCGGACGGTTTCGCCGCGATCACGGATGCCGATTACGACATCATCCGCGATATCCGCAGCAATCTGCAAACCGACTGATCCCAAAAGAGGAGACGCCGCGATGACCCTTGCCCAGACCAATACGCCCCAAACCGCCGACACCATTCTTGCGGCGGATCGCAAAGGGCGGCGGCGTCTCCTTCTCCAGATCGGAGGCATCGTGGCGATCATTGTCCTCTGTCTCTGGCTGACCGGAATGCTCGATGGCGGGCGGCTGGCCGACGGTCTGCCCGCTATCGGCACGCTCTTCGCCGAAATGGTGCCGCCCGATTTCACCCGCTGGCGTCAATGGGTCGAGCCAATGATCGAAACGCTCGCCATGTCGGTGGCCGGCACCGCACTGGCCGTCGTCCTGTCGGTCCCGCTCGGCTTTCTTGCGGCACGGAACACGACACCGAACAAATGGGCCTATCAGGCTGCGCGCCTCGTGCTGAACACGCTACGCTCCATCCCCGAACTCATCATGGGCATCATCTTCGTTGCCGCCGTTGGCTTTGGAATGCTGCCGGGCGTGCTGGCCCTGGGCCTGCATTCGATTGGCATGGTCGGCAAGTTCTTCGCCGAAGCCATCGAACACGCGCATCCCGCGCCCATCGAAGCCGCCGAAGCCTCTGGCGCCACGTCTCTTCAAGTTATCTCCCATGGTGTAATGCCCCAGGTCTTCCCGCAATTCGCTGACGTCACAATGTATCGGTGGGAATACAATTTCCGCGCCTCGACCGTCATGGGAATGGTTGGTGCAGGCGGGATCGGAACCGAACTCGTCGGATCGCTGCGCCTGCTGGACTATCCCCAGGTGTCGGCCGTTCTGATCGTCATCTTGGCCACCGTGACAATCGTTGACGCACTCAGCAACATGCTACGGAAACGATTCCAGTAAGTCACAGTCACCCGGGAAAAGCGGATCTTCGGCAGCCTGCTGCGAGCTGCAGCAGAGTCCGGTCTTACCACTTCGTGTACGGCGCGGCGAAGGGTCATTATGCTGGCAATCCGGGCTAAAAACCCTTAGCGCCCTATTCTGCACTCAGCCGGACTCGACCCCAAAAACGTCTCAAAACCAAAGTGGTTTTGGACAGCGTTTTTGCGGCATCTCGCGGCCTGAAAAACAAGGAGGTGCCAAGAATGTCTCACAAACGACCGTTTATGAGACGAAGAGCCGTGCCGGTTCGGGCATTCGCCCCGCAGGCAGCCACTGAGGCTTTTGAAGAGATTATCCGGCACCGGCTTTTCGGCGTGATGTGGTCACGTTGACCTTTCAATCTTCCGGCATCAGGATCGCGTTGCTGGTCACTCACCTCCTGCGTCTTGCGCACCCTTAAGGCGGGATCGATTATGTTTATGCCTGAAGTCTTGCGCCGGGTCGGGAGGTTTGTCTCTGGAGACCGGAGAATGCAGAAGACCTCGATGGGTGATCATGCTCCGCCATGGCCCTTGTTCATTCCGGGCATGCCCAAATCGGGCACGACATTCCTGACCCACTCGCTCTTGGAGTGTGGGGCCGCACGCGACTACAAGAGCCTGCACAAGGAAATACACCTGTTTTCTTCGAGGACGGCAGAGCCCTCGGCGGAGGCGTTTTTTGCCCATTTCGAGAGTAATTCAAAAGCAGAATGGGCCTGTGACGCGACGCCGACATACATCTTTGATCCGTCCGCGATCGAGAGAATTCATGCAGCCTTCGATCCCGCGCCACTGTTCATCATCTGCTTGCGCGAACGGGTCGACCAGATTTTTTCCTGGTATGTCCATTTCACGCTCAACAGGCTTATCCCTGATTTCTGGGCAAAGAGCGATTTTGCCGAGATACAGGAGCCAGACCTCTTCGGGCCGTTGCCAAACTACCGGGCGATGTTTGCGCGCTCCGCGCCCGGAATAAGACGGTGCATAGAGCTTTTCGGCCGTGAGCGCATTCTGACATTCAATCATCATCGGGACTATTCTGCCGAGTCCGGGTTCTGGGACATCCTTTCAGACAGGATCGGGTATCCATGTCCGCCTCATCCCACGGTCAAATGGCACCAGGACTTTCTTCCCGAGGCGATTTATTTCGAGGCGCCGACAGAGAGATTTATAGATGGTCGGCTCTATCAATTTGCACAGGGCGACCTGCTTGTCGTCGCGGGCCATGCTTCACGGCTTTACAGAGACGTTTCTCCCGACCGGGGGCACGCTGTCATGGACGGGTGTGCGAAGATGATGACCAGCCTGGAAGACGGCACCATCTCGGTGATCAAGTCGATCATCTATGATGATTTCCTTGAATCCCTCGACCTGCTGGATGTTCCGAGAGAACAAATGCCACCCCCCTCGACAAGAACCCTGAAGCGCGCGCAGTTGCCTCAGACGGCGCTTGAGGACGTGTCATCGAGACCTTTTCACTGGACAGCAGGTCAGTCGGAACCGCGCGTTTGAAGCGGGAAACGGAAGGAGCAGAACACAGAGGCGTGCCGGCACGCATGTTCCAGCCGTCACGGCTTATCCGGCACGCTCGCATAACGACTTGCGATGATAATCGAGCACGGATTTCAGCATGTCGACGGTATCGTATTTCGGCGTCCAGTTGACCGCATTCCGCAGAGCAGACGCATCCCCGATAAGCTTTGGCACCTCGCTTGGACGAGACAAAAGGTGCGCCTGCGGCTCGATCTTAACATCGACACGGCTCTGCGAGATGAGGATCTCGACGAGTTCGTATATCGGTCGCGCATGCCCGGAGGCGACATTGAATATACAGCCCGGCTTGAGGTGGTCGCTTGCTTCTATCACCCTGGTGTAGGCACTGACCACGTCCCGGACATCCAGGAAATCCCGGGCAGCTTCGAGATTGCCGACTTTCAAAACCGGGGCCTGCAACCCGGCTTCGATCCGTGCGATCTGTGCTGCAAAGGACGGTATCGCGAAGGTTTCCGGGTGTCCCGGGCCCGTGTGATTGAACGGCCTGAGCCGCAGGCATCGCAGCCCGCGCCCTGCAAGCACTTCGAGCGCAAGATCTCCCGACGCCTTGGTCACGGAATACATGTCCATGGGGGCCAGTATGTCTGTCTCGCGCAGCGGGCCGTTGTTCGCAGTGCGCCCGTAAACAAGCCCCGAGCTTGCATGAAGAAGCCATGTCTCCGGCAGCTCCTCGAGAATAATCCTGCCGAGGGCCTCAACCGCGGACGCATGGATGTTCCATGCCTCGGCAACCTTGCCTTCCACTTCGTTGGGTGAAGAAATGCCTGCCAGGTTCACGATGTGGGTGGGGCGTTCGCGTATCAACAACTCCCGAACCGCACGAGCGTCGGTCAGGTCGAGCGCGATTTCATCATGTCTCGGAGTGCGCGCGGTGGCGATGATACGGGCGGTTGCGCCGAAATGCGCTTCCAGATTTTCCAGGAGGTGCCGGCCAACGAATCCACTGGCACCAATCAGCAATATGCACCGCGTCCGATCCGTCATTGAAGGACGCTTGCAGCCATGCCGTGATGCAGATCAGCATTCACCATTTTCACCTGTCTCCTGTAGCGAGATCGCTGATCTCCCGCGGGGGTCGGGCGTGCGCCTTCGCCTGCTCTGGCTGCCTCGGGAAACACGTGGACCGCTCTGCTTCCGGTTTCGAGGTTCTTACATATGCGCGGTCTTCTGTTGTCAAGGCGGCAGGCAACGATCCTGCCATGCATCGCATCAGTCGCCAGATGTCCCCGTCCGGTCTGCACCTGTCCGGGCGCTCCGCTGGCAACGTTCACTCTTCGATCAGGCTCTTGCGGACCGCGTCGAGCAGGGGTGACGCGATGAAATTCAACACCGTCCGCTCCCCCGTCGTGATGATGACATCGGCCGGCATCCCGGCCGTCAGGCGGCCTTCGATGTCCTTGGGGACATCTTTGTCATCCACGTCGATACGGGCCAGGTAATAGGGCATCTCCTGGGGGTTTTCCGGCGTGATGACGTCATTGGAAACGGATTCGACCTTGCCCAGCATGATCGGTGTGAGTTTCGTCTTGAAGGCCGTGAACCGGACCTCGGTCTCGAGCCCCGGTGACACGTTGTCGATATCGCGTGGCGACACCCGTGCGTTCACGATCAGCTCTTCGTTCTCGGGAACCAGCTCCATGAGGACATCGCCCGCCCTGATCACGGATCCCACGGTGTGAACCTTCAGGTTCTGGATCGTGCCGGACCCGGGGGCACGGATCTCCGTGCGGCCGAGAATGTCTTCGGCGACCGTTTTCCGCTGTTCGAGTTCCGATATCTCGGAGCGGACTTCTTCCAGTTCGGAATTGGCGCGCTCGCGGTATTCCTGCTCGATCTGGAGCGCCTCCAGCTCGGTTTCGCTGATGACGTTGCGGGCTTGTGCGATTTCGGAAATCACCTGCCCGAGGGACGCCTCGATCTGGATCATCTCGTCTTCGCGCTGCGACAGGACATTGCTCTGGACCAGGCCTTTTTCCTGGCCGCTGCGCATCCGTTCGACCATGTGGCTGAAGTTTTCGACGCGGCGTTCCAGGGCGGATTTCTGAAGCTCGAGCCCCTCGATCTGTTCCTTCGTCTGATCGATCCGGCTGGACAGGATGTCGGTCCGGGATTTCATGATGGAGCGGCGGGCCTTGAAGCGATCCCTCTGATCCGCAATCACCGCCTTCAGGTCTTTCGATGCGGTATCGGGGTCAATGTCGTCCGGCAAGTCGATCCGGTCCGCCATCTTGCGTTCTGCCAGGAGGCGGGCTTCGGCGACCCGGGCCATGTTCAGCCGGGTTTTGATGACCTCGAGGTTGGAGTATGCCTCGACACCGCTGAGGCGCAACAGGACGTCGCCTTCATTGACCATGTCGGCCTCTTTCACGCGGATTTCTTCCACGATCCCGCCTTCGAGGTGCTGCACGACCTTGCGGTTGCCCTCCAGAGAGATCGTGCCCGGCGCGAAGACGGCGCTGTCGAGCTTGGCGACGGCGGCCCAGCCCCCCAATACGCCGAACGTGATGAACACGATCGCGTATCCCATGATGGCAATCGGTTTCGGGCTCGGTTTGATGGCCATGTACGGCACGTCCTTGTGTGGCTTGGTCCGGTTCCGATATTGTCCGGAAACCCGTTTTTACAAGCGGGCGCTGTCAGCTCTCATCCTTTTCGGATGTGGACAGCTGAACCACCGCGGGCGAGTTCCCGGACGCGGCTTTCTGCGCTTTTTCCGCAGCCGGCGCGGCTTGCGGCTGTTGAAAGAAGTCCTTGGTCAGGCCGAACTTCTCGACCGTGCCATTCATCAGCATCAGGGTCTTGTCGGACAGGGCAAGCAGATTGGTCTTGTGGGTTACCAGAACGACGGTCTTGCCCATAGCCTTGAGTTCCTGGATGCAGGAAACGAGCGCTTTCTCGCCCATGCTGTCCAGGTTGGAGTTGGGCTCGTCCAGAACCACGAGGCTGGGATAGCGGTAAACGGCCCGGGCGAGGCCAACGCGCTGCCGTTGCCCGCCGGACAGGAACATGCCGCCATCGCCGACATTGGTCTCATAGCCATTGCTCAGCTTCTGGATCATGTCATGCGCGCCGGCCAGGGTGGCGGCGGCGACGACATTGGCGTCCTCCGGATCGTCTTCGAACCGTGAGATGTTTTCAGCGACAGACCCGCCGAAGAGCTTCACATCCTGCGGCAGGTAGCCAAGGTAACGCCCGAGCTGTTCGGGATCCCAATGGTGCATCTCGGTCCCATCCAGACGCACGGCACCGGCGGCCGGCGTCATGGCCCCGACAAGATGCCGGACGAGAGAGGACTTGCCCGATCCGCTGGGGCCGATGATCGCAAGCACTTCCCCCTGGTTGATGGAGAAGCTGATCCCCCTGAGCAGCGCGTCCCGGGTGCCCGGAACGGTCGCGAACAGTTGCTCTACCTTCAGGTTCCCCTTGGGCTCCGGCAGTTCGGTCCGCTCTTCCTGTTCCGAGATGTTAGCGAACAGTTGCTTCAGCCGCTTGTGGGAGGATCGCGCGTTGACGAACTGCTTCCACTGGCCGACGGCCTGTTCCACCGGCGCCAGCGCGCGGCCCATCACGATCGACGCCGCGATCATGATGCCGGGCGAGATAAGCTGCTGGATGGCCAGCAAGGCCCCTGTCCCCAGGATGGCCACCTGAAGGCTCATGCGCACGAATTTCGACGACGCCATGATCGAGCCGGCGCGATCGCTGGCCTTTGCCTGGTGGACCAGCATGTCGTCATGCTGGTTGAGCCAACGCTTGGTCAGTTGCTTTTCCATGCCGAGCGCGCGGATGACCTCGGCGTTCTGCATGGTGGTGTTGACGAAATGGTTGGCCCCCTGCGACGCCTTGCTGGCATCCTGCAGGGCGTTGCGGGTCGCGAATTCATTGGCGAGCGCCAGGCCAAAGATGATGACGGCCCCGATGGTCGCCACGAGACCCAGCCACGGATGGAACGCGAAACACAGGGCGAGAAACAGCGGCACCCAGGGCGCGTCGAAAAACGCGAGAATCCCCTGCCCGGTCATGAATTCCCGCACCTTGTCGATATCGCTCAGGGCGACCTGCGCATTGCTGCCCGGCAGGGCTGTCTGCTGCTTGACGACACGGTGGAACACGGGATTCGCGAGAACCTCGTCGAACTGCATCCCCGCGCGCACCAGAAGGCGCGAGCGTGTGAATTCGAGCAACCCGTAGCTGACCAGCATGGCAATCGCGATTGCCGAGATCATGATCAGGGTCATCTCGTTCCGGCTCGACAGCACCCGGTCGTAGATCTGCAGCATGTAGATCGGGCCGACGAACATCAGCAGATTGGTGAAGAAACTGAAGACGACGGTCGCGATGAACGTGGACCGGAACCTGCCATAGGCTGTCTCGAGCGAGGTTTTCTGGCGCATTTTCACGAAGTCTCCGCAGCCCGGGGCATATGAATTTCGCTATACACTAGCATAGCCTCGAAATTGTTTCCATCGGCACAAGTCATCATCCCGCCTCATTGGCACGGAGAGTGGTATCCGCGCATGCGTTGCCGACTCTGGTCAATTCATCCGCGCCATGTTGGCCGGGGAGTGGTCCGGGGTGATCCAGCCGGGCCAGAAATCGCCGCCCCACCCGGCCTGGCAATAACACTTGTGCAGCACACCCAGCCATTGCCGCAGGGCGTCCCCGGTGAAGGGGACCGCCTCCAGCACATGTTTGCCGCCCTTGAATTCCACGCACAGCCCCCCCTGCCCGTCGCGCAGGCCGATGCTGGTCACGAGCATCGCAACCCCCGCCTGCCGGGCGGTGGTCCCGACCCGGACGGGCTCTTGCGGCTTCAGGGATGCCTCTGCGGCCTGCTGGGTGAATCGCTGTTGCGCCCCGCTTTTCAGCGGCCTGTCCGTGGACACGCCCGACGGCGCGGCGGCATCGATCCGCCTGACCAGTTGCACCACCAGCTTGTTCAGCAAGGGGCGTGTCAGCCACAGGATACGCACGGCACCGTCATCCCGCTCCAATGAGAGCCGCATGCGGTCCTCAACCGGCACGTAATCCGTGGTAAAGCGCCGGATACCGGTCATCGGGGCGCGCTCCGCCCTCAGCTCGTCTTGCTGGTTTCGGCGGTGAGCATCTCGCTCAGCGAGCGGGCATAGGCGTTGCGCGCCGTCTGGATGACCGCCGCCTCGTTCTTGAGCTCCTCGATCTTGCGATCGCAATAGGACACGTTCTGCACCTGCCGCTTGACGTCGTCCGACAGCTCGTCGGTCTCGTATTCGGTGCCGTCGATGGTGATCTTGGCCATGAGCGTTGCCTTCTTATGTGATGAAATCCGTTGGCCGTCCTCTATCCGATGAGGGCGGCCGGATCAACATCATGCACCCTGGACCTGCGTTTCGGAGTCGAAAGACGCAAAATTGGAACACCCCGCCATGCCTGGCAAAATCCGCAGGACCTCAGCCTTCATAGATCTCATGCATTGTCGAGATTTCACACCACCGCAAACGGATCGTCCAGCACGCCGACGAGCGGCATGAGGAATTCGCCGTTCGTCGGGTCCAGCGCATCTGCATAAAATTGATCCGTGGTATCGATGGCGTCTTCGATGCTCTGCTGCGATCCATCGAACAGTTCCATGACTTCGAGGCCATTCAGAGGGTCCGACATGCCTTTGATGACGGTGAAGTAGATGCCGATATCGACCTTGTTCTCGATATAATCGATATCCGTGCCTTGCGCCCCGTTGAGAAGTCTCGAAATAAAAACGTCCCGCGGGATTGTCCCCGAATTCAAATGCCCCAGCCAGAAGTCGAAGCCGCCTTGATCGGGATCGCGCCCGAGAACGTTGTTGTAGACTGCCTCGACAAATTCAGCGTTGGACGAGTCGTCCGGGTACAGCGCCCGGGTCTCGTCTGCGGTATCGAACCGGGCGGCGATCTCTTCCAGGGTCCGTCCGTTACTGAACGCCGTCGCCCAGAAATACAGGCCCGTCGCGTCCGGGGCCCGGTTGAAATACGCGATGTAGAGCTCGATCAGGTCCGCGAACTGCGCCTCGTTCAATGCCACCGGCCCGCCGAACCGATCCAGGTTCATGGGATTGCCCCCCA